>NZ_JBAPLV010000011.1:0-150234 GCF_037083865.1 Klenkia terrae | reverse complement strand
GCCACGTGCACCGGACTGGGACGGCTCACGATCGGAGCGGGGGCGATCGTCACGGTGGGGACATCCTCGAGTCGTCGAACGTTGCTCCCGCCAGACTAGGCGGGTGCAGCGACAGACGGCGGAGGTCCCCGAGGAGTCCGAGCCGGACTACCGGTTCACGCTGGCCAACGAGCGCACGTTCCTCGCCTGGCTGCGGACCGCGCTGTCCCTGCTGGCCGCCGGCGTCGCCCTGGACCAGTTCGTGCCGCAGCTGGGGGCCGACGGCGTCCGGACCGCGCTGGGCGTCGGGCTCGGCGTGCTGAGCGTCGTCGCCGCGGTCGCCGGGCTGGTCCGCTGGCGGCAGGTGCAGCGCGCCATGCGCCGCGGCCAGGCGCTGCCGGTGGCGCGGACGGTCGTCGTGCTGGCGGTCGGGTTGGCCGTGGTCGCGGTGGGGGTCTGCGTGCTGCTGGTGGCCGGCGGGTGACCTCGGGACCCACCCTGCCGGCCGAGCGGACGTCGCTGGCCTGGACCCGGACCGGGCTGGCCGCGGCGACCAACGGCTCGCTCCTGCTGCTGCGCACGCTGACCGGCGAGGCGTCGGTGCTCGACCGGGTGCTGGTCGTGGCCGCGTTCGCCGTGGCCTGGCTCGCCGTCGTCCTCGGGCAGGTGCGCAGCCGGGCGCTGGTGGCCGGTCGGCGGCCCGGAGACCGCGCGCCGGCGGTGCTGGGCGTGCTGGTCGCCGTGCTCTGCCTGGCGACGGTGCTCGTCGTGCCCGCCGGCGGCTGAGCGGCGGACCCGCCGGGGTGCCAGGGTGCGGTGGTGAACGGTGCCCAGGCAGTCATCCGCACGCTCGTCGACGCCGGGGTCGACGTGTGCTTCGCCAACCCGGGCACGTCGGAGATGCACTTCGTCGCCGCGCTGGACGACGTCCCGGACATGCGGGCGGTGCTGACCCTCTTCGAGGGCGTGGCCACCGGCGCGGCCGACGGCTACGCCCGGATGGCCGGCCGGCCCGCGGCCACGCTGCTGCACCTGGGGCCGGGGTTCGGCAACGGCTGGGCCAACCTGCACAACGCCCGCCGCGGCCGGGCCCCGCTGGTGGTCGTGGTGGGCGACCACGCGCTGGCGCACAAGCGGCGGGACGCCCCGCTGGAGTCCGACCTGGACGCCCTCGCCGGTGCCGTCGGCTGGGTGCGCCGGTCGCTCACCCCGGGCACCGTCGGGGACGACGTCGCCGACGCGGTCGCCGCCGCGGGCCGGGGGCAGGTCGCCACCCTGGTGCTGCCGGCCGACGTCTCCTGGTCCACCGGCGCCTCGCCCGGGGTGGCGCCCCGGCCGCGGGCCCGGCCGCACGTGCCGGACCCGACCGCCCTGGCCGGCACGCTGGACGGCGACACCGTGCTGTTCCTGGGCGGGGATGCGCTGACCGCCGACGCCCTGCTCGCCGCGGCGCGCGTCGCCGCCGGCACCGGGGCGCGGTTGATGGCCGAGACCTTCCCGGCCCGGATGGCCCGCGGTGCCGGGTTGCCCGACGTCCCGAAGCTGCCGTACCCGCCGGGGCCGGCGCTGGCCGCGCTGGACGGCGTCTGGCAGCTGGTGCTCGTCGGCGCGCCGGCCCCGGTCGCGTTCTTCGCCTACCCCGACGTGCCCGGCACCTTCGTGCCCGAGGGCTGCCGGGTCGACGTGCTCACCGAGCCGGGGGAGTCCGCCCTGGCCGCGCTGACCGCGCTGGCCGACGAGGTGGGCGGTGCCCCGGTGCTCGCCCCGGCCGCGGTGCCGGCGGTGCCGGACCGGCCGTTGGACGCCCAGGTGCTCGCCGCCGTCGTCGCGGCGGTGCTGCCGGACGGGGCGGTGCTGGTGGACGAATCGCTGACCAGCGGGTTCGCCCTCTTCCCGGCGACCGCCGGGGCGCCCCGGCACGACGTGCTGTCGCTGACCGGCGGCGCCATCGGCGACGGCCTGCCGATGGCGGTCGGCGCGGCGGTCGCCTGCCCGGACCGGCCGGTGCTCGCGGTGCAGGCCGACGGCTCGGCCATGTACACGCTGCAGGCGCTGTGGACGATGGCCCGCGAGCAGCTCGACGTCACGGTGCTGGTCTGCGACAACGGGGCCTACGCGATCCTGGCCGGCGAGCTGGAGAACGTGGGCGCCGCGGCCGGCGGGGCGCGGGCCGGGCGGCTGCTGGACCTGGGGTCGCCGTCGCTGGACTTCGTGGCGCTGGCCGCCGGCATGGGCGTGCCGGGGGAGCGGGTGACCACCGGCCCGGAGCTCGCCGACGCGCTGCGCCGGGCGTTCGCCGCACCGGGGCCGCACCTCGTGGACGCCGTCCTCCCGCGGCCCTAGGGTCGCGGTCAGGTCGCAACGGCGCGGCCGGCTCGGAGGTGCTCCGTGGTGGATCCGCTCGCGCACGTGCCCGGTGACCGGGGGTGGCCGCTGGTCGGCCACACGCTGATGTTCGTCCGGGACGCCCGGGGGCTGACCGAGCGCAACCGGCTGCGCTACGGCGACGTCTACCGGATGCGGGTGCTCGGCCGCGAGGGCATCACCTTCCTGACGCCGCAGGCCACCCGCGAGGTCTTCCTGGACCCGGGCAAGGTGCTCTCCAGCGAGCAGGGCTGGTCGAACACGATCGGCGAGCTGTTCCGCAACGGGCTGATGCTGCGCGACTTCGACGACCACCACCGGCACCGCCGGGTGATGCAGCAGGCGTTCAGCCGGGCGGCGCTGACCGGGTACGTCGAGGCCATCCACGAGGTCACCGACCGGCACCTGCGCGAGCTCCCCGACGGCGACGTGGACGTCTACCTGCTGATGAAGCGGCTGACCCTGGACATCGCCGCCGAGGTGTTCGTCGGGGTGTCCCTCGGCGAGGAGTCCGAGCGGGTCAACCGGGCCTTCGCCGACGCCGTGGCCGCCTCGATCACCCCGCTGCGGGTGCCGCTGCCGGGCACGCCCTGGCGGCGCGGGATCCGCGGCCGGGCCGAGCTGGTGCGGGTGTTCGGCGACCTGGTGGCCGCGCGGCGGCGGGAGTCGGAGCCGCGCACCGACCTGCTGTCCCGGCTCGCCCACGCCACCACCGAGGACGGCGAGCTGCTGCCGGTGGACGACGTCGTCGACCACATGGTCTTCCTGATGCTCGCCGCGCACGACACCACGACCTCGACGCTGGCGGTCATGCTCTGGCAGCTGGCGCTGCACCCCGAGGAGCAGGACCGGGTGGCCGCCGAGGTCCGTGCGCTGGACGGCGCCCCGGTCACCCCGGCCGACCACGGCGACCTGGTGCACACTTCGCGGGCGATGTCCGAGGCGCTGCGGCTGAGCCCGCCCGTGCCGTTCTCCCCGCGCCGCGCCCTGGCCGACGTGGAGATCGCCGGCGTGCACGTGCCGGCCGGCACCGGGGTCAGCGTGTCCAGCCTGGCGCTGCACCGGCACCCGGACTGGTGGACCCGCCCGGACGCCTTCGACCCCGACCGCTTCGCCCCCGGCCGCGAGGAGCACAAGCAGCACAGCCACCTCTTCGTGCCCTTCGGCGGCGGGGCGCACCTGTGCATCGGCAACCACGTCGCCGAGGTGATGGTCAAGGCGATCGTCGCCCGGCTGCTGGCCACCCGGCGGGTCACCGCCGACCCGCGGGCCGGCGTCGTCATCTCCCCGATCCCGATCCCCAAGCCGAAGGGGCCGATGCTGCTCACGGTGCGCTGAGGTGCTTCCATCGCCGGCATGCCGTCGACGCTGACGCTCGCCCCCGCACCACCCTCCGAGGCCGCCGAGGCGGTGCGCCTGGAGGTCCGCGAGTTCCTGGCCGCCGAGCTCGCGGCCGGGTCCTTCACGACGCACGTGGACACCTGGCTTTCCGGCGTGGACCCGGACTTCTCGCGCAAGCTCGGGGAGCGCGGCTGGCTGGGCATGACCTGGCCGAAGGAGTACGGCGGGCACGAGCGCACCGCGATGGAGCGCTACGCCGTCACCGAGGAGCTGCTGGCCGCCGGCGCGCCGGTCGCCGCGCACTGGATCGCCGACCGGCAGTCCGGGCCGAACCTGCTGCGCTACGGCACCGAGGCCCAGCGCAAGGACATCCTGCCCAGGATCGCCGCCGGCGAGTGCTTCTTCGTGATCGGCATGAGCGAGCCCGACAGCGGCTCCGACCTCGCCTCCATCCGCACCAGGGCCGTGCGCAACGCCGACGGCGACTGGGTGGTCAACGGCGCCAAGGTCTGGACGTCGAACGCCCACCACAGCCACTACGCGATCACCCTGGTCCGCACCGCGCCGCTGGACACCGCGCACCGGCACGCCGGGATGAGCCAGCTGCTGGTCGACCTGTCGACACCGGGCATCACGATCAACCCGATCCGCATCCTGGACGGCGGGCACCACTTCAACGAGGTCGTGTTCGACGACGTGGTCATCCCCGGCGACATGCTGCTGGGCGAGGAGGGGGCCGGCTGGCACCAGGTGACCGCGGAGCTGGCCTTCGAGCGCAGCGGTCCCGAGCGCTTCCTGTCCACCTTCCCGCTGGTCGCCGAGTTCGCCCGCCGGGCGTCGTCGCCGGCCGAGCTGGCCACCCTGGGCCGGCTGAGCGCCCGGCTGCTGGCGCTGCGCCAGCTGTCCCTGCGGATCGCGGCCGCCCTGGACCGCGGCGAGCTGCCCGACATCCCGGCCGCGCTGGTCAAGGACGTGGGGACGACGTTCGAGGCCGACGTCGTCGAGGCGATCCGCGAGGTGGTGGACGTGCCCGCCTCGCTGGACTCACCGGACCCGCTGGGGCGGGCGCTGGCCGAGGCGCAGCTGCACGCGCCGGGCTACACGCTGCGCGGGGGCACCAACGAGATCCTCCGCGGGATCGTGGCGCGCGGGCTGGGTCTGCGATGAGCGACCAGGACCTCGTCGTCTCCACCGTCCGGGAGATCCTGGCCGGGCACGAGCCGACCCAGCTGACCCCCGACCGCCGGTGGGACGCCGAGCTGTGGGCCGACCTGGCCGAGGCCGGGCTGACCGGCGTCGGGCTGCCCGAGGAGGCCGGTGGCTCGGGCGGCGAGCTGGCCGACGCGGTCGCCGTCGTCGCCACGCTGGCCGCGGGTGCCGGGGCGGTGCCGGTGGCCGAGCAGCTGCTGGTGGCCGCCCCCGCCGTCCTGGCGGCCGGGCTCGAGCTGCCGCCGGTCGACCAGCCGCTGTCGGTGTCGGTGGCCGGGGCGGTCCGGGTCGAGGACGGCCGGCTCACCGGGACGGCGACCGACGTCGCCTGGGCCGGGGTCGTGCACTGGCTGGCCGTGGTCGCCGCGGGTCCGGACGGCGACGTCCTGGCGCTGGTCGACGTGTCCGGCCTGGAGGCGACGCACGCCGCCAACCTGGCCGGCGAGCCGCGCGGCTCCTACGTCCTCGACGGGGTCCCCGCCCAGGTCGGCCCGCTGCCGGCCGACCTGCGCGCCCGATACGCCCTCGCCCGGGCGGTGCAGCTGTCCGCGGCGGCGGAGACGGTGCTGGCCTGGACCGTGCAGTACGCCGGTGAGCGCGTGCAGTTCGGCCGCCCGCTGGCGAAGTTCCAGGGCATCCAGATGCAGCTGGCGCAGATGGCCGGCGAGGTCACCGCGGTCACCGCGCTGGTCGACGCGGCCGTGCAGCGGTTGGACCGCGGCGAGCCGGTCGAGCTCGCCGCCGCGGCGGCCAAGGTGCGCGCGGGTGCGGCGGTGGACGTCGTCGCCCGGCAGGCCCACCAGGTGCACGGCGCGATCGGCTTCACCCAGGAGCACCGGTTGCACCACCTGACCAAGCGGATGTGGTCCTGGCGGGACGAGGCGGGCAACGAGCTGACCTGGGCGCGCGTGCTGGGCGCCGCCGTCGCCGGTGAGGACCCGTGGCCGGTCCTCACCGGGCTGGTGTGAGCGTGCCCGACTGGGTGCAGGACGCGATCTGGTGGCAGGTGCACCCGCTGGGGTTCGTCGGCGCCGAGCGGGAGGCCGTGGAGACGGTCACCCACCGGCTGCCGCGGATCAGCGGGTGGCTGGACCACCTGGTGTCCCTGGGCTGCAACGGCCTGGCGCTCGGGCCGGTGTTCGCCAGCAGCACGCACGGCTACGACACCGTCGACCACCTGCGGATCGACCCCCGGCTGGGCGACGAGCAGGACTTCGACGAGCTGGTGGCTGCCGCCCACGACAAGGGCGTGCGGGTGCTGCTGGACGGCGTGTTCAACCACGTCGGCCGCGACCACCCCGCGTTCGCCGACCCGGCCCGCCGGCACTGGTTCCGGTGGGACGGCGACCAGCCCGCGGTCTTCGAGGGCCACGGCGCGCTGGTGGAGCTCGACCACACCCAGCCCGACGTGGTGCAGCTCGTCGTGGAGGTGATGTGCCACTGGCTGGAGCGCGGGGTCGACGGCTGGCGGCTGGACGCCGCCTACGCCGTCCCGCCGGAGTTCTGGGCGCATGTGCTCCCCGCCGTGCGCGAGCGCTTCCCCGACGTCTACGTCGTCGGCGAGGTCATCCACGGCGACTACGCCGGGGTCGTGGCGGCCTCGGGCATGGACGCGGTCACCCAGTACGAGCTGTGGCAGGGCATCTGGCACGGCCTGGCCGAGGGCAACCTGTTCGAGACCGCGCACGCGCTGCAGCGGCACGACGGGTTCCTCGACGCCTTCGTGCCGTGGACCTTCGTCGGCAACCACGACGTCACCCGGATCGTCGACCAGGTGGGGGAGGACCGGCTGCCGCACGCCCTGGTGCTCTGGGCGACCGTCGGCGGGACGCCGGCCGTCTGGTCCGGCGACGAGTTCGGCTGGCACGGCATCAAGGAGCACCGCGCCGGCGGGGACGACGCCATCCGGCCCGAGTTCCCCGCCGACCCGCTCGCCGTCGAGGGCGGGCCGGTGTTCGCCCTGCACCAGGAGCTGGTCGGGCTGCGCCGCCGGCACCGCTGGCTGCACCGGGCCCGCACCGAGCAGCTGCACCTGACCAACGAGCAGCTGGTCTACCGGACGGCGGCCGACGGCGAGGCGCTGCTGGTGGCGCTGAACGTGGCCGGCGAGGCCGCCACGGTCCCGGCGGCAGGGGAGCTGCTGGCCGGGTCCGGTACGCCGCGGGGCGCGGGCTTGGAGCTGCCGGCCCACGGCTGGGCGGTGCTGGCCGCGGGGTGAGGCGTCAGAAGAACCGACGCACGAGGTCGATCATCTCCTCCCGGCTGCCGCCCGCCTCCCGCGCCCGGAACATCTCGTCCAGGTGGCCGGGGGTGACGACGAAGAGGAACGTGGCCGGCCCGTCGACGGACCGGAACGTGTGGGTCAGCCCGCGGGGCAGGAAGATCGTGCTCGCGGCGTCCCCGCGGAAGACGTCGTCCCCGCACTCGGCCTCGACGGTGCCCTCGAGCACGATGATCGTCTCGTCCTCCAGGCGGTGCTGGTGCGGCGGCGGACCGGCACCGTCCAGGACGCTCCGGTAGACGGCCAGGCTGCCGCCGGTCGACTCGTTGGAGGCCTTCACCTCGGGGCCGCGACCGGGCACGCCCTCGTCGGCCCCGAGCAGGTAGCCGCGGCCCGGCCGGGGGACCGCCTCGGCTTCTGCCCGGCTCGGTCGGGCTGGTGGGACGACGGACACCCCGCCGACCGTAGGGCCCGCGTGCCGGACGGTCCAGACCCTGCGGGCCGTGCCCAGCCGACAGGTGCAGGATGCAACGGTGGTCTTCGACAGCACGGGCATCCAGCGCGGCGCGGACGGCATCGCCCGGTACGAGGGCCTGCTGCCCAACGTGGTCCGCGGGTTCGCCGACACCGTCGCCGCGCACCCCGACCGCACCGCCGTCGTCGAGCTGGGCGGGGGCACCGCCACCTACCGCGAGCTGTGGGACCGGGCGCTGCGGGTGGCCGGCGGCCTGCGCGCCGCGGGGGTGGGACCGGGCGACCGGGTCGCCGTCGGGCTGCCGAACGGGTTGGCCTGGATGCTCGGGTTCTGGGGCGCCCAGCTGGCCGGCGCCGTCGTCGTCCCGCTGAACACCCGGCTGGCCCCGGCCGAGACTGCGTTCGTGCTGCAGGACTCCGGCGCCGCCGTCGTCGTGGACTCCGTCGACCTGCCCGACGGCGACCCGGTCGAGCCGGCCGACCCGGCACCGGGCGACGTGGCCGCGCTGTTCTACACCTCGGGCACCACCGGCCGGCCCAAGGGCGCGATGCTCACCCAGGAGTGCCTGGTCAGCTCGGCGGAGAACGTGCAGCGCTGCCGCGAGCTGGACGTCGAGCAGAGCAACGTCTCGCTGATCTCGGTGCCGCTGTTCCACGTCACCGGCTGCTGCTCGCAGATGATCACGCAGGTGCTGATGGGCGGCACCACGGTGCTCATGCCCAAGTTCTCGCCCGCGGCGTTCCTGGCGGCCGTCGCCGAGCACCGGGTCACCCTGCTCACGAGCGTGCCGACGATCTACGAGCTGGTGCTGCGGCACCCGGACCTGGCGACCACCGACCTGTCCAGCGTGCGGGCCCTGTCCTACGGCGGCGCCCCGATGGCCCCCGAGCTGGTGCACCGGCTGCGGGTGGCCTTCCCCGGCGTCCGGCTGGGCAACGGGTTCGGGCTGTCCGAGACCAGTGCGCTGGCCACCTTCCTGCCCGACGCCTGGACCGACGCGCACGCCGACTCGGTGGGCTTCCCGGCCCCGGTGGTCGACGTCGCGGTCGACCGGCCCGACCTCGACAGCGGGATCGGCGAGCTGCTGGTCCGCGGGCCGAACGTCGCCGTCGGCTACTGGGGGGACGCCGCCCGCACCGCCGAGACCTTCGTCGACGGCTGGCTGCACACCGGTGACCTGGCCACGGTCGACGGCGAGGGCCTGGTCCGGATCGTCGACCGGGCCAAGGACATGATCAACCGCGGCGGGGAGAACGTGTACTCCGTCGAGGTGGAGAACGTCCTGGCCGAGCACCCCGACGTCCTCGAGGTGGCCGTGGTCGGCGTGCCCGACGACGTGATGGGGGAGAAGGTGGGCGCCGTCGTCCTCACCCGGCCGGGCACCACGCTGGCCGTGGCCGACCTGGCCGCGTTCGCCCGCGAGCGGCTGGCCGACTACAAGGTGCCGCAGTACGTCCGGGTGCTGGACGGGCCGCTGCCGCGCAACGCCGGCGGCAAGGTGCTCAAGGGCCCGCTGCGGACGGCGACGGACTGGACGCCCGTCCCGCGCCGATGAGTCCGCGCCGATGAGTCCGGGCCGGTCCGTCGGTCTCCTCCCCGACACCCCTACCGAGGAGGCACCGTGCCGCTGCGCGACCTGCAGGCCATCACCCTGTTCGTGGACGACCTGACCGCTGCCCGCGCGTTCTACGCCGCCGTGTTCGACGGCCGGGAGCTGTTCACCGACGACGTGTCCACCGCGTTCTCCATCGGCAACACGGTGGTGAACCTGCTGCAGGCCGACCGGGCGGTCGAGCTGGTGGAGCCGGGCACCGTCGCCGACGCCGGGCCGCACCGGTTCGTGCTCACCGTCGGGGTGGCCGACGTCGACGCCGTCTGCGCGGAGCTGGCCGACCTCGGCATCGCGCTGCGCAACGGTCCGCAGGACCGGCCGTGGGGCGTCCGGACGGCGGCCTTCGCCGACCCGTCCGGACACCTCTGGGAGATCGCCGCGCCGCTGGCGGAGTGAGCCCGGGTCAGCGGGGAGGGACGTCGCCGGGGATCCGGACGGCGTCCTCGGCCTGCGGGGCGACGGCGAGCTGCAGCGCGAGCGCGACCCCGGAGACGGCGGCGCTGACCCCGGCGGCCTGCCGGTAGCTCGGCCAGATCAGCGCGGCGGGCGCCATGCTGGCCAGGTGCAGGGCGTCCATCGCGGCACCGGCCTGCATCGCCTGCCGGGTGGGGTTGGCCAGCAGGACCGCGCTCTGCACCACCGTCCGGACGCCGAGCACCCGGACCAGCCAGCTGCGCGGCGCCCGGGCGCCGGGGGCCAGGTGCCGCACGGTCCAGGCCGGCGCCAGCAGCATCCCCAGACCCAGGCCGCCCAGGGTCGCGGACACCGCTCGGCTGCGGGCGTGCCGCTGGCTGCGGCTGGGGGCTTCGTCCTGGCGGTCCGGGCTGCTGGAGGTCATGGCGGGGCGCTACCCGGTCGCGACCAGGGGGAACCGGATCAGCGCTCGCGCACCAGCAGCGGCTGGCTGACCTCGCCGTAGACCCCGGCGGCGTCGGAGATCGTGCCGGTGCACAGGCCCAGGCCGTTGCCGCCGATCCGGGTCGCGCAGGACAGGTGCACCCACTCGCCCTCGGCCTCCCGGGTCAGGTGGCAGGTCATCCCGGGCGGGATGGACAGCCAGCGCTCCAGCGGCAGCTCCACGGAGATGCCGTTGGCCGCGTCGGCGGCGATCAGCGTGCGGTCGGTGCCGGTGAGCTCCTGACCGGCGACCAGCGGGATGCGCACCCGGGTCCAGACGTCCGCCGCGCCGAGCTGCTCGGGGGACCCGGCCGTGTACCGCCAGTCCAGGGCCTCCTGGTAGCCGAAGTCCGGCAGCCCCGGGAACACGACGGTGCCCTCCGCGGGGACCGGCGGCGGGACGACGGCCGGGGTCACCACCGGCGGCGTCGGCCCCGGGGCCAGGGACCACACCCGGGCCACGGCGACGGTCCGGCCGCCGACGGTCATCACCGCCTCGGTCAGGTCGATCCGGCGGCCCGGGCGGACCGGCGACACCTCGACGGTCAGCTCCTGGCGGGGGATCGCGCCGAAGAAGTCCATCGACACCCGCGCCGGCTGCTGGTCGCCGGCGGCCGCGGCCAGGTGCGCGAGCAGGGCCGACGGCGGGCCGCCGTGCTGCGCCCCGACGTCCCACGGGCTCTCGGTCGCGCGGGTCGGGGTGAACCGGCCCTCGCCCAGCGGCAGGTAGAAGGCCTCGGCGATCTCGTCCACGGGGCCGACGCTAGAGCAGCCCGGTCAGGGCACCGCCGTCCGGATCTCCTGCGTGCGGGCCTCGATCTCCCGGCGCAGCTCCCGCCGGGACACCGCCGCGGCGTGCCGGCGCCGCTGGTCCTCGGTGACCACCTCCAGCGGCGGGACGGCGACCGGGCGGCGGTCGGCGCCCAGCGCGACCATCGTGAAGTAGCAGCTGTTGGTGTGCCGGACGATCCCGGCCCGCAGGTCCTCGGTGGTGACCTGGATGCCGATCTCCATCGACGTCCGGCCGGTGTAGTTCACGCTGGCCCGGAAGGTCACCAGCTCGCCGACGTGGACGGCCTCGCGGAACACCACCTGGTCCACGCTCAGGGTCACCGCGTAGGTGCGGCTGTAGCGGCTGGCGCAGGTGTAGGCCACCTGGTCCAGCAGCTTGAGCAGCTGGCCGCCGTGCACGTTGCCGGAGAAGTTGCTCATGTCCGGGGTCATCAGCACGGTCATGGACAGGCGGTGCAGGTCGTCTTCCCCGGTCATGCCGGCAGATCCTGGCAGAACCCGGGGCGTGTCGGACCCCGTCGGCCGCCGACCCGCCCAGCACCCTTAACGGCGATGAGCCGCGACCCGCTGAAGGTGACCTCGACCCGGCTGCCCGGAACCCGCCGCGGCCTGTCCCGCGGCGGGCGGCGGACCCTGCTGGCGGTCGTCGCCGCGGTCGCCGTCCTGCTCGGCGTGGGGGTGGGCACGCTCGGCGCCGACCCGGGCCCGGCGCCGACCCCGACCGCCGCCACCGCCCCGGCGACGTCCAGCGCACTGCCGTCCCCGACGACGCAGGTCCCGACGACCCCGGCCCCGACGACCCCGGAACCGGTCACCCAGGCACCGGTCACCCTCGACCCGGACACCGGCCTGCTCGGCGAGGACGCCGCCGCGACCGCCGTCGCCGGGGCCGACCCGGGCACCGCGCTGGCCGCCCTGGCCGGGCTGCCGGTCCGCGGCCGGGCGCCGCAGACCGGCTACGAGCGCGACCGGTACGGCAGCGGCTGGGTGGACACCGACCGCAACGGGTGCGACACCCGCAACGACGTGCTGGCCCGCGACCTCACCGCCGAGCAGTTCCGGCCCGGCACCCAGGACTGCGTGGTCACCAGCGGCGTCCTCGTCGACCCGTACTCGGGCACCACGATCTCCTTCCTGCGCGGGCAGGGCACCAGCGAGCAGGTGCAGATCGACCACGTCGTCGCGCTGTCCAACAGCTGGCAGACCGGCGCCCAGCAGTGGGACGAGGCCACCCGGGTGGCCTTCGCCAACGACCCGCTCAACCTGCTGGCCGTCGACGGACCGCTCAACCAGCAGAAGGGGGACGGCGACACCGCGACCTGGTTGCCGCCCAACCAGGCCTACCGCTGCGCCTACGTCGCCCGCCAGGTCGCGGTCAAGCTCACCTACGGCCTGTGGACGACGGCCGCCGAGCACGCCGCGATGGCCACGGTGCTCACGCAGTGTCCGCAGGAGCCCCTGCCCGTCGCGGGGTGACGCCCGACCGGGTGATCCGGGACCGCCGACGGGGTGACGCTGCGTCACCACGGCGCCCGGAGGGCCGCCGGGTCACCTAGACACGGCAGGTGCCCTCCACCCCACGCCGCCGCCGTTCGCGGATCCGCTTCGCCGCCCTGCTGCTGGTCGCGGTCGAGATCCCGCTGTTCGCCGGGCTGCTGGTCGCCCAGGTCGCCGACCCGACGCGGGCCCGTGCGGCCGGCGACCACGCCTTCCTGGTCCAGGCCGCCGACGGCACGCCGGTGACCTGGGACCCCTGCAGCCCGGTCGGCTACGTCGTGGACTGGACCGACGCCCCGGACGGCGCGCTGGCCCTGGTCACCGACGCCGTCGCGACGGTCGAGGAGGCCACCGGGCTGACCTTCACCGCGCTGGGGTCCACCCAGCTGAGCCCGGACCAGGACGGCGCGACCGACCCGCTGCCCGGCGGTGCCGAGGTGCTGGTGTCCTGGGTGCCGACCGCGCAGGACGAGCTGTTCGCCGCCGGCGAGGCCATCGGGTGGGCCCGGCCGATGGTGGTCGGCGGCCGGTCCGGCGGCCAGGTCTACGGCCGCGGGCAGATCGTGCTGGACGCCGGATGGTTCGCCGACGCGAGCCCGACGCGGGCCCGCGGGGTGCTGCTGCACGAGCTGGGCCACCTCGTCGGCCTGGACCACGTCGAGGACCCCAGCCAGCTGATGGACGCCGGTGGGTCCCTCGGGCGGGAGTACCAGCAGGGCGACCTGGAGGGGCTTGCCCGGCTCGGCCCGCTCGCCGGACCCCGCTGCAGCTGACCGGGAGCGCGGTCGGATAGACAGTGCACATGACCGAGGCGACCACCCTGTCCGACTCCGGCTGGCTCTCCGGCGAGGAGATGGACGCCGCCCGCGAGCGGCTGCCGATCCTCTACGTGGACGCCGTCCCGGTCCGGGTCGACGAGCACGGCACGGTGACCAAGGTCGGCCTGCTGCTGCGGGTCGGCAGCGACGGGCAGATCAAGCGGGCCCTGGTGTCGGGCCGGGTGCTCTACCACGAGCGGGTCCGCGCGGCGCTGCTCCGGCACCTGGAGAAGGACCTCGGCCCGCTCGCCCTGCCCCGGGTCCCGCCGGCCCCGCAGCCGTTCACCATCGCCGAGTACTTCCCGACCCCCGGCGTCACCCCGTTTCACGACCCGCGCCAGCACGCGGTGTCGCTGGCCTACGTGGTGCCGGTCGAGGGCGACTGCGAGCCCCAGCAGGACGCGCTGGAGCTCACCTGGTTCACCCCGGACGAGGCCCGCGAGCCCGGCGTCCTCGCCGAGCTGGCCAACGGGCAGAGCGCCCTGGTGGTCCAGGCCCTCGCCCACCTGGGGGTCTGACCCTGCCCCCTCCGGGGGGCCGGACCGGCGCGGCGCGGGACACCGTCGGTGCCGCACCGGACACTGGACGGCGATGAGCGAGCCCCACCCCGACGAGGCCCCCACCCAGCGGTACCCCGTGCCGCAGTGGGGCCCGCCGGTGCTGCCCCCGGTTCTCCCGCCGCGTCGCCGGCGCGCGTGGCCGGGACTGCTGACCGTCGTCCTCGTGCTGGTCGTGGCCGCGGCGGGCTGGTACCTGGGCAGCGGCCGCACGCCGTCCCTCCCGCTGGTCACCGCGCCCTCGGTGGCCCCGGTGGAGGCCCCGCGCACGGTGCCCACCCCGGGCGGCGAGGAGTCCGACGAGCCGCTGGGCACCCCGCCGACCGCCCCGGACAGCGACGTGTACGCCTTCGTGGCCGAGCAGGCCGACGGCGTGACCCCGGTGGCCTACGACCCGTGCCGGCCGGTCGCGGTGGTGCTGAGCACCGACGGCGCGCCCGAGGGCGCCGAGGCGATGCTGGTCGACGCGCTGGCCCGGATGACCGCGGTGACCGGCCTGCAGTTCCGCTACGACGGACCCACCGACGAGGTGCCCGGCGGCGGCCGCGCGGCCTACCAGCCCGACCGCTACGGCGACCGCTGGGCGCCGGTGGTGGTCGGCTGGCGCACCCCCGAGCAGGAGCCCGGCCTGGCCGGGGACGTCGCGGGCCTGGGCGGCAGCGCCTCGGCCGGCCCGGACGGCGGACCGGTCGCCTACGTCACCGGCAGCGTCACCCTCGACGGCCCCGAGTACGCGACCCTGCTGGCCGACGGCGACGAGGCCCTGGCCCGCGCGATCCTGCTGCACGAGCTGGGCCACGTCGTCGGGCTGGCGCACGTGTGGGACGAGGAGCAGCTGATGGCCTCGACCACCAGCGGCGACGTCCTGGACTTCGCCGACGGCGACCTGGCCGGCCTGGCCCGCCTGGGCGCCGGGGCGTGCATCCCGGAGCTGTAGCGGTCAGGCGGTGACCGACCGGGCCAGCGCCCGGCGGGTGCGGTAGTCCTCGACGGTCAGGCACTGCAGCCGGGAGTCGTCGCCCTGCTGGTTGTCCACGTAGCCCAGCGAGGCCACGTAGGGCTCGATGACGTGGATCTTCTGCAGCGGGGTGACCACGAGCAGCTGCAGGCCCAGCCGGCCGAACAGGTCCAGGGCGAACCGGGTGGAGTCGTCCGAGCCCCGTCCGAACGCCTCGTCGATGACGACGAAGCGGAAGTTGCGGGCCAGGTGGGCGGCCGGGTCGATGCCGAACTGGTAGGCCAGCGAGGCGGCCAGCACCGTGTAGGCCAGCTTCTCCTTCTGCCCGCCGGACTTGCCCGCGGCGTCGGTGTGCGTCTCGTGCTCGGCGTCGTCGTGCCGCCAGCGCTCGATGGCGGAGAACACGAACCAGGTGCGGACGTCGGTGACGGTCCGGGCCCAGCGGCGGTCCTCGGCGGCGTGCCCGGCCCGGCCGCGCAGCCGCTGCACGATCCGGGCGATGCGGGCGAACCGCAGCTCCGGGTCGGCGTCGTCGACCTCGGTGCAGGCCCGCAGGTCCGCCCGGAAGTCCTCGATCTCCGGGGCGCCGCTGCGCCGGGCCTCCAGGGCCAGGTAGCGGCCCGGGTGGTAGTCGATGTCGTGCAGCGAGCCGTTGATCGCCTCGATCCGCTCGGTCACCTGCGCGGCCCGCCGCTCCAGCTCGGCCAGGAACCCGGCGATGTCGCGCACGGTGTCCTGCTCCAGGCAGGCGGTGAAGGTCGCCTCGGCGCGCGGCAGCTCGTCGGTGCGCAGCCGCTCGTGCAGCTCGCGGAAGGCGTCCGCGGCGTCCCGCGAGGCGTCCAGGCCGGTCGCGGCGGCCGGGTGCTGGGCGCGGAAGGCGGCCATGGCGCGCACCATCCGGGCCTCGACCTCGGCGCGCACCGAGGTCTGCGTGGTGCGCTCGCGCTCCAGCGCGGCGCGCAGGGTGCGCTCGCGCTCGTCGACGTCGTCCAGGTCGCCAGGCGGGGAGGAGGCGATCCAGCCGCGCCGGTCCAGCCGCTCCGGCGCGGTCAGCGCACGGTCGATCCGCAGCGCCCGGGCGACGGCCGAGCCGTCGTCCACGGCCTGGCGGGCGGGCACGGCGTCCCGGGCGTCGTCGGCGCCGGCCGCGGCCAGCCGGCGGCGGACGCCCTCCAGCACGCGGAAGGTCTCCCCGAGGGCGTGCGCGGCGGCGCCGCGGCGCTGCTGCAGGGTGGCCTGCGCCGAGGCCAGCGAGACGATGTCGCGGCGCAGGTCGTCCATCGCGCCGTCCAGGCCGAAGAGCACCCCGGAGGCGGCGACCAGCAGGTCCCGCTCGCGGCCGAGCTCGGCGATCTGCCGGATGGCGCCCTGCCAGTCCAGCGCCTTCCAGTTGTCGTAGGCCGACAGCTGGGCGAGGTCCCGGCCGCGGGCCACGGTGCGGGCCCGCTCGGCGCGGACGGCGTCCCGGGCGGCGGAGAGCTCGCCGAGCTGGGGCAGCAGCGCGTTCTCCGCGGCGCCCAACGCGCGGACCTTGCCGGCGTTGTCCCAGCCCAGCACCTGGTGCAGCGGGTCGCCCATCGGGTGCCGGTCGTCCAGGGCGTGCCGGCCGGTGCGGTCCTTGACCTGGCCGGTGCGGGTGACCGCGACCGGGGTGCGGCGGAACTCCTCGATGTCGTCGACCCGCAGGTGCGGCGCGCGCAGCGCCACCTGGGTCTCCACCCAGGCGGCCAGCGGGCTGGAGCGCACCTCGAGGGTGGCGGCCAGCGACTGCGGGGCCGGCATCGGCGAGGCGGCTGGCAGCTGGGCCGGCAGCGCCAGGTAGGCGAGCTCCGCGCCCAGGTCCTGCTCCTCGACCCAGGCGGTCACCGCGGCGTAGTGCTCGTGCGGCACCAGGACGGTCAGTGCGAAGTCGCGCAGCACCCGCTCGGCGGCACCGGCCCACTCGGCGTGCACGGGGGAGACCCGGACCAGCTCGCCGGCGAAGGGCAGCAGGCCGGCGTCCACCGACAGCGCGGCGGCCAGCCGGTCGCGCAGCCGCAGGGAGTCCCGGGGGACGACGCCGGCGCGCCCGCGCAGACCGGTCAGCTCGTGGCCGATCGCGGCCGCCCGGGAGCGCAGCGACGCCAGGGCCACCTCGACCTCGGCCAGCCGCTCCTCGACCTGGGCCTCGCCGTCCACCGCGCGGGACAGGGCCTGCGCGATCTCGGTGCGCCGGGCGACGAAGTCCTCGACGTCGGT
This sequence comes from Klenkia terrae, assembly GCF_037083865.1. Lineage (NCBI taxonomy): Bacteria > Bacillati > Actinomycetota > Actinomycetes > Geodermatophilales > Geodermatophilaceae > Klenkia > Klenkia terrae. Next base: position 133,276 of record NZ_JBAPLV010000011.1, on the reverse strand, counting down.
GACCGGGTCCAGGCCGGTGGCCTCCAGCAGGCCGGCGAAGGTGCCGGCCCGGGTGCGCCGCTCGCGGCGGGCGACCTCGAGGTCCAGCAGCTGCTCGTCGATGTAGCGCAGCCGCTCGCCGCCGTTGCCGGTGCGCTGCATGGTCAGCGACAGCTCGCGGGCGCGGGCGAGGTCCAGGTTGGTGATGCCCTGGCTCAGCGCCCGGTCGGTGGCCGCGACCTCGGCGCGCTGCGTGGTGGCCTGCGCGGACAGCAGCTTCTCGCGCAGCCGGTCGGCCCACACCGGGAGCGCGCCCAGGTCGGCGTCCACGGTGACGATCTGCTCGGTGAGCACCGCGTGCCGGTCGGCGTCGGCGAGCACCGGCGCGAGCTGGGCCAGCTGGGTGCGGCCGGTGACGACGGCGTCGTGCGCGCGGGTGAGCTGGTCGACGTGGCCGAGCAGCCGGTCCACCCAGCCGGCGGAGTCCCCGGGCTCGAGCAGCAGGTCGCGGACGAAGCCGTTGAGGTCGCCGACGGCCTTCATCGAGACGGTCTGGTGGAACAGGTCCATCGCCTGCTCCGAGGCGATGCCCAGCCGGTTGCGGTAGACCCGGCCGTACTCGGTGAAGGTGCCGAACACCTCGACGTCGACCCGGGCGGACAGCCGGCGGCGCAGCGCGGCCGGGTCGCTGCCGAACTCGGCGAGGTCACCGGCGATCGAGAGGTCGCGGTCGGCGACCAGGTGGAACCGGTCGGGCTGGCCGACCTCGCCCGAGCGCAGCCAGAACACCTGGCCGAGGGTGACGGTCTCGTCCAGGGCCTCGTTGCGGAACACCGCGAGCAGCGCCGTCCAGGTGCTGCCCGGGCGCAGGCCCACGGTGCGGGGGGCGCCGGTGGTGTCGCTGCGCTCGGCCCGCCAGTGGCCCTGCACGTAGGAGCGCAGGTCGCGCTCGCGGGTGGGGGCGCCGGCGGCCTCGTTGTAGGAGACCCGGGCCGCGGGCAGCAGCAGCGTGCTCAGCGCGTCGACGATGGTGGACTTGCCCGAGCCGATGTCCCCGGTGAGCAGGGTGTTCTGGCCGTCGGCGCGCAGCGTCCAGACCCGGCGGTCGAAGGTGCCCCAGTTGAGCATCTCCAGGCGGTCCAGCCGGAAGCCCGCGCGGGTGCCGGGGGCGTCGTCCTCGGTGGTGAGCAGCAGGTGCGGCACCGGCGGGGTGGTGGTCACAGGAGGTCCTCCTCGATGTCGGCGGAGAAGGCGGCGGAGAACGCGCCGGAGGCGGCGGCGGGGTGCTGACCGGCGTACTCGGCGAGCTTGGCGTCGAACTCGCCGAGCCACTGGGCGTCGACGAAGGCCTTGAGCACGCGGCGCACCTCGAACCCGCCGTCGGGTCCGGGCATGCGGCGCAGGAAGCCCAGCTCGACGACCTTGGCGATGTGCCCGTCGACCTGCTCCACCAGCCGGTTGCGCCGGCCGGGGTCGGGCAGGAAGTCCGCGAGCAGGTCGACCAGGGCGGCCCGGGTCAGCACCAGCCGGCCACCGTCGCCGGCGTCGGCCACGACCAGCTCGCGGCGGAGCAGGGCCAGCAGCAGGCTGACCGGGAAGGACAGCGACCGGCGGGCGACCAGCCGGGGGAGCGGCCGCTCGGTGCCCGGGTCCTCGGGGCGCTGGCGCAGGAAGGCGTAGCCCTCCCGCTCGTCGACCACCGGGACCAGCCCGAGGACGGCGACGTGGTCGCGCAGGTCGGACTGCAGGGCGGTCAGGTGCCGCCAGACCTCCGGCGAGCTCTCCCGGTACAGGACACCGCGCATCAGCGTGGTCACCACCAGGGGCAGGTCGAGCTCGGCGCGGGCAGGAGCGGCGTCGAGCTCGGGCAGCAGGGCGGTCATCGGGGGTCCTCCACGGGGATCAGCCGCGCACGGCGGCCGGCGGGGTGGGTGCTGCCGGCGCGGGGACCGGTGTCCCGGCGGGCGTAGACGACGCGGGGCAGGGTGGCGCTGCGGGGGAGACCGTCGGGGTCGGTCCAGCTGACGGTGTCGTCGTCGTCCCGGTCGTCGGGGACGTCGTCGTCGGCGGGGAGCGGGAAGACGACGTCGAAGGCGTCGTCGCGCAGGGACAGGTAGGCCATCAGCTCGGCCAGGCCGTGCTGCAGGGGGTGCTGCTCGAGCACGGTCGCCAGCTCCACCCGCGGGCGCTGCAGCAGCGCGCGCCGCACGTGCGCGGTGAGCGGCACCGGGTCCACCTGGACCTGGCCGAACAGCGCGGTCGCGGCGAAGTCCTCGTCGCCGGCGTCGGGCCGGGCGCTGTCCACCGCGGCCCGCCGCGGCGGGGCGTACAGCGGGCGCTCGACCGGCAGGACGACGGTGGGGGCCAGGTCGTCGAGCTCAACGGCGAACCCGTCGAGCGGGGTCAGGCCGGCCGACAGCCGACGGGCGCACTGCTCGATGCCGCCGAGCAGCTCCAGCACCCGGCGGTTCTCCCGCCACACCCGGTCGTCCAGGCCCGAGCGCAGGCCCTCGGTCAGCCCGCGCAGCACCATCCGGGTGTGCTCGGCGGCGATGACCAGGTCGTGCTGCACCCGGCGCAGCTGCGGGTCGGCGCAGGTGCGCAGCGCGGGCAGGGCGTGCACCCGGGTGAGCAGGTCGGTGAGCTCCTCCTGCAGGCGCGGGGAGAGCAGCCGGTCGTAGCAGGCGAAGAAGCTGCGGCCCTGGTCGCCGTCGGCGATCCCGCGGCGGCCAGCGGCGACGTCGAGGGCCAGGGAGCCGTCCCCGCCGGCGATCCGGTCGCGCAGCTCGCGGTCGCGGTCGCGGAAGGCCGCCTCGACCGCGCGGAGATCGGCGAGCAGGCCTCGGGCGGTGCGGGCCAGGTGCAGGTAGCGGTCGCGCTGGAGAGTCGGCTCTCCGTCCCCGGAGGCCAGGGAGCGGAGCAGGTCGACGACGGAGTCCAGCCGGGCGGCGGTGTCCACGAACGGCCGCGGGGCCAGCCCGGCCACCCAGGCGATGGCCAGCTCGGCCGCCGGGGTGGCGTCCATGACGGGCTCGTCGGAGCCGGGCGGGTACCAGGCGCGCAGCCAGCCGCCGTCCGGGCCGGCCCAGCCGTCCAGGTAGCCGCGGGCGTCGACCTGGGCGCGGGGGGTGCCGTCCAGGTCGGCCAGCAGGTCGCCCAGCCGGTCGGCCAGCTCGCCGGCCGGCAGCCCGTGCGCGCCGCCGGTGACGAAGACCCGGGACAGGAAGGCGATGACCAGCGGGGCGTCGTCGGCCCGGAGCAGCCGCCAGGCAGCGTGCTGCTGCAACGCCGCGATGGCATCGACGCTGTCGTCGACCCGCATGCCCCACCCCTCCCGCTCGGATCCCCTGATCGCGGCGACAGTAGGTCCGGCCGAGCAGGAATCCCGGGCAGCGCTCCGAGGTGTGACCAGTGAGCTACGTGGGGTTACCGGCCCGCTGCGTGCTGATCAGCTCGTCGCTGGGGACCGGGCGGCCGAACAGCGACCCCTGGCCGGCGTCGATGCCCAGCCGGGCCAACCGGGCGCACTGCTCGTCGGTCTCCACCCCCTCGGCCAGCACGCTGATGCCCAGGGCACCGGCCAGCCCGACCAGCCCGCTGAGCAGGGCGCCGGCGGCGTCCGGCCCGGTGATGGACCGGTCGAGCTTGAGCACCGAGACGGGGTAGCGCTGCAGGTAGGCCACTGACGTGTAGCCGGCGCCGAAGTCGTCCAGGCTGACCCCGACGCCGGCGGCCGCCAGCTCGCGCAGGGTCTGCACGCCGGCGTCGGCCGGCAGCTGGTCGTGCTCGGTGATCTCCAGGTGCAGCCGGTGCGGGTCCAGCCCGGTGTCGGCCAGCACCCGGCGCACCCGGTCGGCCAGCCGCAGGTCGGACATCGTCGAGCGGCCCAGGTTGACGCTGACCGTCCAGGTCGGGTCCGGCCAGGCCTGCGCCGCGGCGCAGGCCTCGCGCAGCACCCAGGCGTCCACGTCGGCGCCGTGCCCCAGCTCCTCGGCGACCGGCAGGAAGGTGTCGGGGCCCAGCAGCCCGCGGCCGGGGTGCGCCCAGCGCACCAGCGCCTCGCAGCCCTGCACGACGCGGGAGGGCAGCGCGACCAGGGGCTGGTAGAGCAGCACCAGCTGGCCGGCGTCGGGCTCGCCGGCGACCAGGCGGCGCAGGTCGGCGCCCAGGGACAGCTGGCCGAGCACCTCCTCGCGCTGGGCGGTGGCGAACCGGGTCGCCGCCCCGCGGGTGGCGCCCTTGCTGGTGTAGAGAGCGACGTCGGCGTCGGCCAGGGCCAGGGGCAGCTCGCTGGCGCCGGTGAGGTCCACCCAGCCCGCGCTGCAGCGCACCGGCAGGGCCCGGTCGGTCGGCCCGCGGTCGAGGACCACCGGCGCGCGGAAGGCCGAGGCGATCACCTCGGGCACGCCGACGCCGTCGGGCGGCAGCAGCAGCACGAACTCGTCGCCGCCCGAGCGGGCCACGGTGCCCCGCTCGCCGACCGCGGCGGCCAGCCGCAGCGACACCGCGACCAGCAGGCGGTCGCCGGTCTCGTGGCCGTAGGTGTCGTTGACGTGCTTGAAGTCGTCGACGTCCAGCACGGCCAGCCGGCCGACCACGACGTCGTCCGGCGTGCCGGGCGGGACCAGGTCGTCGAAGGCGATCCGCAGCCCGCGCCGGTTGGCCAGCCCGGTGAGCGGGTCCTGCCGGGCCTGCTGCTCGCTGCCCCGGATGGTCTGCGCGCCGCGGACGATGGCCAGCGCACCGACCACGGCCGCGGCACCCAGGTAGGCGGTGGTCGGCAGGTGGCCGGCGTCGTCGACCAGCCAGAGTGCGACCGGGACCAGCACCAGCGGGGTCAGCCCGAGCAGGCGGGCGGACTCCGACCGCAGCCGGGACAGCCGGGCGCCGGTGAACGCGGTGCGCATGTCCGGGTGCAGCGAGCCGGCGACGAACAGGCACACGGCCGCCGTCCAGAGCACGCCGGTGCCGGCCTGCGGGCCGGGCAGCCGGACGCCGTCGGCCGACGAGAGGCAGTCGTACGCCGCGGCGCCGACCCCGCCGGCCAGCAGCAGCCGCATGCTGGGGCCCAGGTCGGCGCGCGAGGCGGCGAAGCGCAGCAGCAGGCAGATCAGCACCAGGTCGAACGGGGCGACCGAGGTGGCCCACGGCACCCCGGGTGCCATCGCCGCGGCCACCGACTGGGCCACGGCCAGGACGACGACGGCGGCCACCACCAGCTGGTCGGTGCGTCGTCCCCACGTCTCGCGGCGCGTCCGCCGGCGCTCGTCGGGCCCGCCGCGGCGCTGCCGGCCGAACAGCACGCCGAACAGGCCCAGCGCGACCGCGATGCCCACGGTCTGGACGACGACGCCGGTGGTCGGGGCGGAGGTGGCCAGCGCGAGGGCCACCAGCCAGCAGGCCAGCATCGCCGACACGGCCAGCCAGGGCCCGGGCCGCGGCGGCCGGTGCCAGCGGACGCCGACCAGCGGGGCGAGCACGGCCAGCGCGGTCGCGGTGAGGACGGCGGACACCCGGGTTGCCGGCCAGATAGCGGCCGGCACCAGCACGAGGGTGAGCGCGACGGCGAGGGCGAGCACCCCGGTGGCCGACGAGGCGGCGCGTCGGGTGGGGGTGCTCACCGGGGCATGGTCCCGCACCGGGGGGATCAGGTCGCCTGGAGCACGTCGAGCTGGTCGGCGGGGACCGGGCGGCCGTACAGCCAGCCCTGGCCGGCGTCGATGCCGAACGCGGCGAGCCGGGCGTGCTGCTCCTCGGTCTCGATGCCCTCGGCGAGCACCGCCATGCCCAGGATCCCGGCCAGGCTGGTGATGCCGGCGATCAGGTCGTCGCCGGCGTCGGCGCCGGTGATGGAGCGGTCGAGCTTGAGCAGGGTGATCGGGTAGCGCTGCAGGTAGGCCAGCGAGGTGTAGCCGGTGCCGAAGTCGTCGAGGCTGATCGCGACGCCCAGGTCGGCCAGCTGGCGCAGCGCGTCGACCCCGGCGTCGACCGAGAGCTGGTCGTGCTCGGTGATCTCCAGGTGCAGGCGGTGGGGGGCCAGGCCGCTGCAGGCCAGGGCGTCGCGCACCTGGTCGGCGAGGTCGGGCTCGGTCATCGAGGAGCGGCCCAGGTTGACGCTGACCGTGCGGTCCAGGCCCTGCTCGGCCCACCGGGCGGCCACCTGGCAGGCCTGGCGCAGGACGAGGGTGTCCACGGCGGCGCCGTGGCCCTGCGCCTCGGCGACGGGCAGGAAGGTGTCGGGGCCCAGCAGACCGCGGGTGGGGTGCTGCCAGCGGACGAGTGCCTCGCAGCCGAGCACGAGGCGGGTGCGCAGGTCCACCAGCGGCTGGAAGACCAGCAGCAGCTCGCCGGCGTCACCGTCCCCGGCGATCAGGCGGCGCAGGTCGTCGCTGAGCCCGATCTGGCCGAGCACCTCGTCGCGCTGGGCGGGGGCGAACTCGGTGGCGGCGCCGCGGCGGCTGCCCTTGCTGACGTAGAGGGCGATGTCGGCGTCGGCGAGGGCGAGCGGGAGCTGGCTGGCGGCGGTCAGCGGCACCCACCCGGCGCTGCACCGGACCAGGGAGCTGTGCGGCAGCGGGCCGCGCAGGGCGAGCGGGGCGCCGAACGCGGCCGTCACGATGTCGGCCACCGCGGGGGCGTCGGGGCGCAGCACCAGCACGAACTCGTCGCCGCCGGAGCGGGCGACGGTGCCGGTGTCGCCGACGGCGGCCGACAGCCGCTCGCCGACCGCGATGAGCAGGTGGTCGCCGGCCTCGTGGCCGTGGGTGTCGTTGACGTCCTTGAAGTCGTCGAGGTCCAGCAGGGCCAGCCGGCCGACGTGGTCGGCGCCGGGGCGGGCGGTGAGCAGCAGCTCGTCGAAGGCGATCTGCAGGCCGCGGCGGTTGGCCAGGCCGGTCAGCGGGTCGCGGCCGGCGTGGCCCTCGCTGGAGAGCAGGGCCTGGGCGCCGCGGACGATCGCCAGGGTGGCGACCACGCAGGCGGTGGCCAGGTAGACCAGCCAGGGCAGGCGGCCGGAGGGGTGCAGCACCGCCAGGGCCAGCGGGACGGGGGCCAGCGCCATCAGGCCCAGCACCCGCCCGGACTCCGGGCGCAGCCGGCGCAGCGCGGAGCTGCGGAAGGCCACGGCCATGCTCGGGTGCAGGGCGGCGACGACCATGCAGGCCATCGACACCGCCCAGATGACCGACAGCACGCTGTCCAGCGGCTGCAGGCGGATGCCGGTGGTGGAGGCCGCGGCGTCGTAGATGCCGGCGGCCACGCAGCCGGCGATGAACAGCCGGATGCTGGGGGTCAGCCCGGCCCGGGAGAACGCGAACCGCAGCACGACGGCGATCATCAGCACGTCCAGCGGTGCCCAGTAGGCGCTGGCCGGCGCCGAGGCGGCGCGCGCGGTGGTGAGCACCTGGGCCGACGCGAGGCCGATCAGCAGGACGAGGGTGACCTGGTCGGCCCGGCGCCCCCAGACGGCGCGCTCGTGGGTGCGGCGGTCCACCGGACGGGACCGGACGTGCTGGGTGAACATGTAGAGGACCAGGCCGACCCCGAACAGCGTGCCGAGGTCCTGGGCGTACTCGCCGAGCACGGGCCAGCGGGCGCCGAAGGTGATCGACAGGGTCCAGCCGGTGAGCATGCCGGTGGCCACGACCCACGGCAGCAGCCGGGCCGGGCGGTGCAGCAGGCACCCGACGAGCGGGGCGAGGGTGGCCAGCAGGCTGATCGCGACGACCGCCGCCGAGCGCGTGGCGGGGAGGAACGCGAGCACCAGGGCCGCCACGGCGCCCACGGTCAGGACGTCGGGCACCCGGGACCTGCTCGTGGGGGCGCTCACCTGCCGGTTGTCGGCGTTCCGGTACCGGGCCTTGACCCGGGACCGGCCGCCTCACCCGCTCGGGGGGGTGCTACCCGGCCAGGTCGGCGCAGCCGGACTCGTCGGGCAGCAGCGGGCGGAAGGTCACCGCCCAGGTGGCGGAGCCGTCGGTCCAGGGGGTCAGCCCGTCGGCGTCCTGCGCGGCGCTGCGGACGGCGGAGGCCTGGGCGCCCGCGCTCACCGTGCACCCGATGCCGGGGGCCACCGACTCCCCGGGGAGGGGGGCGCCGGGCCACGTCACCGGGTCGCGCGCGAGGTCGGGGTCCGCGACGTAGCTGCCGGCCAGGGCGGCCACCGCGCTGGGCTCGTAGGACTCGCCGTCCCCCTGGACACCGGTGAGCCGGTCGACCAGGTCGGCCAGCGCCGTGCGGGCGGCGGCCTGGTCGGCGGTCAGGGCGGGGTCACCCTGGCCCTCCTGCAGCGCGTACACCTCGCGGGTGCTGGTGCCCGCCGCGGTGACCAGGGTGATCGTGGTGGTGGTCGCGTCGGCCAGGCCGGGGGAGCCCAGGTCGCCGGTGGCGGTCACCCCGGCGTCCAGGGCGGCATCGACCAGGTCGGTGACGGCGTCGTCGTCCAGCCTCGTGACCTGCACGTTCGGCCACGCCGGGGCCGGGTAGATCGCCACGACCGGGCCCTCGGTGATCACCCGGCCGTCGCGGTAGACGCTGACCAGCGGCAGCCGGCCGAGGTCGGCGCCGGGCGCGGTGTACCCGCCGCCCTGGGTCACCCGGAGCACCAGCGCGTCGGGGTCGGCGCCGGGTGCGGCAGGGGAGTCCTTCGGCCCGCAGGCGGTGAGGGCGAGGACGGACCCGATGACGGACCCGAGGACGGCGAGGGCGCGGGAGCGGGTCACCCGCGCAGACTCACGCGTTCCAGGGCTCCTGTCACCCTGCAACGCCGGAGTCTGCCCGGACGGCGTGAGTCTGCGGTCACCCGTCAGGGATCCGGTCACCGTGCACCGTGACCGGATCCCTCTGCGGTGACCGGCTGTCCCGGGGCCGCAGAAAGGTCACCCCACGGTCATCGGGTCGCGTCGTGGCGCGACCCGATGACTGCGCGGTGACCTGCTGCGGCACGGGTCAGGCGGCGGGCCAGGCGGGGAGCTCGTACTTGTCGGCCGGGGGCGTGGTGAACCGGCCGGCCACCCCGCCGACCTTGGCCGCGAGCGGACTGGCGGCGACCCGGAGGACGGCGCCGAAGGCCCGTCGGCCGAGCTCGGTGCGCGGGTTGGCGACCTGCGGCACGCCCGGGGGCAGCGACTGGCCCTTGTCGACGAAGGGCCGCATCCGCTGCTCGTACTCGGCGAAGGCGGTGCGGTGGTCGGTGTTCCCGGCCAGCGCGGCGGCCAGGGTGTACGCGCCGGTCAGCGCCAGGGTGGTGCCTATCCCGCTGACCGGGGTGGCGCACCAGGCGGCATCGCCGACCAGCGCGATCCGGCCGGTCGACCAGCTGTCCAGGTGCACCTGGGCGAGGTCCTCGAGGTAGAACGGGGCGTCGTCCAGGGCGGCGAGCACCCGGTCGGTCTGCCAGCCGGCGCCGGCGAACGCGCGGCGCAGCGCGGCGACCTGCACCTCCCGCGGCTGGTCGTCCAGGCCGCGGGTCTCGGTGATGACGTTGAGCGAGGCGCGGATGGTGCCGACGTCGTCCGGGCGCAGGTTGACCCCTCGGCCGCGGCCGGCGACGTACCAGCGCCACCAGTCGGTGTCGTCGTCCTGCCGCGGGATGGTCAGGTAGGCGATGACCATGCCCAGGTACTCGCGGGAGGCGGCCGGGAACACCAGGTCGCGGCTGCGGGAGCTGACCCCCTCGGCGAGGACGACGAGGTCGAACCGCTCCTCCCGGCCCGAGGCGAAGCTGACGTCCACGCCGTCCAGGTCCTGGGCCAGGCCGGCGATCTGGTCGTCAAACAGGTAACGGACGGCGTCGCGGGTGTGGTCGTGCAGCAGCTCCCCGAGCCGGCCGCGCAGGATCTCCATCTCGGCCGTGGGCCCGGAGGTGTCGTCGGTGCTGGCCGGGAACCGGGCGAGCTCGCGGCCGCCCTCGCCGAGGAAGACGGTGCCCTGCTCGCCGGTCCCGGCGGCCAGCGCGGCGTCCTCCAGGCCCATCCGGCGCAGCACCTCGCGGGCGGCACCCCGGACGTCGATGTTCTGCCCGTCGTCGCGCAGGGCGGCGAACCGCTCGACGACGGTGACCTCGTACCCGGCGCGGGCGAGCCAGGAGGCGGTGGTGGGTCCGGCGATGCTGGCGCCGGAGACGAGCACGGTGGGGGAGGGCACGCGCCCAGCATGCGCGCCCGCCCTCCGCGGCGTGGATCAGCTCCGACGGGCGATGCGCATCCTCAGCCACCGACGTCGGCGGCCGAGGATGCACGGTCGTCGTCCCACCTGATCCACGCCGTGGACGGGTCAGCGGCGGGCCGGGCGGAGACCCCAGGCGGCCAGGGCGAGCTGGGCGACCATCAGCCACACCGGCAGCGTCGTCCCGCCGTGGTGGTGCATGCCAGCCATGAGCTGGACGTGCAGCACCAGCATCCCGGCGTCCAGCAGCGCGACGGTGGCCCAGGTGCCGCGGCTCGGGCCCGACCACAGCCGGCCCGCGCACGGCAGGCAGGCCAGCGCCAGGCCGACCATCGCCCAGGAGCCCAGGGAGTCGCGCTCGAGCAGCCCGGCGTGCACGACGACCGAGACCAGCGACAGCGCCACCGCCGTCCGGCCCGGTGTCAGCGCCCCGGACCGGACGGCGACCGCGCTGGTCACCCCTTGCCCGCGCAGTGCGAGGACGTCGACGCGGGGATCCCGAGCGCGGGGTTGGCGTCGAAGAACCCGACCGGCTTCAGCACGAAGCCGGCGTAGTCGGTGGGCATGACCGGCCAGTCCTCCGGCCGCGGGAAGTGGGTCAGCCCGAAGGTGTGCCAGAGGACGACGTCGGTGTCCTCCAGCGGGGCGTCGCCGGAGATGAACGCGGGCAGACCCGCCGCCCCGGGGTGCTGGTTGACGAAGTCGCCCGCGGGATAGCGCTCGGCCGGGTCGTACTCCGTCACCCACAGCGACTTGGTGGCGAAGGTGGCCCGCTGGTGGATGGAGCTCTCGTCGTCGGCCAGCAGGACCGGGGCGTTCTCCGGGTGCAGCGCGTAGCCGACCGGCTGGCCCAGGCGGTTGGTCTTGCCGGGGTTGACGACGTGCCAGGTCCGGCCCTTGGTGGCGTCGGTGGACCGGCCGCTCTCGGACTCCCGGGTGATCGGGGTCAGCGAGCGGGTGAAGGCGTTGCCGTAGGGGTTGGTGTCGCTCATCGGCACCCGGACGGCGTCCACCTCGTGCACGGTGTTGCCCGAGCCGTCGGCGGCGTCCACGGCCATGTCCAGCCGGGCGGAGAACAGGTGCTGGTGGAACGGCGCACCCAGGCCCGGGGCGATCTCGGTGGCGTAGGGGTGCTCCTCGCCGCGGTAGGCCGAGGTGAACACCACGCCGGTCGCCTTGGACTCCAGCTGGATGGTGCCGTCGGTGTAGAGGTACCAGTAGAAGCCGTAGTCGTAGTTGCCGATCGTGGTGAAGAAGCTGACCACCAGCCGCCGCGAGCGCCGGGTCTCGGCCATCCCGGTGAACATGTCGGTGTGCTTCCAGGCGACGCCGTAGTCCTCCTCGTGCATGCAGATGGCGTTGCGCATGACCCGCGGGGCGCCGGTCTCGTCGGCGATGGTCGCGTCCAGGTACTGGATGTCGCCGAGGCAGTCGCAGCCCAGCTCGAGGGAGTTGGTGTACCGGGCGAAGAGGTACTCGCCGGTGTCGAAGTAGTTCTGCCAGAACCGGACCGGTGAGGGGTCGGCGTAGGGCACGACCATCTCGGCGATCGAGGCACGGTGCACGACCGACCGGCCGTCGATGGAGAGCTGGTTGATGGTCAGGCCCTCGCGGACGTCGAAGCCGATCCGGAACTCCCAGCCGGCCCAGCGGACGACGTCGTCCTCGAGGGTGAACGAGCGGCCCTCGGGCTGGGTGATCTCGATCGGCTTGAGGTCGCGCGGGGTGCCCTCCAGCGAGACGCGCTCGGCGGGCACCGGCAGGTCGAAGTGGTCGTGGACGGCGGTGGTGATCCCGCGGGTGATGTCGACGTAGGCGACGACGCCGTCCACCGGGTGCGCCCAGGGCAGGTCGTCGGGGTCGGCCTGGTGGAAGCCGAGCACCCGGACGACGCGGTGCCCGTGCTCCTCGGGGTAGTAGGACCCGGCCGACAGCGGGACGGCGCGGACGTCGGCGACGTCCAGACCGCGCTTGGCCATCGCGGCGACCCAGCCCTCGTCGGCGGCAAGGATCGGCTCGATCGCCTCGAACTCGGCATCGGTGATCGGCACCTGGCCGTCGGCGACGCCGTCGATCTCGGTGTCGGACACGACGGTCCCGGCGGTGACCGAGACCAGGACGTCGCGGCCGGCGCCGGTGGCGCGGTCCAGCAGCAGCAGCCGCAGCCGGCGCTCGACCGGGCTGCCGGGGGTGAACTCCTGCACGTCGCGCTTGTGCGGCTCGGCCAGGCCGACGTAGACGAACACGGTGCTGGGCTGCACCAGGCCGGCGTCGGCGACGAGCCCGCGGGCGATCTCGATCTCCTCGGCGGTCATCCGGGACAGCGGGTGGGTGGCGGTGCGGTTCTCGGTGGTGGTCATCGCTGGTCTCCTCAGATCTGCGGGGCGGCGTCCGCGCGGGTGGCGCGGACGAGGTCACGGGCGGCGGACGGACGGGCCTTGGCCAGGACGAACCCGGCGGCGAGGGCGACGAGCAGCAGGACGCCGGCGCCGACGCCCAGGGCGGTCGAGCCACCCATGAGCAGGGGCAGGTTCTGCACCAGCAGCACGAGGATCGCGGTCAGCCCGAGCACGCCCAGGGCGGGTGCGACGACGGTCTGCCAGGGCCGGCGGTCCACCCCGGTGCGCCGGAAGAACACCAGGACGGCGACGCAGGCCAGCAGCATCAGCCCGACGATGCCGACGCTGGCGATCCCGGCCAGCCAGGTGAAGACCTCGAGCACCGGGTCCAGGCCGGCGATCGCGCTGGCCGCCATGAGGACGGCGCCGACGACGGTGGTCACCAGCGAGGCGACGTGCGGCGAGGAGTGCGTCGGGTGGCTCCGGCCGAAGGACGCCGGGACGACGCCGGTGTTGCCGAGGGAGAAGAAGTACCTGCTCAGCACGTTGTGGAAGCTCAGCACCGCGGCGAAGAGGCTGGTGATGAACAGGACCTGCATGACGTCGCCGGCCGCCGTCCCCAGGTAGTTCTGCGCCGTGACCACGAGCATGTTGCCGGGGTCCGCGGCGGCCTCGGCGACCACCGCGCTGTCGCCCCAGGCGCTGACCACGGCCCAGGCGCTGACGGTGTAGAACACGCCGATGATCGCCAGCGCGGCGTAGGTGGCGCGGGGGATGGTCCGGTCGGGGTCGCGGGCCTCGTCGCGGAAGATCGCGGTGGCCTCGAAGCCGATGAACCCGGCGATGGCGAACATCAGCCCGAGCCCGGGGGCGCCCGAGAGCACCTCGGTCGGGTTGAGGAACGCGCTGGACAGGCCCTCGTCGGTGCCGCCCTTGCCGACGACGACGGCGTCGAGGAGCAGCACGATGCCGACCTCGGCGACCAGCAGGACGCCGAGCACCTTGCTGGACAGCTCGATGTGCCGGAAGCCGAGCACGCCGGTGACGGCCATGACGACGAAGGTCCACAGCCACCAGGGCAGCGACGGCCCGCCGTAGGACTCGACCAGGCCACCAAGCGCGAAGCCGATGTAGCCGTAGACGGCGCCCTGCACGGTCACATAGCTGACCAGGGCGACCAGCGCGCTGCCCAGGCCCCAGCCGCGGCCCAGGCCCACGCCGATGTAGGAGTAGAAGGCGCCGGCGTTCGGCACGTGCCGGGTCATCGCGGTGAACCCGACGGCGAAGAAGGCCAGCACGATCGCCGAGACGAGGTAGGTGGCCGGGTAGCCCGGTCCGTTGCCGGCGGCGATGCCGATCGGCACGGTGCCGGCGACGACGGTCAGCGGCGCGGCGGCGGCCACGACCATGAACACGATGGCGCCGACGCCGAGCTTGCCGGAGAGGCGGTGGTCGGTGGGAGCGGTGGTCGGTGGTGCCGGATCTGAGGTGGTGGCCACGGGGGCTCCTGGGGCAGCGGGACAGGACTGCCCGGAACCCTGGCCCGATCCGGTGTGACGCCGGTTACCGCCGCGTCATGTTCCGACGACGTCCGTGCGACGCCGATCGGGAGTGTTGCGCGTCACCATTCTCATTCGCGGATCGCCCACGGGACACCGGCCACCTCTAGCCTGCCGACGTGCGACAGCCTGCCACGCTCCCGGCCCGGTCACCGGTCGCCGGCCTGCGCCGACGGCGGCTGAGCTTCGTGGAGGTGCTGGCCCAGTCGGTGTCCGCGCTGGCGCCCTCGGCGGCCATGGTCGCCGTCCCGGCGCTGGTGCTGGTGCCGGCCGGGGCGGCGACGCCGTGGGTGCTGCTGGCCGCGACCGCGCTGCTGGTCGGGGTCGGCTGGTGCCTGACCCAGTTCGCCCGGCGGATGGCCGCGGTCGGCGGGCTCTACAGCTACACCGCGAAGGGCCTGGGCCCAGGCGGTGCGCTGGTCGCGGGCTGGGCGCTGGTGATCGGCTATGCCTCGGTCGGGGTGTCGGCGCTGGCAGGGGCGGGTGCCTACCTCGGGTCGCTGCTCGGGCTCGCGCCGACCCCGCTGAGCTCGGCGCTGCTGGCGGCGCTGCTCGGGGTGGCCGCGGTCGCCACGACGTTGCGGGGCATCGCCTTGTCCGCCCGGGTCGCGTTGGCGCTGGAGGTGGTGTCGATCGCGCTGGTGGTCGCCGTCCTCACCGCGCTGGTGGTGCTGGAGCGGGGGACCGGGGCGGTCAACGAGGTGACCACGGCGACGCCCGGTCCGGGTGGGCTGGCGGTGGGCGCGGTGCTGGCGGTGGCCGGGTTCATGGGGTTCGAGAGCGCGTCGACGCTGGGGGTGGAGGCCCGCCGTCCGCTGGTGGCCGTGCCGCGGGCGGTGCTGTGGACGCCGGTGGTGGCCGGGGTGCTGTTCCTGGCCGCGGGGGCGGCGCAGGTGCTGCTGCTGCGGACGGCGCCGGCCGACGTGCTGGACTCCGCGGTGCCGGTGGGCCGGCTGGCCGACCTGCAGGGGCTCGGCGTGCTGTCCGGCCTGCTGGACGCCGGGATCGTGGCGTCGTTCTTCGCCTGCGTGACCGGCTCGGTGAACGCGCTGGGCCGCGTGCTGTTCTCGATGGGCCGGGAGCGGGTGCTGCCGGCCGCGGCCGGGCGGACGTCGCGGCGGTTCGGCACGCCGTGGGTGGCGCTGCTGTCGGTGCTGCCGCCGGTGGCCGGCGTCCCGGTGGTGCTGCTGGCCGCCGGCGTCGCGCCGCGGACGGTGCTGGCCGGGTCGTTGACCGTCTCGGCGATGGGCTATCTGCTGGCCTACGTGCTGGCCTGCGCGGCGATGCCCCGGTTCCTGCGCCGGATCGACGAGCTGACCCCGGGCCCGCTGGTCGGGGGCGTGCTGGCCGCGGTGCTGGGCTCGTTGGTGCTGCTGGGCGCGGTGCTGCTCGGCGGGGCGGTGGTCGGGGTGTTCGTGGTGCTGTGGCTGGGCGGTCCGCTGCTGTGGCTGTTCTGGCGGCTGCGCGATCCGGACCGGTTGACCGGGGTGGGCGTCTACGACTCGGCGACCACGGGCTCGGTCCTCGCCCCACGGGACCGCTGAGGTGGACGTCGACCGCGGGGTGACCGGCCGCCAGCCGCAGGCGGTGCGCTCGGCGCTGGAGGTGCTCGAGGCGGTGGCCGGCGCCGGGCCGGGGGTGACCGCGGGGGAGCTGGCCGAGGAGCTCGGGCTGCCGCCGGCGACGACCTACCGGCTGCTCAACCTGCTGGTGGGGGAGGAGTGGCTGGTCCGGCTGCCCGACCTGCACGGGTTCGCGCTCGGCGCCCGGGTGGAGGGCCTGCTCGGCGCGGGGACGCCGGTCGCCCCGCCCGCTGCGGCCCGGGCGGTGCTGGCGCAGGCGCGCGGCCGGGTACGGGCCGGGGTGCACCTGGTCCGGTACGGGGCGAGGTCGCTGAAGGTGGTCGACGTCGACCCCGACCTGCCGCTGGGGGCGGTGGCGCTGGTGGAGCGGCACCTGCACGCGAGCGCGGCCGGCCGGTTGCTGCTGGCCGCCGTCCCGGACTGGCAGCTGCTGCCGGGCACGGCCCGGCTGGCCGCGGTGACCCCGGCGACGGTGACCCGGGTGCACCGGCTGGACCTGCTGCTGGACGAGGTCCGCGCGCAGGGCTGGGCCGGGCAGAGCGGCGAGCTGCACGTCGGCGTGGCCTGCCTGGCCGTGCCGGTGCTGGATGCCTCCGGCGGGCTGGTGGCGGCGGTGGCGATCAGCTCACCGCGCGGGGAGGTGCCGGTGGAGTGCCTGGACGCGGCGCGGCTCTGCGCGGCGGAGCTGGCGCCGCTGCTGTCGTAGGGGTCGGCGGTCGTTCTGCACGGTGCGAGGCCGTTGCACCGCCCCGCCACCGTCAGGGATCACCCACGACCCGGGGTGTCCGCGGATCCCTGCGGGTGTGCGCCCATCGCAGGGCCCGCTCACCCACAGGAATTCGCGGACGCTCTCGATGCGGACACAGCTCGGTGCTGGTGGTGCGCGGGACGTGCGTGGCCCTTCCGAACCCGGCGCGGTGTCGGACCTGCTGGCTACCGTCGCGCCGTGGCCGAGGCGATCGAGGTGGATGTCAGCGACTGGGAGACGATCCAGATCGAGGCCCGCGGCAGCGGGGCGAACCAGTGGCGGCGCGACCCGAACGGCGTCCAGTGGCTGTACAAGGCCACGCGCAGGGCTGCGGCGACCGGTGAGCTCCAGGGGGAGGACTGGTCGGAGAAGGCGGCCGAGCGGCTGGCGTCGTTGATCGGGGTCCCGTGTGCCGAGGTCGAACTCGCCCACGTGCGGCGCGGGGACGGGGCTGAACCGGGTGTCGTCTGCAAGGACCTCGCGGAACCGTCGACCGAGTTCCAGAACGGTGCCAACCTGCTGGCGGACATCCCGGGTTATCGATACCGGGACAGCCGCGGGCGGCCACCCCGCAACCACGTCGGGCACTCGGTCCAGAACATCGTCGACCGGCTGCGTGCCTTCGACGTGGGTCCACCGACGGGGGCATCAGGTGTCCCGACGGCCGTGGCCGCCTTGGCCGGTTACCTGGTGCTCGACGCGTGGATCGGCAACCTCGACCGGCACGAGGAGAACTGGGCGGTGCTCCGTGACGAGGACGGCGTCGTCACGCTGGCTGCGTCCTACGACCACGGTGCCGCGCTGGGCTCGTCGCTCACGGAGGCGCGTCGTGCTGCGCTGGCCGCGGACTCCGTCGGCCTGGCGGCGTACGCCGACAAGGCCTTCGCCAGGAAGTTCGAGGACGGTGCCAGGGTCCCGTTGACCGCGGTCGCTGCGGATGCACTGGACCAGGCGGGAACGGCGGCCCGGGCGCACTGGTTGTCGACCCTGGAAGCGGTGGAGCTCGACGACATCCGTGGTGCACTCGACGGAATACCGCGAATGTCGGACCCTGCTCGTACCTTTTGCGAACAACTGCTGGTCATCAACCGGAGGAGGGTGCTCGATGACTGTCGATGAGATCGCGACCGTGGTGCGCGGCGCCCACGTCCAGCACCACCGGTTGATGGTCACGGAGAAGGATGCCGAGGGCTTCTACCGCCCGGTCGGGGTCCTGGGTGCACCCACCGCGGGCCAGTACACGTTCCACTACCTCCGGTCGGCCGTTGCACGCCCTGGGTTCCGGCCCTTCCTCGGGTTCTCCGACACCGGCCGTTCCTACCGCTCCGACGGCCTCTTCCCTCTGTTCGCGGAGCGGATCATGGACCCGCGTCGCCCTGAGCACCCGATGTACCTGGCCGCGCTCGACCTGTCGGGCGACGTGACCCCGCTCGAGGTGCTCGCGCGATCCGGGGGGCAGCGAGCAGGCGACGGCATCATGCTGCTGCCGATCCCCGAGGTCGCCGCCGACGGCAGCACGCACGCGACCTTTCTCGTGCACGGCATGCGGCACGTGCCGGGTGCCGATGAACGGGTTGGCCGACTGTGCGTCGGCGACGCTCTGTTCCTCAGGCCTGACCCCGACAACTGGACGAATGCACGAGCCGTACTCGTCGTCGAGGGTGACGACCAGCCGCTCGGTTATGTCCCGGACGTCCTGCTGGACTTCGTCCACTCGGTCGACGACGTCCGGCTGTCGGTCGTCCGGGTGAACGGTCCGGAGGTGGGCAGTCGCCTGCGGCTGCTCGTGCGCCTGGAGGGGCAGGCCGATCCGGACGAGCAGCCCTTCACCGGTGATGCGTGGGAGACCGTCGACTGATCAACCGGTGGCGACCGAGGCGGTGATGACGACGCCGACCGGGTGGCCGCCCGGTTCCTCGTCGAAGGAGTCCTGGACCTCGTCGGTGGGGGAAGCGTCCCCGCCATGCTGCTCAACCCGGTCGACGGCGAAGACCGCCGTGCTGCCGCTGTCGCGAAGGACGCCGATGCCATCGTCAGGAGGCAACTCGCGCAGGCGTGGAAGGCCCGGCTCGTGGTCCGGATGGACGTGGCCGGCGCGGGGAGCGGTCCTGCCGCGCTCACGCTGCCTCCTCCCGGGCTCGAACCGATCTGATGAATGCGTCGGCGCACCGGTCGACCTCACGCAGTGACCTGTCGGTCAGTTCCTGTCGTAGGCCGCGCTCGCCGTGCCCGTAGCGGATCAGGTCGCGCAGCAGCTCGGGGGTGCGGACTGCATCGAGCTCGTCCGCGTCGATGTGGCGATGAGTCGGGTCGAGGAGGCGGGCCACGTGGTGCGGCGCCCACAGCAGCGGGTCGCCGAGACCGTTGGCCAGGCCGTCGCCGAGGACGTGCTCGGCCAAAGCGGACAAGTGGCCTCGGACCCACGGCCGGCCCCATGGGCTCGCGAGGAACCGGCGGAGGACGTGGTCCACGTCGACGTCGTCGACCTGGCCGGGCACTCGTGGCTCGCCACCGGTCGGCAGGCGGGTCAGCAGCCAGCGCACGAGAGGTCGCTGGCTGTGCCAGTCCGTTCGCGAGGCGAGTGGGAGATCGATGTGGCTGAAGCTCGCGGCGATGCGGGCGCGGGCGTCGGCCGCGTCGATGTTGCGGATGTGGACGTCCGCGTCGTCGGGAGGCTGGAGGTGCTCGAGCGTCTCGTCGACAGGGAGCTCGAACAGGGCGCCGCCGACAGCCCGACCGCCGAACTCGTTGTCGATCCGGACGACGGCGGTGAGCGGGTGTCCGGTCGGGAGGGTGACGCCGACGACGAGGTCGTCGCGGTCGCGGAACGGACCGGAGATCTCGAACGCACGACCGGACGGGGCGGCGCGGTGCAGCTCGGCGAGCCATCGTGGGACGGCGTACCCGCGGTCAGCCAAGTCTCGACGGGCCCACCTGCGCAGACCAGCGTCGTCGGCAAGGGTGGCGATCGCCAGCGCGCCTGCTGAGGCCTCGGGGCGATGTTGCGCCGCGAGCCCGCGGACGACGGCAGTCGTGTTGCCCGGATCCACCTCGGGGGCGCTCAAGAGGGCGAGCAGCATCGACGCCATGCCGAGCAGGGCGCCGGGCGTCGGACTCTCGAGTCCCTTCCGCAGGCCGGAGGAGAGGGTGGCTGCGGCTCTGGACATCAGCTCGTCGAGCTCCGCGGGCGGGGTCGTCTGCATGGATCGAACGCTAGTTCGAACCACTGACATCCACGTCGTCCTCTGCTCGTGAGCGCCGTTGACGTGCATGCCGTACTGCCGAGCTGTGTTCGCCAACATCCTCGCCCGAGGACGACGCGGGCCGCCCTGTAACGCGGGCGGGTCTGCCGGACACTGACCCCGACGTGGGCGCAGCAGCAGGACGACGGGCATGACCTCCGCGGCGGAGGTGCGGCTGGAGCAGCTCTGGCAGGAGCACGCGCTGGCCGTGCTGCGCTACGCCCGTCGCCGCGTGGACCCTGCCGACGTCGACGACGTGGTCACCGAGACGTTCACGGTGGCCTGGCGACGGCAGACCGACGCGCCGGAGTTCGCCCTGCCGTGGTTGCTGGCCATCGCGCGCCGGGTGGCGGCCAACCACCTGCGGGCGCGGGACCGGCGCGCGGCCCTGCTGTCCCGGGCGGCCGACGTCGCCGAGCGGGAGCCATCGCCCCAACCCGGGGCCGGCGAGGCGGTGGCCGGGGCGCTGGCCCAGCTGCGCGACGACGACCGGGAGCTGCTGACGCTCATTGCCTGGGATGGGTTGTCGCCGGCCGAGGCCGCCGAGGTGCTCGGGTGCTCCCCGGCCGCCCTGCGGGTCCGGCTGCACCGGGCCCGGCAACGCCTGCGAGCCGTGCTGGCCGAGACCGACCCCACCCCCGTACCGGACGCCGCACCCCAGAGAGGCCGACGATGAGCCGCACCCCCGACGACCTGGACCTGCTCCTCTGCGAGGCCGACCCGGTGGGCAGCGGTGCCCCGACCGTCGCCGAGGTCGCCCAGCTCGCCCGGCTGCGGTCCCGGGTGGACGACGGCCTCGGCGCCCCGGTCCGGCGGAGGCGCCGGTGGTGGCCGGTGCTGACCGTGCCGGTGGGGGTGGTCGCCGCGGCCGCCGTCGTCGCCGTCCTGGTGTCCGGGACGCCGCCGACCCGCGAGCCCGCTGCCGACCCGGCGACCGTCGAGGTGCTCGCCGGGAACGCCGCCCGCACGCCGGAGGTCCTGGGAGAGATCGCCACGGCCGCAGCGGCGGCGTCGGTGCCCGTGCCGCAGGCCGACCAGTACGTGTACGTGCGCAGCCTGAGCGCCTCGATCGACGCGACCCCGGCCTACGAGGGCACCGGGCCGGCGGTGTTCGAGGGGCTGCAGGACCGGGAGGTCTGGCTCTCGCAGGAGCCGGACGGCGGGATCGGCCTGATCCGCGAGGACGGCGTGGACACCCGGCTGAACCTCGAGCTCGGCGGCGGGGGCGATCCCGCCCGCTACGAGGTGCTCGCCCAGCTCCCGACCGACCCGCAGCAGCTGCTGGACCAGGTGCGGGCGACCGCGTCCGACGACCTCGCGGCGTTCCTCGCGATCGGGAGCCTGCTGCAGGAGAGCCTGGCCCCACCCGCCGTCGACGCTGCGCTCTACCGCGCGGTGGCGCTGATCCCCGGCGTCGAGGTCGTACCCGGGGCGCAGGACGCCGCCGGCCGCGCCGGGATCGGGGTGGCCCTGGTGCGGAACGGCCAGCGGCACGAGTGGATCTTCGACGCCGGTACGCACTCCTACCTGGGGGCGCGGGAGTACCTGGTCGCCGACGGTCCGATGGGTCCGGCCGGCACGCTCACCGGGTTGACCGCGGTGCTCGCCCGCGGGGTCGCCGACTCCGCCGGCACGGTGCCGGACGCCGAGGACCTGGTCGGCTGAGCATCTCCGGCCGGGGTGTCCGGTCGTCCCTGCGGGTGTCCGCGCATCGCGATGACCGCACACCCTGAGGGATGTGCGGACACCCCCGGGTCAGGGCAGCTCGGAGGCTGCGTCGTCCTCGCCGGCGGGGGCCTTGCCGCGCTGGTCGAGCCGGTCGGCCAGGCCGAACAGGAGGACGCCGACCACCATCGCCAGCAGCGTCGTCCCGAAGACGGTGAAGACGAGCCCTCCGTCGAGCTGGTCCCGCGCGACGAACCACATGACGGCCAGCGCCACCACCCAGATCAGCGGGCTGGCCATGCCGAGCACGCCGACCCCGCCGAGGACCCGCACCAGGATCGACCGGCGTCCGGTCACGGCCGGGTCGGGGGAGGGAGGCACCGCTCGACCGTAGGAGGCCAGGGTTGACTGTCCGTCGTGGACCCCGTGGTCGATGCGCTGCACTCCCTGCCCGTGCCGGTACCGGAAGCGATGACGGCGGTGCCATCGGTGCCCGGCATCTACGCCTGGTGGGGGCGCTTCGGCGCACTGCCCGGCATCTCGGGCCCGCGGCACCCGACCGCCCCGGTGCAGCTGCTGTACGTCGGCATCGCGCCCAGCGGGGCGACGTCGGCGGCGACGCTGCGCTCGCGGGTGGTGGGTGACCACATCCGCGGGACGACGGGGTCGTCGACGCTGCGGCGCTCCCTGGCCGCGCTGCTCACCGAGCAGCAGGGCTGGAAGAGCCGGTGGACGACGCGACCTGTGCTGGTGAACAAGGACGAGCTGGCGCTGTCGGACTGGATGGCGCAGACGCTGCACGTCAGCTGGGCCGAGCACGCCGAGCCGTGGACGGTGGAGTCCGACGTCATCGCCGAGCTGGAGCCCCCGCTCAACCAGGCGGAGAACAAGGCGCACCCGCTGCACGGCTTCGTGGCCGACGCCCGCCGCCGCTGGCGCGAGGCGGCCAAGGCCGCCGGTCGCTGAGCGCCGGCGGCTGCGTCAGGCGGCGAGGACCTAGCCGGCCCCTGCGTCAGGGGCAGCCCTCCTCGCGCTTCACCACGCCGAAGTCGATGGAGCCCTCGACCTCGCCGGTGACCTGCTGCCCGGCCGCCACGTTCTGGTCGCAGACGATCCAGTTCGAGTCGAGCACCTGGTTGCGGGTGCCGAGCAGGTCGTGGGACACGGTGAGGAAGACGCCGTAGGTCTGGATGGTGTCCTGGGCGGTCTGCAGGTCGGTGCCGACGAGGTCGGGCATGGCGAAGTCCACGACCGGCGCTGCCACGGTCGTGGGGGTGACCGCGGGTGCGGGTGCCGGGGCGGGTGCCGGCGTGGTCGCGGGCGCCTCGGTGGTCGGGGCGGCGGTGCTGGCCGAGGTCGCCGCGCTGGTGGCGGCGGGCTCGTCGCTGCCGCAACCACCCAGGACGAAGGCGGCCAGGACGGTCGCCGCTGCTCCCCAGGCGGCAGGACGGCGGAGGAGCGGCGTCCGCAGGACACCCTCCTGGGCCCGTGCTGCTCGTGCGGACTGGTCCTGGACGTGCTGCGTCATCGTGGTTCCCCCGTTGCTCCGTGGTGCGGCGTCGTGCCGGGGACCCCATCGGCGCAGACGACACCGTCCGGTACCGCGCGGTGTCGGTTTCGTCTCCTCTGCCACACGTGCCCCGTCCCTGCCGGAGTCGGGTGTGTCGGAACCGTCCGGTGTCGTTCCCCTACCTAACCTGGCGCGGCTCCATCAGCCACCCACGGGGGACACCATGCGTTCTGCTCGCTTCCGCTTCGACGGCGGCGCCGCGACCTACGTCGGCACCGCACTGCTCGGCCTGGCCATCACCGTCTTCACGCTCGGCATCTGCTACCCGTTCGCGTTGGTGCTCAACGAGCGCTGGCGGGCCAAGCACTCCTACATCGACGGCTTCCAGCTCCGGTTCACCGGCTCGGCGATCGGCCTGTTCGGCAACTGGCTCAAGTGGCTGTTCCTCTCCTTCATCACCTTGGGCGTCTACCTGCTCTGGGTGATCCCGCGCATCCAGCGGTGGAAGTGGCAGCACACCGAGTTCGACCAGGCCGCACCGCCGTTGCCGCTGGTGTCCGTGCACGCCGCCGGGGCGCTGCCGCCCCGCGGTGACGGTGGCTGGGCCGCGCAGCCCCTCCCGGCGGTCGGCCGGTGACGGCCTCCCCGCAGGAGACGGTCTCGGCGACCGGCACCGGGCGCTGGTACCTCTGGGTGGCCGGGCTGTCGGTCGGCTTCTTGGCCTGCGTCCCGTTCTGGCACGCGGCCCAGCAGCTGCACGGGCCCGACGTCCGCCGGTGGGCGGTCGCGTTCACCGCGGTGACGGCGTGGCTCGTCGTCCTCCTGGTCCTGACGCCGGACCGGAACCCCGACGGCACGACACCGGACTCGGTGTTCAGCACACTGGGCGGGTTCTCGGCGCTGGCGGCCGCGGTCGTGTCGGTCGTGAAGCTGAACGGTCTGCGGCGCGAGGTGTACGGCGGGGTGGTCCCGACCGCCCGGCCGCTGCACACCGACCCGGCGATCGCCTCGATCCTGGCCGCCCGCACCCGCCGCGCGGAGACCCGCGAGCTGATCGCTCGGGACCGGTCCATGGCACGTGAGCTCGGCATCGGCCGCCCGGACCTCGGCCGCGGCTACGACGACGGCGGGCTGGTCGACCTGAACGGTGCGCCTGCCTCGGCGATCGCGTCGGTCTGCGACATCGCCCCGGGGCTCGCCGACGCCGTCGTCGCGGCCCGCTCGGCACGGGGCGGCTCGTACTTCACCGTCGACGAGCTCTTCCTGGACGTCCACCTGCCGACCGAGGCCGAGGAGAAGCTGCGGGAGCGCGCCTTCGTCTGACGGGTCACGCACGCCCCGAGCCCAGGAGCGACGCCGTGTGTGCGACGGGTTGGTGGGGGCATGCAACGACCCATGGAGATGCGCACGCTCGGTCGCACCGGCGTCAAGGTCAGCCCGCTCTGCCTGGGAGCCATGATGTTCGGCGCGTGGGGGAACACCGACCACGACGAGTCGGTCCGGGTCATCCACGCCGCCCTGGACGCGGGGATCAACTTCGTGGACACCGCGGACGTGTACTCGGCGGGGGAGTCCGAGGAGATCGTCGGCAAGGCCTTGGCCGGGGGACGGCGGGACGACGTCGTCCTGGCGACCAAGGCGCACGGCGCGATGGGGGAGGACCCCAACCAGCAGGGCAACAGCCGCCGCTGGCTGGTGACCGAGGTGGAGAGGAGCCTTCGGCGGCTGCAGACCGACCACATCGACCTGTACCAGATCCACCGCCCCTCGGCGGACACCGAGATCGAGGAGACCCTCGACGCGCTGACCGACCTGCAGCGGGCGGGCAAGATCCGCTACTTCGGGTCCTCGACCTTCCTGCCCTCGCAGGTCGTGCAGGCGCAGTGGGCGGCGTCGGTGCGGCACTCCGGCCGGTTCGTCAGCGAGCAGCCGCCGTACTCGATGCTGGTGCGCGGCATCGAGCGGGAGCTGCTGCCGGTGACCCAGGAGTACGGCATGGGCACGCTGGTGTGGAGCCCGCTGGCCGGTGGCTGGCTGTCGGGCAAGTGGCGCAAGGGCGCCGACGCCCCCGAGACGCACCGCGCCTCGGCGATGGGCGGCCGGATGGCCTCGCGCTACGACCTGTCGGACCCGATCAACCAGCGCAAGCTGGACGCCGCCGACGCCCTGGCCGGGGTGGCTGAGCAGGCCGGGGTGAGCCTGCCGCAGCTGGCGATCGCGTTCACCATCGCGCACCCGGGGGTGACGTCGTCGATCATCGGACCGCGGACGATGGAGCAGCTCACCAGCCAGCTCCCGGCGGTGGACGTCGTCCTGACCGACGACGTGCTGGACGCCATCGACGCGATCGTGCCGCCGGGGACCAACATCCGGGCCGACGACGCCGGGTACGCCCCGCCCGCGATCACCGACGCGTCGCTGCGTCGGCGCTGACCCCCCCCCATCCCCCTCGACGACAGGAGGCGGTCGATGGCGACCGTGGTTCTGCTGGGCACGCTGGACACCAAGGGCGAGGAGTACAGCTGGCTGCGCGCGCAGCTGGAGGCCGCCGGTTGCGAGGTCGTCACGGTCGACGTCGGCAGCTTCACCGAGGACGCCGCGGCCGACGTCCCGTCGTCCGAGGTCGCCTCCCGGTCGGGGGTGGACGTCGGCCCGCTGCTCGCAGCGCGTGACCGCGGTGCGGTGATGGACGCGATGGGGAAGGGCGCGGCAGCCGTCGTCCGGGATCTGCTCGAGCAGGGCAGGTTGCACGCCGTCCTCGCCGTCGGTGGGTCCGGTGGCTCGTCGATCGCGGCGCCGGCGATGCAGGCGCTGCCGGTCGGCGTCCCGAAGCTGCTGGTGTCGACGATGGCGTCGGGGGACGTCGCGCCCTACGTCGGGCAGTCCGACGTCACGCTCATGTACTCCGTCGTCGACATCTCGGGGCTGAACTCGATCTCGCGGGCGGTGCTCGGCAACGCCGCCGCCGCCGCGGCCGGCATGGCCGTCGCCTACGAGCGTCGGACGGCGGAGCCGGCGACCGACGACGCGCCGCTGGTCGGCGCGAGCATGTTCGGGCTCACCACGCCCGCGGTCGACTAGGCTCGGGCCCGGCTCACCGAGCTCGGCTACGAGGTGCTGGTCTTCCACGCGACCGGCGCCGGCGGCCGCGCGTTGGAGGGCCTGGCCGATGCCGGGCTGCTCGCCGGTGTGCTCGACCTGACCACCACCGAGCTCGCCGACGACCTGGTGGGCGGGGTGCTCACCGCCGGTCCGCACCGGCTGGAGGCGGCCGGACGGCGCGGCATCCCGCAGGTGGTGAGCGTCGGTGCGCTGGACATGGTCAACTTCGGCGGCCGGGAGACGGTGCCGGCTGAGTTCGCCGATCGGCAGTTCCTGGTGCACAACCCCACCGTCACGCTGATGCGCACCACGGCTGAGGAGAGCGCGGAGCTGGGACGGCGGGTGGCGGCCAAGGTCGGCGCGGCCACCGGCCCGGCCGAGGTGCTGCTGCCGGTGGGCGGGGTGTCGGGGATCGACGTCCCCGGTGGGCCGTTCGCCGACCCCGACGCGGACGAGGCCCTCTTCGGCGCCGTCCGGGAGGGGCTGGCCGGCACCGACGTGCCGGTCACCGACTGGGACGGCGCGATCAACGACCCCGGCTTCGGCCGGCTGGCCGCCGAGCGACTGCACGCCCTGATCACCGCCGAGGGGAACTGATGGACGCCGCAACGGCACGAGCTCGACTGCTGGCGACCGCCGCTGCCGGCCGGCCGATCATCGGCGCGGGCGCCGGCACCGGCCTGTCGGCGAAGGCCGCGGAGGCCGGTGGGGTCGACCTGCTGATCATCTACAACTCCGGGCGCTACCGGATGGCCGGCCGCGGTTCGTTGGCCGGGCTGATGCCCTACGGCGACGCGAACGCGATCGTCGTCGACATGGCCCGCGAGGTGCTGCCGGTCGTGCAGGACACCCCCGTGCTCGCCGGGGTGTGCGGCACCGACCCGTTCCGGCTGATGGGCCCGTTCCTCGACGAGCTGGTGCGGATCGGGTTCGCCGGGGTGCAGAACTTCCCGACGGTGGGGCTGATCGACGGGACGTTCCGGGCGAACCTCGAGGAGACCGGCATGGGTTTCGGCCTGGAGGTCGAGATGATCCGCGCCGCCCACGAGCGTGGTCTGGTGACGGCGCCCTACGTGTTCGACGCCGAGCAGGCGGTGGCCATGACCGAGGCCGGGGCGGACGTGCTGGTGCCGCACATGGGCCTGACGACCAGCGGGACCATCGGCGCGCAGACCGCGATGACCCTGGACGACGCGGTCGCGCGGGTGCAGGAGCTGCGCGACGCGGCGGTGGCGGTGCGCCCCGACGTCCTGGTGCTGTGCCACGGCGGGCCGATCGCCGAGCCCGCCGACGCCCAGTACGTGCTGGAGCGCACCACCGGCGTCGCCGGCTTCTTCGGTGCGTCGTCCATGGAGCGGCTGCCGACGGAGAAGGCGATCGCCGGGCAGGTGGCGGAGTTCGCCGCGTTGCGCCTGACGTGACCGTCCGTAGGCCGGGGGCAGGGAGCGGGTTCAGCCGGCCGTCTCGGTGATCGCGAACTGGATGCTGCCCGACGGGGCGGCGCCGGCGTCCAGGGTCTTGTCGTCCAGGACGGTCGCGGTCTTGCCGTCCAGGAAGACCCGGGCGCCGTCCTGTTCGACGACCTGGTCGTCGTCGGCCGGCACCGCGGCCAGGCTGACGGCGAGGGACTGGTCGGCGGTGTCGCCGGAGATGCGCAGGCCGCCCTGCTCGGCGGCCTCGCTCTTCTCGGTGATGCTGCGGATCGCGGTGGTCGCCTGCGGGGTCAAGGTGAGCACGGGAGAAGGTCCTCTCGGAGTCCAGGACGTCGTTGCTGACCCCTCGAGCCTCGGCGGCCCGGGCGGCCCGGGTCAACCCGGCGCCGAGATCGTCATGACCTCGTAGCACGAGCAGGTGCCTGGCAGGCTGCAGGCCGTGGCCGATGACTTCCTGGTGGCACGCAACCCTGACCCGGACTCGTCGCTGCCCTACCTGATCCGGGTGCCGCTGGGTGCCGAGGGGATCGTGCTGAAGGCCCGGGAGACCTGGCCGGGGGCGACGAAGGTCTACTGCCACCGGGCCGAGGGCTGGCCGGCGGACGCCGAGGTCCTCGAGCGGCACGAGGTGCGCACCTGCACCCGGCGCGGACCGGCCATCGACCTCGTCCTCACCCGGGCCCGCCGCAACCGCTCGCAGCTGGTGCTCACCCGAGCCCGCGGTCGCGAGGTCGTCTTCTGGCAGACCCCCAGCACCAGCAAGCAGGCCCGGCCGGGTGTTGCGCTGCCCACCGCCCGGGCGGCCGGCCAGGTGCTGGAGATCGTCGTCGACACCGCGGAGAAGTACCCCTGGACCTTCGGCCACCAGCAGGCGGTGACCACCCGGCGGCGGTTGGCCGCCGGCGACTACGCCGTGCTGCGGGACGGCGAGGTGCTGGCCGCCGTCGAGCGCAAGACCCTCGCCGACCTGGTGACCAGCCTGCGCAGCGGGAAGTTGACCTATGCGATGGCCGAGCTCAGCGCGCTGCCCCGGTCGGCGGTCGTCGTCGAGGACCGGTACAGCCGGCTGTTCTCCCTGGAGCACTGGCCCGGCGCCGCGGCTGCGGAGGCGCTGGCCGAGGCGCAGGCCCGGTTCCCCGCCGTGCCGGTGGTGTTCTGCGAGACCCGGCCGCTGGCCCAGGAGTGGACCTACCGCTGGTTGGGCGCCTGCCAGGCCGAGTTGGCAGCCGCCGCGGACACCGCCGGGGTCGAGCAGACCTTCGCCCCGGCCGGGCCGGTGCCGGTCCCGGCGCCGACCCCGGCGCAGGTGCGCCGGTGGGCGCGCGCGGAGGGCATCGACGTCAGCGACCGGGGCCGGGTCCCGGCGGAGCTGACCGCCCGGTACCTGGCCTCCCGGACAGCCAGTACCGAGGACTGAGCCACGGCCTACCGGGCGGCGGTCGGCTGCAGCACCGCCTCGGTCAGCGCCTGGGTCCGGTGCTGGGTGAACTCCTGGTACTCGGGGTCGGCCACCATCGCGCTGAAGGCCTCCCGGCTCGGGTACCGCACCAGCAGGACGGCGTCCCACGCCTGGCCCTCCTCGGCGACAAGCGGGGTGCCGCCGTCCCCGGCGTAGACGACCTCGCCGCCGTAGCGGGGGAGGAACGTCTGCTCGACGGCCCGGGAGTAGGTGGCGTAGGACTCCCGGCCGCCGTCGGCGAAGCGCAGCAGGTTGAGCATGACCACGGGCCCGCCGGGGTCCTCGGCGAGGAACTGCTTCAGGTCGGCACCGCGGGGGTTGATCGCCATGGGCCCGCACCGTAGCGGCTCAGGCGGGCACCGGCGCCGTGTGCACCAGCTCGGCGATCTGCCGCTTGACCTCGTTGAAGGCCGGCGAGGTGACGTCCCGGTCGGGGAGGTGCGTGCGGGACAGGGCGGTGCCGCCGATGAACAGCAGCGCATCCGCCAGGCCGGCTGCGGAGAGCGCCGCGAGGACGTGGCTGATCGCGTGGTCGCGGAGCACCTGGGAGTCCGCCACCCCGAACCGGTCGCGGACCACTGCGGCCTCGGCCGGGTCGAGTCCGCGGCGGGGACGACGGCCGGCGGTCACGGGTGCTCGGCGCGGAGCCGCTCGAGGGTGCGGGTCATCCGTTGACCCCGGGCCAGCAGGTCGAGCCGCTCGGGTGCACAGCGGGGGAGCAGCGTCCGGACGACGTCCCGGACCTCGTCCGGCAGACCGCCCAGCTCGGGGCGCCGGGCGAGGTCGAGCACGGTCTGCTCCGGCGTGGTGACCAGGACGCGGCCGAGGTCCGTCGGCATCAGGGCGGCGTCCAGGTCGTCGACGTCGCGGGCCACGAAGGTGAGGACGGCGTCCGGCCGGTCGAGGAGGCGCAGCGGTCGCCGTCGGGTGGGGACGGCGACGACGGCGAGGCCGACGGCGCGGGGGAGCGCTCCGTGCAGCCGGGCCGCGGTCAGGTGCATCAAGACGGGGACCCGGTCGCCGTAGAGGGCGGTCGCAGCGCCCGCGGCGACCGCCTCCAGCGTGGGCAGCCAGGTGACGTCCTGGTCGTCGGGCAGGGCGTAGTAGAGACCCGGTGCCGCCTTGCGCACCCGTCCGCCGCGGGTGAGCCGGGCAAGCTGCACGTTGGGCTGGGTGTAGACAGCAGCCAGGTCCTGGGGACGGATCGTGCGCAGCGGCGCCTGGGTGATCGCCGTCGGGACGGCAGTCATGGATCCTCCTCTCACCGTGCAAAACCTTATCTTTCGGATAAGGATGTGACCAGTGGACGGTGCGTTGTGAGGTCGGAGGTCGGCACCGGACGACCGAACAGCCAGCCCTGACCGGCGTCCACCCCGAGCGTGGCCAGCCGGGCGCACTGCTCGTCGGTCTCGATGCCCTCGGCGAGCACCGTGGTGCCCATCCCGGTGGCGAGGGCGACCAGGCCGCGCAGCAGACCGACCGAGGCGTCGTACCCGGTGACCGAGCGGTCGAGCTTGAGCACGCTGATCGGGTAGCGCTCGAGGTAGGCGACCGAGGTGTAGCCGGTGCCGAAGTCGTCCAGGGCGACCCCGACGCCCTCGAGGGCGAGATCGCGGAGGGGGACGACACCGGCGTCGGCAGGCAGCTGGTCGTGCTCGGTGATCTCCAGGTGCAGGCGCTCCGCGGCCAGTCCGCTGGTGGCCAGGGCGGCGCGCACCGTGCCGGCCAGGTCCGGGTCGACCATGGAGGACCGGCCCAGGTTGACGCTCACCGACCAGGTCGGGTCGATCTCGGCCTGGGCGGCGCGGCAGGCCTCGCGGAGCACCCAAGCGTCCAGCGCGGCGCCGTGGCCCTGGGACTCGGCGATCGGCAGGAAGGTGTCGGGGGAGACGAGCCCGCGGGTGGGGTGCCGCCAGCGCAGCAGCGCCTCGCAGCCGATCACCCGCCGGGAGGGCAGCGAGACGAGCGGCTGGTAGAGCAGGAACAGCTCGCCGGC
This sequence comes from Klenkia terrae, assembly GCF_037083865.1. Lineage (NCBI taxonomy): Bacteria > Bacillati > Actinomycetota > Actinomycetes > Geodermatophilales > Geodermatophilaceae > Klenkia > Klenkia terrae. Next base: position 102,497 of record NZ_JBAPLV010000011.1, on the reverse strand, counting down.
GGTCGGGTCGCCGTCCACCAGTCGGCGCAGGTCGGCGCCCAGCGCGAGCTGACCGAGCACCTGCTCCCGCTGCTCGGGGGCGAACAGGGTCGCGGTGCCGCGGGCGCCGGACTTGCTGGCGTAGAGGGCCACGTCGGCGTCGGCGAGGGCGTGCGCGAGCTCGCTCCCCGGTCCGAGCGGGACCCACCCGGCGCTGCAGCGGACCGGGAACGGCCGGCCGGCGAGGGTGACCGGCGCGTCGAGGGCCCGGGACAGGAGGTGCGCCGGAGCGTCGGCGCCCGGGGGCAGCAGCAGGACGAACTCGTCGCCCCCCGAGCGGCACACGGTGCTGCCGGCGGGGACGGTCTCGGACAGCCGGCTCCCCACGGCGACGAGCAGCTGGTCGCCGACCTCGTGGCCCCAGGTGTCGTTGACGTGCTTGAAGTCGTCGAGGTCGAGCACCACGAGCACCCCACCGGCCTGCACGGTCCGGCTCACCGGGTGCACGAGGTCCTGGAAGGCTGTGCGCAGGCCACGACGGTTCAGCAGACCGGTCAGCGGGTCCTGGCGGGCTAGCCGCTCGCTGGCGCGCACGGTCTGCGCGCCGCGGGCGATCGCCAGGCCGGCCAGCAGCGCCGCGATGGCCAGGTACGCCTGGTTCGGGAGCAGCTGGCCGCTCTGCAGCTGGGCGAGCGCGATCGGGACGAGCACCACCGGGGTGGTGCCCAGCAGCCGGGTCGACTCCGAGCGCTGGCGGCCCGGGCCCCCGGTGGCGAAGGCGGAGGCGACCTGGGGGTGCAGGCAGCCCGCAGCGAACAGCACCTGGGCGACCACCCAGACCACGCCCTGCTCGGCGTGGACGCTGGCCAGCCGGACGCCGGTGTCGGACACCAGGGCGTCGTACACCGACGCGGTGACCCCGCCCAGCAGGACCAGCCCGATGCTGGGTCCGAGGTCCGCGCGGGAGCTGATGTAGCGCAGCGCCAGGCACACCATGACAGCGTCGAGCGCCGCCACCGCCTGCGGCCACGTCAGGTCGGGGGACCGGATGGCGAGCGCCGCCTGGACGACGGCCAGGGCGACGACGCTGGCGATCATGGCGCGGTCGGCCCGCCGTCCCCAGTGCTCCCGGCGGGTCCGTCGCAGCTCGGGCCGCGCCCCCGAGCGCTGCCGGAGGAAGAGCAGGGGAGGAAGCCGGCGACCGCCACCATGCCGGCGGTCTGGAAGGCCATCCCGAGCGCTGGTGCGGCGCCGCCGACGGCGAACGCCACGGTCCAGCAGGCCAGCGAGGCCGACATGAACAGCCAGGGTCCCCGGCGGTCGGGCCGGTACAGGCGCAGACCCACCAGCGGTGCGACCGCGGCCAGCCCACTGGCCAGCAGCACCGCAACCGGTCGGGTGGCCGGCCAGACCGAGCCCGCGACCAGCAGCACGGCGGCGACCGCCAGGACACCCGTGGCGACGGGTGCGCTGGCGACCACCGCCGTGTCCGGGGGCACCGCGCGACGGGGGAGGCTCACGCCGGGGTCGTCGGTCGCGGGTGCACCGGGCTTGAGCGTGCGGGCGGCGGGTTCACCCCGTCGGGTCTGCCGGTGGGGGGCTGATCAGCCGAAGGGCTGGGTGACCGGGATGCCGGCGAGGGCCTGCAGGGTCAACAGGACGACGACGACGGCGTACCCGGCCGAGACGATCGCGACGACGCGGAACCGGGTGCCGGAGCTCTCCAGCGCCGGCACCCGACGCCGCTGCGCCTCGAGCCCGAACGCCAGCAGCGGCAGCGCCTGCAGGGCGTGCATGCCGACGAAGTGCGGGACCCGCAGGTCGCCGCCGGTGGTGGACCAGCCCAGCAGCGGCAGGCCGGGTCCGCCGTCGGCGACGCCGACCGCGTGGGCACCGGCGATGCCGGAGAAGCTGTCGAGCTGCTCGGCCGTCGGCGAGGTCATCAGGAAGGCGACGGCCATGCCGGCCAGGCCGATGACCAGTCCGGCGCGGATCGCCAGCCGGCGGGCCGGGTCGTCGGAGGCCCGCCACAGCAGGACGGCGAGGACGAGGGTGACCAGCCACACCGCGGCGATGGCGAAGCCCATGCTGGCCCAGGCGGCGCCACGCAACGGGCTGGAGACGTTGAAGTGGCTGGTCGTGCCGGTGGCGACCGCGCCGACGATCACCGCCATCTCGACGACCATCCCGGTGACGACCACCCAGGCGATGCCGCGGCCCAGTTTCCTGCGTCGCGCGGGCAGGAGGGTGAGCAGCAGAGCGATCGTCACCGCGTAGATCGCGATGGAGATGGAGAACTTCAGCGGCTTGAGCCAGCCGTTGGTGCCGGTGATCTGCACGGGGTCGACCACGGCCAGGATCGCGGTGACCACCGCCGTGACGGCCATGACCGCAGCGAGGACCAGCAGCGGCCGGTTGAGATCGGGCCTCGTGGGGGTGGGGGATTCGAGGACGGCGGTCATGACGGACTCCCGGGGACGAAACCGAAGCGGCGGACGGACTCGTTGGCCTGGGCCATGCGGCGGAGACCGGCGAAGAGGGCGTCACCCAGCACGGTGCCGATGACGACGGTCTGGGCGGCGGTGGCGGGTCCGGCGTCCAGGTTCTTGGTGACGGTGTCGAGGTCGGCCTCGGCGACCACCTCGGCGGCGCGGGCGTAGGCGGGCAGGGTGGCGGCGAGGTCGTCGCGGCCCAGGGCCCGGTACCGGTCGAGGACGGTGGCCGCGGCGGTGATGCCGGGGCCGTCGGGGGTGAACGTCCAGCCCTGCCGCCGGACGACGTCGGCGACCCGCTGCAGGGACTCCTCGGACGGCGGGGTGGTGACGGTGGGCAGCGACGCCTGGGCGATGCCCAGGGTGTTGCCGAACGGGTGGGCGGGGTCGTCGGCCGCGATGAGGATCTGCTTGGCCGCCGCGACGCTCAGGCCGCCGACCTCGATGAGGGAGCGGATCAAACGGAGGCGGGCGAGGTGGTCCTCGCCGTACTCGGTCTGGTTGTAGCCGGTGCGCTCGCCGGGGCTGAGCAAGCCTTCACTGACGTACCACTTGATCGAGGCGGCGCTCACCCCGGTAAGGCGAGCTAGCTCGGCTATGCGCACGGTGACAGCATCTCTATCGATAGCTGCGCTGTCAATAGACCGTCACTTCTGTTCCCGGGCCTGAGGCTGACTGCTGAGCCGGTTTCATACCGGCCCGTGTCGTAAGCCGCGGTGTGATGCATAGAGTGCGGAACGTGACCGGAGGACGGGCGGACGCGGTATCGGTTGGCGCTGACGGGGTGCGCACGAGCCCTCCCCTTCCCGATCCGGGTCAGGTGGTCGAGGTTCGCGGGTCGACCTGGGCGGTGGCTAATGTCCTTACCCAAGGGTTGCCACGCAGCCCGGCCGATGAGGCAGCCGCGCAGTTGAGTCACATTGTCGAACTGCAGTCGCTCGACGAGGATCGACTCGGCGAGCAGCTTTCTGTGGTGTGGGAGCTCGAGGTCGGACACACAGTCACTCCAGACCAGGGCCTTCCAGAGCGCATCCGTCCAGATGCCTTCGACGACCCGACCGTGCTGGCTGGCTTCATCGACGCGATGCGTTGGGGTGCCGTCACCTCAGCCGACCCCAACCGCTACCAGGCGCCGTTCTGGTCGGGTGTCAACGTCGAGGCCTACCAGCTGGAACCCCTGCGCCGGGCATTGAGCGCGCCGCGCACCAACCTCCTCCTCGCCGACGACGTGGGCCTGGGCAAGACGATCGAAGCCGGCCTGGTTATCCAGGAGCTGCTGCTCCGTCACCGAGCTCGCTCTGTGGTGATCGTTTGTCCGCCTAGCCTGTCGTTGAAGTGGCAGGACGAGATGCGTGAGAAGTTCGGTCTGGACTTCACCATCGTCGACAGCGAGCTCATGGCGGAGATCCGCCGCTCCCACGGGCTGCACGCGAACCCGTTCACGCTCTTCCCGCGGGTCATTGTGAGCATGGCGTGGTTGCCTCAGGCGCGGGCCCAGCGTCTTCTGCGCGACGTGTACTCGCGCACGGCCAACCCAGAGACCGCCAAGCGCTTCGCCTTTGACATCATCGTGGTCGACGAGGCGCATCACGTTGCCCCTGCCAGCCCGTCGGCGGTGGCCGGGGGCCGGGGCTACGCGGTTGACACCCACCGCACCGTGGCCGTGCGTGAGCTTGCCGAGAAGTGCGAGCACCGGCTGTTTCTCAGCGCCACCCCGCACAACGGTCACCCTGAGTCATTCACCGCCCTGATGGAGATGATCGATCCCCGTCGGTTTTCGCGAGGTGCTCGTCTCGACGCCGCGGCGCTGCGTGACGTCACCGTCCGACGACTGAAGACGGACCTGACCGACAAGGGCTTTCAGAAGCGCTCGGTCACAGCGCTCTCCTACTCCCCGAGCGCCGAGGAGCAGAGCAAGTTCGAGCTGCTCGATCGGATCGTCCGGCGGAGTGCGGAGCTCAACGGCACCAGGCCGGGCGGTGACATCGTCACGATGCTGTTGAAGAAGCGATTCCTGTCCAGCCCTTACGCCTTTGGGACGACGTTGTCCCACTACGTTGCCGCACGCGCCGGTGCCGGCTTGGTCGATGACGACTACGACGACGTATTCGGAGAGGGGCAGGCCGACGACGAGGAAGGGCTCTGGGAGCAGGACGAGGCGACCCGGCTCCGGGACTCCAAGAGTTCGGACCCACTCAGCGGAGCCGAGTCGGGGCAATTGGAAGAGCTCGCCCAGTGGGGGCTCAGCCATGAGAGCAAGCCCGACTCACGACTGGAACGACTCGTTGAGTTCCTCGACGCCGTCTGCCGTCCCGCCGGCTCCTGGTCGAACGAGCGCGTCGTGGTCTTCACCGAGTACGCGGATACCGTCGACTGGCTGACCAGGGTGCTCACGCAACGCGGGTACGCAGACGTGCTGGCCGTCGTTCAGGGGTCGACGCCGACTGAAGACCGCGAGGTACTCCGGGAGCAGTTCAACGCCGACCCGGCTACGGAAGTGGTCCGAGTGCTGCTGGCTACCGACGCGGCCGGCGAAGGCATCGACCTGCAGAAGTACTGCCACCGTTTGGTGAACTTCGACATTCCGTTCAACCCCTCGCGCCTGGAGCAGCGGATCGGCCGCATCGACAGGTACGGCCAGACCGAGCGCCCCGAGGTCTTCCACCTGGTCCCGGATTCGACCTCCTCCACCTTCGGCGCCGATGCTCACTTCCTGTCGATGATCGGTCGCAAGATCGCCCAGGTGGAGTACGACCTCGGGTCCGCCAATCAGGTCGTGGCCGGTGAGCTGACGAGGCACTTCGCTGGGGGGCGGGCCACCAAGAAGAAGAAGAAGGGCCTCGACGGGAATCAGGTGATCTCTCAGGCGCTGGCCGGAGGGCTGACGTTGAACTACAAGCTCACCGAGCTGGAGCAGGGCTACAGCGCCTCCCGAACGGCGATGCACCTGTCTCCCGCCAACTTGCGCCGAGTCGTTGACACCGCCCTTCAGATCAATCACCAGCTGCCGCTGATCCCCAATGACGACTTCGTCGAGGACCTCGACGCCGAGGTGTTCGATGTGCCCGCGCTGACGGCGGGATGGCGGCCTGCTCTGCGAGGCCTCGACACCCGTCGGAAGCCCGGCATCTCCCGCCCGATCACCTTCGACCCGGAGGCGACCGCGGGACGCGACGACCTGGTCTATGTGCACCTCGGGCACCCCATCGTGCAGAAGGCACAGCGGTCGTTGCGTCGCTCGCTGTGGAGCGCCGACTCCCCGCTGAACCGGGTGACCGCTGTGGTCGTCGATGGGCTCCCCGAGTCCTTCGTCGCCGCGGTGACGCGCATGGTGCTGGTCGGCCGGGGCGGTCTGCGGCTGCACGAGGAGGTGTTCCTCGCCGGCGTCCGGCTGCGTGGACGGCGGGTCATGGCCGAGGACATTGCCGAGACCGCGCTGGATACGGCTCTGGACGGAGGCGCTTTCATCGCCGCCCAGCGTGACCTTCGGGTCCAGCTGGAGGGGCTGTGGGACGCCGATGATGGAGCGCTACGGGCGCGGTTGGAGCAGTCGATGAGTCAACGGGCGGAGCGCCGACACACGCTCGTCGTCGAGCAGCTGATGAAGCGTGAAGCGGCCGACGTCCAGCGAGCGCAGGACATTTTCGCCGCGTTCCGCACCAACCTGAGCGAGAGCCTTGGAGCACTGGAGCAGGTTGAGAACGACCAGCAGCTGTCGCTGCTCCCGGATGAACAGGAACGCCAACGTCGCCGCGACATCGACGGCATGCTGCGGCGTCTCGCCGAGCTCGGCGACGAAGAAGACCGGGAGATCGGCGCGATCCGCGATCGATACGCCGAGGTCAAGCCGCACACCACGGCGGCTGCGGTGGTTTTCGCGCTGACGCCGGCCGACGCCCGAGGGGTGCTTGCCTGATGGCCCGCACTGCCTCCGCCGCCGGTCAGGGCGGTCGCCAGGTCACTGGTGCCTGGATGCGCCCGATGAGCGCCGCCGAGCTGCATCGCTCGTGGCTGACCCTCCTGGACACTGAGGGCCCGTTTCTCGCGGTCCCACCCCTCAAGCGCGTGTGGCCTCAAGGAATGCCGGCCCTCGCCGTCGAGGCAAAGGCCGCCCTGGCGTCGGCGCACCGCACCTTCGTCGCCGCGTGGGAAAGCTACGACCGGGACCCGTCCAAAGAGCACGCGCTCGCCAACTACCGGGACGCCCGGGACGCCTGGGTGCAGATCGTGCTCCGGGACGTCGCGGGTTGGGCCGAGTCCATGAGCTGGGAAGAGATTCCTGGCCTGGTGGCGTCGTCGCCCGGCCGGGAGGTCACGGTGACCGCGCAGGCGGCTATCCGGGACGGCGACAGATGGGGCTGCCTCGTCCACCTGGTCGACCCAATTGACTCGCTGCGCCAAGCCCCGGGCGACCGGTGGGCTGCTTCACCCGTCGACAGGTTGGAGGCTCTGCTGCGGGCCGGCGGACCTGAGGTCGGCTTGGTCACCGATGGTCGCTGGTGGGGTCTGGTGTGCGCCCGGGAGGGCGCCATGGTTGCGTCGGGGGTAGTCGACGCTCTGGACTGGGTCGCCGAGCCCCGGGTGCGGGATGCGTTCTTCTCGCTGGTCTCCCGTCGCCAGCTGATCGGTGGTGACCCCGCCGAGCGACTGCCAGTGCTGTTCAAGGACTCGGTGGCTGAAGCAGAGGAGATCACCGAGGCGCTCGGCGCGCAGGTGCGCCAGGCAGTTGAGCTGCTGATCCAATCCTTCGCCGAGTCCGCCGCTGAATCACAGCGGCACGGACTGCCCGACCCCCTTCCCCGTCGAGCTCACGACACGTACGAGGGTGCGGTCACGGTGCTGATGCGGATCGTTTTCCTCCTCTTCGCGGAGGAGCGGGGATTGCTACCGACCGGCGAGCTCTTCGAGCAGGGGTACGGGATCTCCGGAGAGCTGTCCAGATTGGTCGAGCGTGAGGCCGCTGAGACCGAAGAGGCGCTCGACTCGACCTCGTTGACTTGGCACCGGCTCTTGGCCACCAGCCGGGCCCTCTACACAGGGGCCTCGTTCGAGAACCTCCGGATGCCGCCCTACGGAGGGGGACTGTTCGATCCGTCCCGGTTCCCCTTCTTGACCGGTACGACCGACCGAGAGACCTTGGCGCTCACCGTGCCCGACCGGGTGATGCTGCACGTTTTGCGGTCCGTGCAGCTACCTCGGCTGAAGAGTGGCGAGGCCCGTCAGATCTCGTTCCGTGAGCTGGACGTCGAGCAGATCGGCTACATCTACGAGGGACTGCTCGGCTACACGGCTGAGCGCGTCGACGAGCCCCATTTGGGATTGATCGGCAAGGCCGGCAGCGAGCCGGAGATCCCCGTGGCCGTGCTCGAAGATCTAGCGGCCGAGCACGCAGACCCGAAGAAGCTGGCCGAAGCGATCCGGCAGTGGCTCAAGGACGACCAGCCCGCAGCTGTCCCGGCCTCGGCGACCGCGATCGCCAAGGGCATCGGTGCGGAGCCAGACCCTGGCGCCGTCAGTGCGTTGCGACAGGCGGTCGGGGACGACACAGCGCTTCACGGCCGGGTGCTCCCGTGGCTTGGCCTGGCTCGGCTCGACTTGCGGAAACAGCCCTTTGTCGTGTTGGACGGCGGCCTGCTGGTGAAGGAGACGCCGTCGCGCCGCAATGCGGGTGCCCACTACACGCCCAAGTCGCTGGCCACTGACGTTGTCAGGCACGCACTGGAGCCACTGTGCTTCGACCCCGGGCCGCACCAGACGGCGGATGAGAGTCAGTGGAAGCCCAAGACGTCGGAACAGATCCTTGCGCTCAAAGTCGCCGACATCGCGTGCGGCTCCGGGGCGTTCCTGGTCGCCGCCGCCCGGTACCTGTCTGAGCGAGTGGTCGAGGCGTGGGTTCGGCAAAACCCCGACCATGAGGCTCGCACCGACCTTGAACGCCGGGCGATCCGTGAGGTGGTCGCCAGCTGCCTCTACGGCGCGGACATCAATGAGATGGCCGTCGAGATGTGCAAGCTGTCACTCTGGCTGGTCTCCCTTGACCGGGATCAACCGTTCTCCTTCGTCGACGACAAGATATTCCTCGGCAACTCGCTGCTCGGGCTCACCGATGTGCAGCAATTGCGCACGCTGCACATCGATCCAAGCCGCGCGAAGAGGCTCGAGACGTACGGCGTGGACGACGTCAAGGTCAACGAGGTGGTACGCCGCGCCTCGGAGCTCCGCGTTCAGCTCGCCACCGAGATCGACGATCGCGACCCCGCCCGAGACGGTGCAGCGAAACGCCGCCAGCTTGCAGACCTACGGCGGCTCACCGCGGACCTGCGTCGGCTTGCGGACGGCGTCATCGCCGCTGGCCTGCCCTTGGGTGGGAAACCGGGTGGAAAGCTGGACGACGCCTACGAGAACCTCCGCATCGCCGCCCGAACCGCAGCTCCCCGTGATGGCGAGCCGGGCAACCCTGCCATGCTCGACACTTTGATCGACAAGGGCTTGACGCCCACGGTCGCGACCGACTACCGGCGATGGCAGCCGCTCCACTGGGTGCTTGAAGCTCCCGACGTCCTCGTTGACCATGGAGGCTTTGACGCGATCGTCGGTAATCCTCCCTTCCTTGGCGGTCAGAAGCTCACCGGCGCCATGGGCGACGGAGTACGCGAGTGGTTCGTGCACGCGCTAGCGGGCGGGACCAAGGGCAGCGCCGACCTGGTCGCCTACTTCCTGCTTCGTGCGACGAGCCTTCTTCGCAGCACTGGCACGGTCGGGCTGATCGCTACCAACACCATCGCTCAGGGCGACACCCGGGAGGTGGGCTTGGACCGGATGGTCGACGCGGGATTCACAATCACTCGCGCCATCCAGAGCCGGTCTTGGCCGGCGAAGAGCGCCAATCTGGAGTTTGCGGCGGTATGGGGCACCGTCTCGGCCGTGGCCGACTACGTGCCAAGGGTCAGCGACGAGCTTGTGGTAGCCGGAATCTCGACGCGTCTAGAGGCCGAAGGGCGGGTGACTGGGAATCCGGTGCGGCTCGCGGAGAATTCTGGGATTGTTTTTCAAGGAGCAATTCATCGAGGCGAAGGCTTTCTTGTCACACAGGAGGATGTAGAGACGTGGACTGCAAAGTCTCCCGCAAACTCAAACGTACTTAAGAAGTTTCTGACTGGCGACGACGTAAACTCAAACGTGGGCGCAAGCGCATCCCGATGGATTATCAACTTCGGAAGCATTCGTCAGGCGCCTGGTCTCGAATTTGAACTTCCGTCTCAGCGCCTGCGGGAAACGGTGGCAAAAGAGCGGCAGGCGAACCGTGATCCTCTAGTTCGCCAGCTCCCGTGGTGGCAATATTGGAGGTCGGCGCCGGCTCTGACTAAGGCTATCGCCAACCTTGATGAAGTTCTAGTGATTGCGCTATTGAGCAAGTCTGTCATGCCTATGCGAGTGCCGGCTCGGCAGGTCTTCAGCAATACCTTGGGTGTCTTTGCGTGCGACAATCATGTCCTGCAAAGCGTCCTTTCGTCCTCGGTGCATCAGCTGTGGGCAATTACCTACGGGTCCACGTTGGAGACTCGCGTGCGTTACGTTCCCTCTGACGTCTTTGAGACCTTTCCCCGCCCCCCGTCGACGGACTGGCTAGCTCAGGTTGGCGAAGCGCTCGATTCGGAGCGGCGTGAGGCATTGTTGCGTCGACAGCTGGGCCTAACCTCACTGTATAACCAGGTCAACGACTCGGAAATTGGCGACTCGGTGGATTCAGACGTGAATCGGATTCGCGCAATCCACGTCGAGCTAGACCAAGCCGTGATGGCGGCCTACGGCTGGGGCGACGTTCAACTCGACCACGGGTTCCACACCTACCGCCAGATGACGCGGTGGACTGTCAGCCCTGCCGCGCGGGTGGAAATCCTCGATCGGCTGCTGGAGGAAAATCATCTCCGGGCCGCAGCCGAGCAGGCAGCGGGTGTCACCGGTAAGGGTGCCAATCGGCGAATCTTCTCTGAGGAACAGGAGGCACTCTTCCCGTGACCGCAGCCACCCCCTCTAACGCCCGTCCGCAAGGCACGTACGAACTGAGTCACGAGCTCGACGGTTCGTCGTACGAGGTGCGTGAAAACCTCGTCGACATCCTGGAGCGGGAGCTGCTTGGCCCGGTCGGTGGCCCAGACGAGGTGCTCACGTTCAGTCCGCGCCAGCAGTACCTGGTCGGGCACATTGCTCCGGTCAAGCTGAGCGACGACGTTGCCGTCGCCGAAGTGGAGGAGGGAGAGTCCGGCCGCGGTGACCTGGTGCAGGTCCGCACTGACGAGGCCGCCCTGGCTGAAGGGCGTGGTGTACCAGTATTCGCCGCCGACGACTCCGAGGCCGAGTCGGAAGACGACGACGCCGAAGACCGCACGCCCAAGCAGGGACTCATGATCCCCTCGTCCATGGGTCTGCGGTTTCAGGTACCCGCGGATCTGGCCGCGTTCACGGTGCGCGCTTCCTGGGGTGTGTACGAGCCGGTCGAGACCGATGAGGTCACGAAGTCCGGCCGGCCGATCCGTAACTACCAGCGCACCCCTGTTGAAGAGCCCCGGACCGTCGAGCTCGCTGATCTGGTGCCCGGTGAGACCCACACAGTGCCCCTCCGCGACAAGGTCTGCCTGCGGATCGACCGCTACGACGACACGGCCCTTGGACGCGTGCTCGTGGAGATCGCCCTGTGCAACGACCGAGTCACCCCGATGCCGATCCCGATCGGCATGTGGCTGTTCCAGACTCGACTCGTCATCGACGCCGATGGGGCCCAGGTCTTCCTTCCGGTCCGAGACGCCCTCGAGGAGCACTGGGCAGAGCACGACCCCGAGGTCCGGCGGCTCGATCTCCAGTACCGCGATCGGCTGCAGTTCGCGATCGGCCGGTGCTGCTCAGTCACGTGGAAGGCGGAAGTCGGATCACGACGTGCCACGTCCGTCGAGACGACCTGGCTGCCTGTGTCAGAGACGCCGCAAACGCGTGCCGGCGAGATCGACAACGCGATGCTGTCCATGGCCGCGTTGGCAGAGGCGGACTCCACCGGGTTGGCGACCGGGCTGTCTCCGCTGTTCGCCGGCTACGGAGCCTGGCTTGATGAGCAGGAGGAGCTGGCTACCAAACTCCCGGCCCACCTCCAGGACACCGCCGCGGATGCCCTGTTCGAGGCCCGGAAGGTGCACAAGCGGCTGACCGCCGGGCTGGCGCACGTCACGTCCAAGCCTGAGGCCCTGCGCTGCTTCCAGTTCATGAACAGAGTGATGCGGGACCAGCGCATCGCCTCGCAGGTTGCCGCTGGACGCGCCTCGAATGCGGAGATGTCGATCGCTGACGCGCATGCGTTGGTGGCAGCCCGTGGCGACAAGGCCGCGACCTGGCGCCCGTTCCAGCTCGCGTTCATCCTGATGCAACTCGGGGCGCTCACCGACCCCACTGCCCGGCTGCGGAGCGCGGATCTTCAGGCGCAGGTCGAGCTGTTGTTCTTCCCCACCGGTGGCGGCAAGACCGAGGCGTACCTCGGCCTGGCGGCCTACACGTTCGCCATCCGCCGCAGGCAGGGTGTTGTCGATTCCGACGACGGCCCGCTCGACGGAAACGACGGGGTCGCCGTGCTCATGCGCTACACGCTTCGGCTGCTGACCGCTCAACAGTTCCAACGAGCGACAGCCCTCGTCTGCGCCGCTGAGCTGGCCCGGTGCGAGGATGAAGCCACCTGGGGGACAACGCCCTTTCGCATCGGACTTTGGGTCGGTACCGCCGTCAGCCCCAAGCGGTACGAGGAGGCCGAGGACCAGCTCGTCAAGGCCAACCAGTACGGCAGCCACCGACTCACGGTGCTGCAGGTCCAGCGGTGCCCCTGGTGTGGCACTCCGATTGGGGCCGCCAACGTCCGTGCCGACCCCGTCGCGCGGCGGGTGTTCGTGTACTGCGGAGACGAGCTGGCTCGCTGTCCATTTGCGAAGGGCGGCGCAGTCACTGAGGGCTTGCCAGTCCTGACCGTTGACGAGGAGATCTATCGCCTCACCCCCGCTTTCGTCATCGCCACCGTCGACAAGTTTGCGCGATTGGCCCGGGAGGGTGAGGCCGCGGCCCTGTTCGGTTACGTCAACCGGAGGTGCGGCAGACACGGGTACGTGCACGTCGACTACCCGCATTGCACGGGCAGCTCACACACCTCAAAGGGCGGCCCGGCGGCCACCGTCGTGCCAGTGAGCCGGCTCCGGCCACCGGACCTGATCATTCAGGATGAGTTGCATTTGATCACCGGGGCGCTCGGCACATCCGTCGGGCTGTTTGAGGTGGCCATCGAGACCCTCTGCAGCTGGCAGACTCCGGACGCCATGCCGGTGAAGCCGCTGATTGTGGCCTCGACCGCGACCGTGCGCAACGCGCAAGCGCAAGTGCGCGCCCTCTACGGGCGCTGGGTGGAGATCTTTCCGCCGCAGGTGCTCGACGTCGCCAACACGTTTTTTTCGTACGAGATCCCGATCAGCAAGGAACACCCGGGGCGGCGTTATATCGGGGTCAGTGCTCAGGGCGTGCGACTCTCCAGCGCCGAGATCCGGGTCGCCGAGGTGCTGCTGTCGGCAGGCCAGTTGCTCTTCGACCGTTCCGCGGACGACCCGGCGCTGACGGGGGACGCGCGGAAGGCCGCGGACCCCTACATGACCCTGGTGGGCTACTTCAACGCCACGCGTGAGCTCGCTGGCATGGCCCGCTATGTCGCGGACGACGTCCAGAACCGGGTTAAGCGACCGCGCCGGGGGGCCGGGTTCCCCAGCCGGCTCGGGGCCTCGTTCGGTGTACTCCACGTGGGTGAACTGACTTCTCGTATCGCGTCGGCTGAGATTGGTCGGACCCTGGACCGCCTCGGTGGTGAGTTCAACCCGGACTACGACAGCTCCGCAGCGTTCGGGGCGCGCATGGCGGCAGCCGATGCGGGTGTGTCCGCCTCCCCTCGCAAGGACGTGCCCTTCGACGTGGTTTTGGCGACCTCGATGCTGCAGGTCGGTGTCGACGTCCAGCGACTAGGTCTGATGCTCGTGGTCGGGCAACCGAAGAACACCGCCGAGTACATCCAGGCGTCATCTCGGGTCGGCCGAGACTCGGATGATCGGCCCGGTCTGGTGGTGTCGCTGGGGAACTGGGCGCGGCCGCGCGACCTTGCACACTTCGAGCAGTTCCGGCACTACCACGAGACCTTCTACGCGCAGGTGGAGGCGCTGTCGGTCACCCCCTACTCGCCGACGTCTCTCGAGCGTGGGATCGACGGCCTGCTGGTGAGCGTCGTCCGCGTGCTCCAGGCCGCCACCGCCGACGGTCTGTCTCCCGAGCAGGCAGCGGGACGAATCAAGCAGAACCTCACCGCCGTACAGGGGCTCGTGTCCCGCTTGATGCAGCGGATTGAGGCCGCGGCGCAGGACGAGGACGCGACCAAGCTGGCAGACCATCTACTGGTCAACCGGGTCGAGCACTGGTCGAAGCGCGCTGGAGAAGCCGTGGCCAACGGACAGACTCTCGTCTACGAGCGCACAGGGAAGGGCAACGCTCACATGCCGCTGATGATCAGCCCGGAGAACGCCGTCGCCGTTGCTGGCAGCTCGGTGCCCGCGCCCTTCCGGATCGCCAATTCAATGCGTGAGGTCCAGCCGGAGATCAACCTGCTGGTCAGTCCGCTGCCCGACCGGCTCTTCGCCCGTGCGCCCGAGGGCGCTCCTGCCTGGACTTTGCCTTCAGGGGACGACGCCTGATGGCCGAAGCCTCCACCGCATCGGCCGACGCAGTCGCGGACATGCTGGCCGACGCCACGGACTCCCTTGACCCGCTGACCGACGCCGAGAACGCACACGTCAAGAACCGTGCTCGAGTTGGATCAGCCCGTCCCTCGTCATTGCTGTACACCTACGGCCCCGGCGCAGTGATGGACCTGCCGAACTTCGCCGTGATGCCGGCCGGGCTCGACGACTGGGACCCCATCTGGAAGCGTCGCGAGCACGTGCCGACCATCATCGAGCCACGGCTGCTCGACGTCGTCCGGATGCACCTCGGCAGGGATGTCGACTCCCTCCGGCCTTACCCCTGGCAGCCGAAACGCGGAGGCCCGTCCACCGAGGGGACCGACCTCGGTGTCCCGGCTCGCGTGTTCCCGCAGTGGTTCCGGTGTACCGGCTGCGACTACCTCGGTCCGCTGCCGCGCTTCACCTACACGAACACCCACCCCTTCCGCCCCGACCTCGCGCAGTTCACCCACGAGAGCTGCCCTGGGCGAGGCAAAAAGTCCGGGGGGAAGGGCAAGCGGAGCAACCCGGCTGTGCCCGCGCAACACCTGTTGACCTGTACCAACGGACACCTCGACGAGTTCCCGTATGCACTGTGGGTGCACAAGGGGAGGGCCTGCCCCAGGGCTGAGAGTCCTGACCTCAAAATGCGGGACGCGAACGTCGGCGGCAGCGTCGGCTCCACGATCGTGTGCACGCAGTGCTCGGCCAGCCGCGGAATGTCGGAGGCGCAGGGGCGGGTCGGCCGCGACAAGTTGCCACAGAAGTGCCGCGGCCGCCACCCACATCTCGGCGCCTTCGATGCCGACTGCGACGCGCGACCGGCCATCGTCCTGATGGGTGCGTCGAACCTGTGGTTCGCGTCGACGCAGTCGGTCATCGTGATGCCGCGCGATGACAAGCAGCAGACGGCTGCGCTGGCCGACCAGATGCGCGCTGAACTCGGCTTGGAGAAGGTCGCGAAGTACCAGGCGCATCCGGACTTCCTGCGGGATCTTTTGTCGGCACACATCGACCTCGAGACGGTGACGGACGACGAGCTGGCGGCTGCGGCCGCGAAGGCGATGGCGGGGGATTCCGATGAGGTGCGCCAAGACAAGCTGGCGGGCTGGGACCCGATTGACTTGCTGGTGCCCGAGTGGGCCTACCTCCAGCAACCTGCATTGTTTGCGCAGCAGTCCAACAGCACTGGTCTTATGGTCACTGAGCGCGACCGAGGCGCAAAGCTGCATCCTCACGTTCAGCGCGTGGTCGCGGTCAACAAGATGAAGAAGGTGAACGCCGTCCTGGGGTTCACCCGACTGGACGAGATGGACCGGGTCAACGACCTGTCGAGCCGGCTGGTCAAGCTGACTCGCAACAAGCGGCCCAGGTGGGTGCCGGCAACCGAGGATCGCGGGGAAGGCGTCTTCCTGCAGCTCGACGTTGACGCGGTTGCCGCATGGGAGACCGTCGTCCTGGCGTCCCCGCTGTGGGCGGAGCATCGGCAGGCGCATGACCGCAACTTCGCCCGGCGGTTCTCGGAGACAGCGAAGAACGTCGACTCAGCGACGAGATTCCCTGCTCCCCGGTACTGGTTGCTGCATACGTTCTCGCACGCGCTCATCCGGGAAATGGCCATGTACAGCGGATACGGCGCAGCGAGCCTGTCCGAGCGCATCTACGGCTGGCCGGGCTCCGCGGAACGGTCCGCTGCGGCTGGCCTCCTAATTTGCACTACGGCGTCCGACAGCGAGGGCACGCTCGGAGGTCTGGTTGCACTATCGCAACCAGAGCGGTTGCAGTCGTTGGTGTCCTCGGCACTTCGGCGGGCTGCGCGCTGCTCGTCGGACCCGGTCTGTGCGATGCGGACACCAAGGGACCCTGAGGACTTCCTACACGGAGCGGCGTGTCATTGCTGCACGTTTGCATCCGAGACGTCTTGTGAGAACGCCAACCGATTTCTCGATCGGCGTTTTATGCTCACGCTCGCGACGACGACTGGCGCTAGAGTGCCTGGGTTCTTCGGCGTCACTAATGGCAGTTGATCCGTTGAACGACCTCGGCGGCTACTTCACAGGAGCTGAGGCCCGGGCCCTCGCTGCGGGGTTCGCTGGTGGCCGCCACATCACTCAAGTGCTCACTGCTGTTGATTCGGCCAGGCGCACCCAAGGTGGTCAATTGCTGGCGGCGGCCGGGCTAAATCACACAACCGCCGACTTGGCGGTAGCTGTCCTGACTGCCGTTGCGGGTGCGAAGGGTTCCGACCGCAAAGTGACTCCCGTGTGGACGATGCCCGGCAACGAGGCCACCGTTGGGCATTTAACCAGCCAATTCCACGTCCTCGTGCAGGGTGCGCGGCAGTCCATTACGTGCGCAACGTACAACTTTCAATCTTCGTCACAGATGTGGTCCGAATTGGCACTCGCCGCAGGTCGGCCCGGGGTTGCCGTCACGGTATATATTGACGCTTCGAAAGCGGATGCGGTTGCTGTGCAGAAGCAGCTTGCCGGTGCGACTGTCTACCGATCAAGCGAGCTGGATTCTGGACAAAAGGTCGTCAGTCATGCGAAATTTGTTGTGGTTGACCATCAACTAGTGCTTCTGACTAGTGCCAACTTCTCATACAGTGCTGAGAATCGCAACGTCGAGTTTGGTCTTTTGCTGCATGATAGCGGTCTGGCCGAATCAATCGAGTCTGTGATGACAAGCAAACACGGGTCTCTGTACAACCTGGCTAGTACTTGATGTGTCCACTCGAAGTGTGCGGAACTATGAGTTGGTCGGCTGTCATCGAGGTTGACCCTTCTTGCCCTGCAGTAGGTCACCTCTTACGCCCGCGTAATTCCGATGCATGTCGGCCAGTCCGGGTGACGATGGAGGTGACCGAATGCGCTGGTTCGGTGATGTTCCGAAGGTGTTGAAGGTCGGCTTTGCCGAGTTCATGGGTGCCCGTGAGGCACTTGATTACTGGCAGGTTCGGCTGGATGACGAGTTCGCTTCTGAGCAGCACGGCGAACGACCAGATCCGGACCGGACCGCCGAGACCCTGTTCCTCCTCGCGCAGGTGCAACTCGACCAGGCAGTAGCAATCTTGAATTCTGAATTCGACGTGGACGCCCGTCCGTTCTCAGGCGGCGAAGTTGGCCGAAGGTTGAGGGATGTCATTTCCGCCGTGGAAGACGGTCAGAGTGCGATAGAGGCTTATCAATTCGAGATTGATGTGGTTGGCGAGGGGGTGGACCTCTGGCGCTCGCTTCGGCAGGCGGAAAGTCTGGCCGTAACCCATGCGTTTGAATGGGATGGCAGCATCACCCTTACGCTGGGGCCACCACTGCCCCAGCTGAAATACTTGCGTGTCGAGGGCAGTGATGGCGCTGAACTAAATTCAACACCCATGGAGGTGTTTTCCGCAGCGAGCGCCTGCACAAGTTGCGTAGCTGAACTAGCGGTTCGCTATCGCAAATGGCGTAGTCAGGGCTGGGGTCCGGAACCCCAACATGAGGACGGGTATGGACAGACCGCACCGTAATGAGTCGAATAGGTGTATGCGAACGGCCAATCGGGGGTCGATTCCGCTGGCCGCGGAACGCGTCGTGGCGCTGAGAGCATCGAGACAGTTAGTCGTTTGGCCGGTCCTAATACATAGCTGATGTATTGGTTGATTGTCGAGACCAGGAGGAAGGTTGTCGAGATCTATTGTCGAACAATGTTTACGTGAAGCGCGAGCAGCCGACGGGTCGCGAGCTGGGCTCGTTTGGCTGGCGTTGGGGCGCGGTAAACGTTTCCGGAATAGGGCGGGATGTCACGTAAGTCCGGCGGGTGGGCCTGTCGCGTGGCCAGTCACAGTTCACCCAGAGCGGTGCCAGTCCCTCGGTGTCAGAACCGCATGATTAAGTGCTGTCGATCGGCGAAGCGTTCGACACATCGACGGGGGTTGTCGTGGTTCCGACTGTGGTGTTCCTGCACGGCGTAGGTGACGGCGATCCCAGTGCTGGCTGGTTCGGGCACATGAATGCCGGTCTTGAGGCAGTCGGTTACGACGCTGTCGACAAGGGCCAGACCATCGCCCCCCGGTATAGCAGCATCCTCGAGATGGACGGGGTGTCGGCCTCCGTGCCGGCGCGGACATACCAGCCCGACGACGAAGACGAGCGCCGTCGGCTGTACGAGCGTCAGCAGGTGAGCTTGGGGCGCCTGATCGGGCAGGACGACCGTGTCGAACCCGGCGGCCTGGCCAACGTGCCTGCTCTCATCGTCGACCTCATCCATGATGCGGCCACGTTGGTCGACCCCGGGCTCATGAAGCAGGTCACTCGCTACCTGAAGAACGAAGGGGTCCGCGGGGCCATCCTGCGCAACGTCCTGGAGCAGCTGCCGGTCGAGGGCAGCATCGTCTTGGTGGGGCACAGCTTGGGCTCCGTGGTCGCCATCGACCTCCTGGATCACCTCCCCGCGCAGGTGCACGTGCGTCGCCTGATCACCGTCGGCAGTCCGGCCGGGTCACCTTTCCTCCACGAGAAGACCGATCGGCTCCTCAAGCGCTTTCCGTACGGGACGGTCCGCGACTGGGCCAACCTTTACGGCCGTCTCGACCCCATCACCGCAGGTCGTGGGCTCGGCGGCACGTTCCCGGCAGCCCAGGATTTCCCGCTCGCGGTCGGCGTCTCGCACGGGGCGGAGTTCTACCTGCAGCATTCCCACGTCGCGACCCTGCTCGGTGAAGCGGTCTTCGGGTCGCAGAGCCGGGAACTCGTGCCGGTGGAGCGGGCCATCGATCTGCCAGAGTCGGTCCCCGAGCAGATGGCCGTCTTCGCGCTGTCCTTCGCCCACCACGTCCGGCGCAACATCACCGACCAAGCGGTGGCCCGCCGCTACGCCCTTGCGCTCGAGATCGTCCAGGAGGAGATGAGCAACAGGCTCCGGACGATGTTCGCCGCCGAGGGGAGGCTCGCTACCCCCGCCGTTCTCGCGCTGACGGACGGCAAAGCACCCCGGGTCCAGAGGGACTGGGAGCTCGACCAGGTCATCGAACCCATGGTGCTGTCGGCGTTGTCCAACCTGGTCCAGCCATACGACATCGACCCGGGCAAGGCGCCCATGGCAGCCCTCCGGGACATGGCGATCGAGGTCGGGATTCAGCCGGAGAGCGGCGAGACGATCGCTGCGTGCATCAGTGAGGTCCGTGACGCCCTCGTGAAGTCATCAGGCATCCCGTGGGGTCGGATTCTTATCGGTGCCGCCGGCGTGGCCCTCGTGGCTGCGGGACCGCTGGGCGTCGCCCTCGCCGCACCAGCCGGCGCGTTCGGGGCGGCTGCCTTCACTGGCGCGCTGGCGGCCTTCGGTCCTGGCGGAATGGTCGGCGGGATGGCGCTTCTCGGGACCATGACATCGGCCGGCAGTGCCGCAGCTGCGGCCGCTGCGTCGGCGCCCAGTGCGGCGGATGCGTCGCTCGACCAAATCGTTGTCGACGTCCTCGTGAAGGTGTCGGCGGCACGTGCCCGGCAGAAGCTGGACCTCACGCCGGAGGAACAGGTCTGGTTCCACGTCGTCGCCCTCGAGACGGAGGTCGCAGCTGAACGAAACCGCCTGACCAGCTTGAGCGACAAGAAGTCCCTCCGCATCGCCGACCTCGACAAGAAGCTTGAGGTGCTCCGTCGGTTGCTCAGCTGGATGCTCGAAAACGGACTGGCGCCGCGGATGCTCGACGCCGAGGTGGTGGCGCCGTGACATCGCAGCTCGCCTGGCTGGATTTCGACGCCGAGCAGCAGCGGCGCACCAGAGAGATGCTGCGGCTGTTCGAGGAGAAGGAAAGCCGGGACGAGCTCGGGATCGGTCAGGTGCGGGATGCCTTCTCCGACCTGATGTTCCCGGGGATGTCCGTCCTGCTCACGCGAGCCCGCTACTTCCTTCTGGTTCCCTGGTGCGCCGCCGCCGCGGACCGCACTGCTCGTCAGCGTCGACCCCAGTCGCTGGCCGACGTCGAGCGGCGCGTCGTCCTGACGCTGCTGGCCGAGGCGCCTGACGATTTCGGCATCATCGGCGCCCGCGCTGGCGCGAAGGTCAAGAACCTGCCATCGGTCATCTACAACCAGGCGCTCGAGCGGTACGGCATCGCGCGGGCTTATGTCGACGACCGGACTGCGCTGGAGGAAGAGCTCGGCGAGGAGGTCACTCGCCGGGCAAGCGGCCGCTGGGTGCCCTCGGTCCCGCCCGCACCGCCTGGCTTCCCCGACAGCGTCGTAGGCGGACTGCGTGTGGAGGCCGACGAGGCACGGTGGCTGACCGAGCAAATCGTGTCCGCTTGCCCGACGTCCTTCCTGGCGCACGTGCTGCAGTCCTCCGAGCCGATTGACGAGGTGCCCTGGGCGTGGTCGCACCCGGCAGTCACGGACGCCGACAGCGAGACCCGTGCGGTCGTGCAGGACGCAGAGCTGTTCTCCCTCGCGATGCACGGAGCGGCCCTGCTCTACAACCTGCTCATCGCGGAGAAGTACGAGGCGGCTGATCTGACCTCCGTGGTGGGGCCCGTCGACCGCTACCGCAGCCGTATCGACGAGTGGGCCGAGACGGTGTCCGGGCACCCCCGGCTCTCATCCTGGGACACCGCCAGCATGTGGGCCCGGGTGACCAACCAGAACCCACGCATCCAGGGCAATCCGCGCGCCCGCCTGTTCATCTCCACCTGGCTCGGCGTCCTCGGTGAGCTGGCCGGAATGGCCGACCGCGCCGATCTGAGGGCGCTCGTCCGCGACCGGGAGATCTCGATCAAAGGCCCGCAGTCGCGGCTCCGCCACGACAAGCTGCTCCGCACATGGGCAGGGGCCTCGGGAAGTCGCCGACTCGACTTCCGGTGGACCAACGTCCGGACGATCGTGTCCGACATCCACGCAGGAGCGGAGAGCGCCAGTGCTGGAGCCTGACGGCCGCGCGCTCCTGCTCGATGCCCTCCGCCCCCCGGACGGCTACATCCTCGACAGTGCCGTCGCGACGACATTCACCGTCCACCTCGAGTCCGCGTTGTCCGTTGCGCTCGCCTTCATCCCTCGGCGGTTGGCGGACAGCGCAGATCCGATCGCCCTCATGGAGGCCGTCCGGTCAGCCGCCGACCGGCTCGACGTCTTCCACCAAGCGGGCATGGCCGCTGCGCCACAGTCCCACTCGTCGATCGTGGCCTTCCTCGAGCCAGTGCTCCATGCGGTCCGGCGCCCGAAGGCCGGGCACCTCTTCCACCCCAAGCTGTGGGCCCTGCGGTTCGTGGCCGACGAAGGCGAAGGGGTGCGCATGCGGCTCGTCGTTCCGAGCCGGAACCTCACGAGCGACCGCAGCTGGGATCTGCTGCTGCAGCTCGATGGTGAGCTGACCGACTCGGCCGATCCGGTCAACGAACCGGTCGCCCGGCTGCTCGAGGCCCTTCCCGGTCTTTCGGTCGGGGAGGTGTCCCAAGTGCGGCGGGCGAGGATCGGGCGGTTGGCCGACGACGTTCGACGGACGCGCTGGGAGCTGCCCCAGGACATGACGGACATCAGCTTCGACGTCCTCGGGTTCGGAGCTGTCCTGGAGGACGACTTCTTCGTCGGCACGCGAGACGTCGTCGTCATCTCGCCGTTCCTCACCCCTGCCGGTCTGGCCACGGTGACGGCCGGTCGTCCGGCCACGGTCATCAGCCGCCAGGCCACCCTCGACGCGCTCCCTGCGGACACCTTGGCCGGGCATGACGTCTACGTCCTCGACCCCTTGACCAGCGAGCTGGTCCAGGCCCCCGACGCAGGACCGCCAGTCGCCACCGGCCTCGCCGGTCTGCACGCCAAGTGCTACGTGCTCAGCTACGACCGCAGGACCTGGATCCGCGTCGGGTCAGCCAATGCCACTGAAGCTGCCTTCGGGGGGAACGCGGAGATCATCGTGACCCTCGTGGGGCCCTCGTCGAAGCTGGGCGCAGCCGAGATGTTCGGGGACGACGGCCCGCTGCGCTCCATCCTGACCACCTACACACCGCAAACCCCGGAGGATGACGACGCGGAACTGACGCGTCTGGACAACGTCCTCGTCGATCTGGCGTCCGGGCTCTTCACGGTCACCGTGCTCGGTGGCGACGACGCGTACCGCGCTCGATTCACGGGCCCGGCCCTCGCCCCCGGGGAGGCCGGCATCGAGGTCTCGGCGCGGATGATCACCCTCCCGGGATCGGATCAACCACTTCGCGCCGGCGAACCTGTCGACCTCACCTTCGGTCCTATGGCCATCGATGAGATCTCCGCCTTCGTCGTGCTGACGGCCACCGGCCCAGACGGGGCACGAGCACGCTGCCTGGTGCTCGCCGACCTCGTCGATGCCCCCGGCGGACGGCTGGACGCCGTCATCGCTGGTCAGGTCGACACCCCTGAGAAGTTCCTCCGCTTCCTTGCCCTGCTGCTGGGAGCGGGGGACTCGACCTTCCTCATGGGCGCGGCCGACGCGGGCGACGCGAGCCGAGCAGTTGGTGTCCGGTTCGAGGCGCCGGGTCTGTTCGAGCTGCTGATGAGAGCCCTCGTCGACCACCCAGATCGCCTGGAGGACCTCGCGCGGCTCGTACCCAAGGTGGCCGGGGCCGGTGTCCTGCCTCCCGGATTCGCAGAGATATGGGCCGTCGTCGACGCGGCACGCGCCGAGGGAAGTGGGAAGCAGTGACCGGTTACGACGCGGCGGCGGACTTGGCCGGGCTCAAGGACTTCCAACGCGCGACCGTCGAGCACGTCGCCCAGCGCTTCTTCGTCGACACCGAGCCCACCCGCCGTTTCCTCGTCGCAGACGAGACCGGCCTCGGCAAAAGCGTCGTCGCGCGTGGTGTCGTCGCGAAGACCTTGCAGCACCTCCAGGACGACGACTCCGTGGACAGGATCGACATCGTCTACATCTGCTCGAATGCCGACATCGCAAGGCAGAACATCGAGCGGCTCCAGGTCGCCGGAGCCCGGGCCACCCACCTCTCCACCCGCTTGACGATGCTGGCCCGCCACACCGCGGCACTGGCTGCGGCCGACCGGACCCACATCGGCAAGCCAGTGAACCTGGTGGCCTTCACCCCGGGCACAAGTTTCGAGCAGGGGTGGAGCACCGGGCTCGCCCAGGAGCGCGCACTCATCTACTTGTTGCTCGAGCAGGAGCTCGGACTGACTGGCTGGGACGCGCGCAGTGCTCTCACCACACTGCGCGCGACGACTCGCACCTTCGGCCGTTTCCGGCAGGTCGTCGAAAGCCTCCGCGCCGAGCTCGGGAACGGCCCCGACGCGGTGATCGCGGAGTCATTCGCAGCGGCGATCCGCGGATCGGGTGCCGCGGGCGACGCCACAGCGCTGTTCGCTGATGTCGGCCGAAGTCGGGAGCTGACCGCCGATCTGCACCAGCGCTCCGTCGAGCTCATCCGCCTCATGCGCGGCCACCTCGCGCGCGCCTCGATCGACAGCCTCGAGCCCGATCTGGTTATCCTCGACGAGTTCCAGCGATTCCGGAACCTGCTGTCGACCGATGCTCACACGGAGAGCGCCGAGCTGGCGCAGGCGTTGTTCGGGTACGGCGCCGCGAAAGTGCTCCTCCTGTCGGCGACCCCGTACAAACCGTTCACGTTGGACCAGGAAGCCGCGGACACCGGCGAGAGCCACCACGAGGACCTCTTCGCAACCTTGCGGTTCCTCCGCGACGATGACCGATGGCTGGGCGACGTCCGGCAGGCCCTGGAGACGTACCGGACCGCGCTGGCATCCGGCGCCGGTGCGGCTGACGCTGCGAGTGGGGTGCGCCAACTCCTTCTGCCGGTGATGACCCGGTCCGAGCGACCCCGCCTGCGCACCGGCGAGATGGTGGTGGAGCGGCAGAACGACCTCGCCGACGTCGCGGTGGACGACGTCCGCGGGTACGTGACGCTGCGGGCCTTGGCGGACGAGTTGGGCGGGATCGCGACGCTCGAGTACTGGAAGTCGGCCCCCTACTTCCTCAACTTCGCCGACGGCTACAAGCTCGGCGACAGGCTGAAGGCGGCTGTGAAGGACGGGCCGTCCGCCGCCGTGCGCGAGCTTGTGTCCAGTGCGCAGCAGATGGACGCAGAGGCCGTCCGCGGGTTCCGGCCGATCGACTTCGGCAACGCCCGCCTGCGCCGGCTGGCTGCTGACACAGTCGACCAGGGCTGGGAGAAGCTGCTGTGGTTGCCGCCGTCCATGCCGTACTTCGCCCTGCGGGCCCCGTTCGCGCAGCACGCGGCCGCGGGCATCACCAAGCGGCTGGTGTTCTCGTCCTGGTCTGCGACGCCCACCGCCATCGCGGGACTCCTCAGCTACGAAGCGGACCGCAAGCTGTCCGGCGAAGCGCTGAGGGAGAACTCCCGTGCGGCTCGGGCCGCGGTCGCGAGCCGGTTGGACTACCGCCTCGAAGACGGGCGTCCCTCTGCCATGAGTGCGCTTGCGCTCTTCTGGCCGCACCCCGTCCTGGCGCAGGCGGCAGACCCCCTGGCCATCGCTCGCTCAGCGGGGGGAGCGCTGCTCTCGCAGGCGGACCTCGAGACCCGGGTGCGGGATGCACTCGAGGCACGGGGAGCTCAGGACGAACCGACCACGGACGGGGACAGCGCTTGGCGGCGCTACCTCGGCTGGCCCGGCGCAGTTCCCGCGGAGGCGTGGGCGGAGGCCGATGACGTGGCCGCCTACTTCGCGGGCGGGGCTGGGGACAGCGAGGGCGCGGGTGAGGAGTCGGCAGAGGCGGGCACCGGGCTGACAGCCCACATCGCCGCAGCGCTCGGTGTCGTCGACACGGGGAGGGCGCACCTCGGACGGCGGAACGCCCTGAGCCGTGACGTCGTCCGGTTGGCCGCCCACAGCCCGGGCAACATCGCCTGGCGCGCGCTCGGCCGGGTGCTGGCGGAAGCAGACGTCAGCCCGCAGGGCCGTTGGCATGCGGCGGTGCACCTCGCGGCAGGCTTGCGATCTCTGTTCAATCGGCTCGAGGGCACATTGGTCATCGGCGAGGACGACGCCGCCTACTGGCGATCCGTCCTTGACTACTGCGCCGCCGGGAACCTGCAGGCGGTCCTGGACGAGTACGTCCACCACCTGCGCAGTTCGTTCTCCGACGGTCCTCTCGACGACGACGGCCTGCTCGACCTGGCTGGCCGGATCGTCAGTGCGATCACGCTCCGCGTGGTCAACTACGCCCCCTATTTCCCGGTGCAGGACGACGGTCCACGCCTGCGAAGCCGATTTGCGCTGCGTTACGGCTCGGCGCGCGGAACCGCGGGCGACAGCGCCGAGGCTGCGCAAGTCCGGCAGCAGGACGTGCGGGCCGCCTTCAACAGCCCGTTCTGGCCCTTCGTGCTGACAACCACCTCGGCGGGCCAGGAGGGCATCGATTTCCACTGGTGGTGTTCAGCCATCGTGCACTGGAACACCCCGGCCAACCCCGTGGACTTCGAGCAGCGGGAGGGCAGGGTGCACCGCTTCGGCGGGCACGCTGTCCGCAGGAACGTGGCCGCTGCCCACCGATCGGACGTGATGTCGTCCGACGACGTGGATCCGTGGCGAGCGGCGTACGACGCGGCCAACCGAGCCACGGCTGACCAGGGCGACTTCGTGCCGTACTGGGTCTACGACGGGCCGGCGAAGATCGAGCGACATGTTTACCCGTATGCGCTGAGCCTGGACGGCCCCCGGTACGACCGGCTCAAGCGCGACCTCGCCATGTACCGACTGGCCTTCGGTCAGCCGCGCCAGGAGGACCTGCTCAAGTTGCTCTCGCGCAGAAGCGACGACGAGTTGAAGTCAGCTGACGTCATCGATCTTCGCCCCCCGGCCTTAGAGCGTGACTAGTGACGGCTCATCACCGATCGGCTTCTACGGTCTCTACCAAGAGGACGGGAGCAGGTTGGCTCCGACCAGGAGCCCGGTCGTTCATCCCGGGCCACCATTCCGGCGAGAGATCATGACCCGCTCGGATGACGGGGTCTTGAATCTGGCAGAGCGCTCGACGACAGTCGTGGCGACAGACGCCTAGGCAATCGCAGGGCAGCATCGGCCAGCGGTGATCGATGATGATTCGGGGGGCGCGTGAACGGATCGGCTTTCATGGGCGAGAAAGAAGCCCACTACCGGTCTGCGTTGCGCTCGGCGTCGCTGGTGGTCGAGGCTGACTACGACAGAGGGGATGTCGACAACATCCTTGCGGCTCTGGGCTCGTTGTACGCCTACTTGGCCAGGCGCGGGGACCCCGCAGAACGGGCCTTCGATCGCTACCCGCACTGTCTCCTGGTCGGCATGGTGGGGACGGCAGCCATCGCGCCGGAGGCCAACACGTTCTGGCCGGAGTTCTGGCGCGCGACCAAAATTCACCCGGATCAAGATCTCCAGCGATTCGTGGGTGATGCTTTCCTCCAAGCGCTCGGGCGTGCCCGGCTGCCACAATTCACCGACGTCGTCGCCCACCGACGGTTCGTCGGCCCCGCCGCCATGCATGCGGCCATTCCGAATTCGGGGATGCACCGGCTCGTCGACGTCATCCTTGCCCGCCGGCGTCACGACCCGGGACTTGCTGGAGCGGACCTCCTGACCTGGCTGACGGCCAACACAGGCCGCCTCAACTACGTGGACTCCTCCGTCGGCAGGTTTCTCCAGTTCGGCGACGAGCTGGCTCTCGACGTCCTCGACCGCGTCATCGAAGTCGTCGCCCACGCGGGGGAGCACCTCGGATCTCTCGACGACGGCACGCTGTCGACGGAGACAACGGGGCTTCCCAGCGTGATGCTCACGGCCCTGGTCGAGGAGCTCCACGAACGTCGTCATGACCTCGTGATCCAGCCTGCACCCCTACGCCGCAAGCACCGCACGGAGCCCACCGTTGCCCTGGACGTCGGGGCGGGGGCCGTGGTGGTGATGCTGCCTGCGGTCTCCGCGGAGGACGGCGCCGCGGTCTGGTCGGTGGCGGGCGATGGCGCAACGGAGTCGATACGCGCCGCTGCGCAGTGGGTCGGCAAGGCGGCAACCACGACACCGCTCGCAGCCGCAGTCCGACAACCGGTGCGGCGACTCAACGTGCGGCTACGTGGGCAGGAGCGACTCGACGTCGAGCTGGTCGACCCCTCTGATCCTCTGTTGCTCTTCGACGTCGACGGGCAGCTGTTGCCAGCGGGTCTCCCGGTGCCGCGCGGCGAGGTCTGGGCGGTCATCCCGAAGGACAAGGAGGTCGTCGACGTGGCCGGCACCCCCCTTCGAATCATGGGCCAATTGGGGCAACCCGTTGGGTGGAGGGGCTGGTTGATCTGCTCTCTCGATCTCCAGAACGCATCGGCGGTCCGGCTGTCCGACGCTGCCTCCACGGTGCGTCCGCGCCTGGTCCGCAGCTCCGGTGCCCCATCCATCGAGGGCATCTCCCCGCTGGCAGCCGTCACCACCCGCCGGGGCATGGAGGTGTCGAGCACCCGCCCGACGGTCGTCCTCCCGCCCGGGAGCGACCCTTCTCAGTGGCAGGTCGAGGTCCTGCGCCCCGATGACAGGGGGCGGGGCGTCGTGAGGATGGCGCTGGCCGAATGCCCACAAATCGCAGGCGGCCACGACCCGTTGCACCAGTTCGGTTCACCCCTGCTCGGCGAGTTCACCATCTCGGTACGCGGCGCCTTCGGGAAGAAGGCCCAGCGCACCGTGTTCGTCGCGGAGGGGTTGGGCGTCGACGTTGCCCCTCGTCTTCGCTGGACCACTGCAGGGCTGCTTGACCCAGCAGCCGCGACCATTCGACCCGCACCCGGGATGACGACGTCGTCCAGCGCCCTCTCCTTCGACGCCGACACCGTGCAGAGCGACGTGACCTGCGAGGTCGGCCTGCAGGCGCGCACAATTCTGATCAGGCCTCCCGCTGTCGAGGTGCAGGTGACGGGACAAGGTCTGCCCGGTGGGTGGACGTCGCGCCCACCGATCGTGCATGCAGAGACGTTCGACGCGCAGGCGTTCCTCAGTGTCCGGCTGCCGGGGGACAACTGTGCCTATCGCCTTGAGTTGTCAGCCGATGATGCCGACGACCGGCAGTCGATCGAGTCGACTGACCGGCGGGGCCGCGAAACTCGGCTGTTCAGCCTCGGCCGATTCGCGGACACCGCCCGACGTGTGGGCTCGGGCCGATTCGACCTGGTCGGGATCGACAGCAGGTCCACCGTGGCGCTGCTCCGGCCCAGGACGTTCGCGTCGGGTGCCAGGGCGGTGGACAGAGGCTTGCAGCTCGACGACCTCCGGTACGTCGAAGGACTTCATGCAGCCACGTACCGCAACACCGCTCCCTGGCTACCACCCGTGGTGCGGGAGGTCGACGAGTCCGGTTTCGTCCAGCTCGGCGACGAGCTCAAGCAGGCCGGCCCCTTGCTCGTCAGCCTTGCGGTCGTCGATCCCTGGGCCCCCACGGACTGGCCGGACTGGCCGGGACCCACGGCACTGCAGGTTGCTCGCCCCGGTCATCACGAGGCGGTCGACTCCGGTTCAGAGCTCCTGTCCGCTGCTCTCGCAGGGGCGCCAGTCCCTGACGACGGCGTGGTCACCGACCTGACGGCGGTCTGGCCGGTCCTTGATCTGGAGGATCGACTTCCTCTCCCCACTGACACCGCCCGACGCGTCCGCCGCCTTGTCCTGGACTCACTGCACAGTGACCCACCGGCGGCGCTCTCATCACTCATGTTCCAGGTGCGCGACCGTGCGGCAGCTGTTCGTCTCCTCATCCGGGCTGGGCTCGTCGAACGCCGATTCCGGGACATCGAGCAAGACGCGATCCGACGCGGGTGGGCATCTGCTCCGGTCCTCGCCGCACTCGCTGCTGTTCCGCAGTGGCGGAAGGACGAGTGGTCGGACAACAGCGGTGATGACCTTCGCCGGTCCCTGGCTCTCGGTGGCGGAGAGAGTCTCGTGGCGATCCTTGATTCGCGTCATGACCCGCATCGGGAGGTAGGTGGTTTCGGGCCGACAGCCAGCGCCCTGGACCAGCTCGATCCGGCTCGTGTGGAGGACTTGTGGAGCGCGGTGCAGGTCGTCCCCGAAGGCTTGCTCCACCCGGACAGCCGGATGGCGGCAGCCAAGCAGCTGTTCGACGCGCGCCGGGAGAAGGAACTGACAGGTGTGCTCGCCTTCATCGAGCGCGACCTCTCACGGGTGCGGAAGTGCCTCGTGGGCGCTGCTCCTCCGGATCTGTTCGCACAGTTCGAAGCGCGACTGGACGGCACCCCGACTGCTGCCTGGGGCCTGTTGCCGGCCGCTTCATTCGGTTGGGCCGCTTTGGCCCGGCTGAGGGCCTACAACAGCGCAGCCGTTCCTCTCCTGGGGGACGGGCGACGCGAGGCCTGGTTCGTGCTGGCGACCCACGCACCTGACTACGTAGGCATGGACATCGTGCTGGCGGACGCCCACGCGTACACCGCTGCGACGGCGAGCAAGAAGAGGGATCACCATGGATGACGCGCTCGACCCGCTCGTAGCGAGCCGGGCGGTGACCGACACCTACCAGCGATACGTCAAGACCTTGGTCGACGTCCGTGACGAGGCAATGGCGCGATCCTTCGCAGCGGCTGTCGACCACGGCGGCGCTCTTGCGAAGGGCCCGTACCTCGAGGCGACTCCCGCCTACAGTCCCGGTGCTTCGCTGGCAGACCTGATCGATGAAGGCGTTCTGCACCGAGGCTTCGCCTCGCTAGCCAGTGCAGCCATGCCTCTGGACCGGCCGCTCTACGCCCACCAGGAGCAAGCCATCCGGAAGGCAGTCGCTGGCCGGAACGTGGTCGTGACCACCGGAACCGGCTCGGGCAAGACCGAGTCCTTCCTCATCCCCATCATCAACAGGCTGGTGACGGAAGAAGCTCAGGGGAGTCTGGGCCCCGGTGTTCGCGCCCTTCTGCTCTACCCGATGAATGCGTTGGCGAATGACCAGGTCAAAAGGCTCCGCACTCTGCTGAGTGCACATCCTCGGCTGACGTTCGGCAGGTACACGGGCGAGACGAAGGAGCGGACGGCGGACGCCCTGGCTCAGTTCACCGCGCTCAACCCGGGCCAACCTCGGCTGTCCAACGAGGTGCTGAGCCGCGAGGAGATGAGGGCCGCGCCACCGCACATCCTGCTCACCAACTACGCGATGCTGGAGTACCTCCTTCTCCGCCCCCTCGACCTCGCCCTGTTCCAGGGAGACCGCTGGGCCTTCGTCGCCCTCGACGAGGCACACGTCTACGACGGAGCGAAGGGCGCGGAGATCGCGATGCTGCTCCGGCGCCTCCACGACCGGGTGGGTGGCGGGCGAAAGCTGCAGTGCATCGCGACCAGCGCCTCGGTCCAGGGCCGACCGACCCAGATCATGGACTTCGCCAGGAAGCTCTTCGCGAGCCCCTTCGAGTGGATCGACGACGACGTCACGCGGCAGGACCTCGTGACCGCCAGCCGGGTGGCTTCCCCCACTGAGTCGACGTGGGGTCCACTGACCCCTGACCAGTGGTCCGCGCTGAGGGGCGCAGAGGACCCCGCCGGAGCGGTGCTGTCCTACGCGCCGGCGAGCTCCCAGGGCCTCGACCCCGCCCAACTTTTGGACGAAGAGGCCTCCGTGGTCGCCTTGAAGCGGCTCCTGACCGACGGACCCCAGACGGTCGCCGACATCGCCGGCCGGATGTTCCCGGGCCGGCCGCAGCCGCAGAGCATCGTCCGAGACCTCGTCGCGGTTGCCAGCGCCACTCTGGACAGCACAGGGAACCCGGTGCTGTCAGCTCGATACCACCAGTTCATCCGGGCGACCGAAGGTGCCTTCACCTGTCTGTCTACCGCTGGCCCTCACGTCCAACTGGCGCGCCACGAACGGTGCCCGGACTGCACAGCGGCGTGTTTCGAGTTCGGCTCATGCCAGCGATGCGGGGCTGTATACCTGGCCGGTTCCCTCGAGCAGCGGGATCAGGACAACTACTTCGTGCCCTCCCCATCCGCTGACGGTCGCCACACCTGGCTCATGCTCGGCAACGAGGTCGCGTTCGAGGACGAGGACGAGGACCTTCTCGATGTGGGCGGACGATCCACAGCGGCGAACCAGACCGTGTATCTCTGCGCGGAGTGCGGCGCCCTGCACGCGGCAACCCGATCGGTGTGCGGTGCTCAAGGGTGTTCATCCACTGCGCTGAGGCCTGTGCGGAAGTTCGACCGATCCCAGAAGGTGATGAGCTCGTGCACCCGATGCGGTGCGAGGGCGCGAGAGGTCGTCCGCCGTCTGCAGACCGGCTCGGACGCCCCGCCGTCGGTCCTGACCACGGCGCTGTACCAGCAGCTCCCTCCTGGCCCGAGCGCTGCGGCGGACCTCCCGGGGCAGGGGCGGAAGCTCCTGCTGTTCAGCGACAGCAGGCAGGCCGCCGCCTTCGCTGCTCCCTACCTCGAAAATACCTACGGCCAGCTGCAGCAACGTTCTCTGCTGGTTGATGGCCTGGGCCGCGCCGTGCAGCAATCGGGAGAAGTTGGTGTCGACGACCTGGTGCACTACACCCTCCAGGCTGCCGACGAAGCCGAGTTCTTCAGGTCCACCGCTACCCGGGACACCAAGCGGCGGGAAGTAGCTCGTTGGCTGGCCCTGGAACTGGTCGCCATGGACCGACGGCAGTCTCTCGAGGGCCTGGGTCTGCTGGTGGTACGGCACCAGCAGTCGGAGGTGGCCCTCCCTGCACCCTTGCTGGATGCCGGTCTGGGTCAGGTCGAGGGATGGGACTTGCTGGAGGAACTGGTCGGCACGATGCGGCAGCAGGGCGCCATCACCATGCCGCCGGGCGTTGATCACAAGGACGAGGCGTTCCTGCCGCGAGTTGGCCCCATCTACATGCGGCAGACGGGGTCCGAGAAGAAGAAGAAGGTCCTCAGCTGGAGCCCCACTCGTGGCACCAACCGTCGGTTCGACTACCTAAGTCGAGTGCTTGAGAAGTCCGGGCACCAGTCGTCCGCGGCCGCGATGCTCGCTGGTTGTTGGAAGTTCGTGGAGCAGTTGGGCTGGCTGGCGTCGACGACCGACCGCACCTTGGGAGCCTTGTTCCAGGACGAAATCGAGTCTCTGCGGTTCACCACAGAGCACGAAGGCCGGTGGTTCCGCTGCTCGAGGTGTAGAACGACTGCACCGAGGTCGGTCCGGTCCGTGTGTCCGACCCTCCGTTGCGACGGGGTCATGGTCGCGATGTCGATCCCGTCGACTGATGAGGACGACCAGCACTACCGGCGGCTCTACCGCACGATGCAACCCATCCCGATGCAGGCCCAAGAACACACGGCGCAGTGGTCGTCGACGAGGGCCGCGGAGATCCAGAACGACTTCGTCGATGGCAAGACGAATGTGTTGTCGTGCTCGACCACGTTCGAGCTCGGTGTCGATGTCGGTGATCTGCAATCGGTGGTCCTGCGCAACATGCCTCCATCGACCGCGAACTACGTGCAGCGAGCTGGGCGAGCGGGGAGGCGGGCTGCCTCGGCTGCTCTTGTGCTCACGTTCGCCCAGCGCCGTTCCCATGACCTGTCTCGGTTCCAGAACCCTGAGCGGATGATCGCTGGGCACATGCGGGTGCCGATCATCCCGCTCGAGAACGACCGCATCGATCGTCGGCACGCACACTCCATCGCTATGGCCGCGTACTTCCGTGCGTGCTTCCAGGCTGATGGCTCGCGATGGTCCAAGGTGGGGCAATTCTTCACCGACTCCGGCGGTATCGCTCCGAGTGACGGTGTGCGCTCCTTCCTCACCCCTGTCCCGACGGATGTTCTGGCGTCGCTCCGCGCCGTGCTTCCTCCCGGGGTCGCTGAGCGCATCGGCGTCGATGACGGTTCGTGGGTGGGCGAGCTCTGTGACCTGCTGGACCTCGTCCGCGACGAGGTCAACGCCGAACTAGCTAGCTACCAGAAGCGGATCGACGAATTCGTCTCAGCTGCGAAGTTCGGGCCCGCGCAGGCGATGAGTAAGACCATAGAGACGATCAACGGCCGTGACCTGCTCGGCTACCTCGGCAGCCGCAATGTTCTGCCCAAATACGGCTTTCCGGTCGACACGGTCGAGCTGCGCACCCTGCACTCCGGTGAACCTGTCGGTCGCCAACTCGAGCTCAGCCGTGATCTCTCGCAGGCCATCTACGACTACGCCCCGGGGAACCAGGTGATCGCCGGTGGGAAGCGGTGGACCTCAGCAGGCCTGCACCGATTCCCGGGCAAGGACCTGGTCGCTGTTGACTACCAGGCCTGTAGCGCATGCGGCGCCTACGTCGAGGGCGCGGATGCGAGTGAACCGGCGTGCCCCGCATGCGCCACGGCGTACAGCCGTGGGCCGCGCACGTACGTCATCCCCGAGTTCGGCTTCAACTGCGACCCCGATCCGACAGACGTGGGGACGGGTGCTCCCGAGCGACGGTGGGGAGGCGCGACGTACATCCAGTCCCTGGGTGCCGAGGTGTTCGAGAAGGAATGGGCCATGCCGTCGGGCGCGCTCTGCCGCGCCCGGGCTGGCGCGCGAGGGCGCATCTCCGTGATCTCCGATGCCGGTGGGCCGCAGTTCCACATCTGTGACTGGTGCGGGTGGACGACTGTCCTGCAGGCGGGGCAGAGGTGGACCGCGCACAAACGACCCACCGACCGGAAGGACTGCAACGGTGGGTGGGCCCAGCGATCGCTGGGCCACTCCTACGAGACCGACATCGTGGAGTTGACGAGCAGCGCGTGGGACACCCTCACGGGTGACAGTGACTGGTTGTCCCTGCTGTACGCGATCATTCGGGGAGCTACGGAGAGCCTGGAGATCAGCGAGGACGATCTGGACGGGGCACTCTTCCGTTCACCCAACGGGCGTCGGGCCGTCATCCTCTTCGACACGGTGCCGGGTGGGGCGGGGGGAGCCAAGTTGGTCGCTGACTCCCTGGACCTGGTGGTCGGCGGCGCTCTGGAACGAGTGTCGTCCTGCGAATGCGGACCGGAAACAGCTTGCTACGGGTGCCTGCGGTCCTACCGGAACGCCCGACACCACGAGCAGCTCAGCCGGGCCGGTGCCCAGCGGATGCTGGCCGTTCTCGGTCACGTCCCGCCGAGCTAGTCATGGCGCCAGCGCTCCACCCCGTTGAGTGACCGCCGTCATGGATGGGCGAGAGGGACGTGATGATGAAGCCGTGACCGGTCATGTGTTCGTCGTCCGCAGCAGCATCGAGGGCATCGTGTGCGATGACCTTGTCGTGTCCACAGATGGGCGGGGGGCCGCTGGGGTACGCAGGTCGTGGTGGCCTGCGCTGGGGTGGAGGTCCGAAGCGGACCGGTCAGCCGCACGGCCGGAGGATGCACGGGGGCGATGGACTCGACTTGCGTCGGGCACCGGCGTCGAGCCGAGTCGGTGGCTGCTCGCCGTCGGGTCTCGAGGAAGTGGAGGCCCGTCCTGGGTCGCCGATGGTGTCCGCGAGGTGCTGGAGGCCATCGCTTCGCAGAGCGCCGAGCACCTGACCCCCGGACGGCCGAGGCGGGTGGCGGTACCAGTCTTCGGGGTGGATGGCGGTGGCCTCGACGGGCAGCGCGGTGAAGTCGTCGAGGAGCTGCTAAAGGCGTGCGACGACTCTGCCGAACTGCACGGCCTGGACGTGGTCATCGTCGCCAGAGCGGCCTCTGACTACTCGGCGCTCCAATCCCTCCGACGCAGTGCTCCTGCGCGCGGACTCGTCGCACCCCTCGAGGGGGATGCTCGACGACTAGGTGACCTGGCTCGGCGTGGCCAGCTCGCGCTCTTCATGGGAGCCGGGACAGGGGTAGCTGCAGGTCTCCCGCTCTGGGACGGTCTGCTTACGCGCTTGGCCGAGGGCGTACGCATGCCTGGCGGAGCCGAAGCGCTCGCCCGCATGAACCCGCTGGACGCCGCTGAGGTGCTTCGGCGGGCATTCAGCAAGTCCGGGGACAAGGCTCGTACGCTCGGCGAGCGGGTCGCCGATGTCATCGGCACGCCCGCGCGGTTCGCGCTCAGTCACGCGCTGCTCGCTGCTCTGAACGTCGGCAACGCGATCACCACGAACTTCGACGACCTGTACGAACGGGCCGTCGAGACCGCGACCGGCGCCCGGCCTCAAGTGCTGCTCCCGAAGGGGGAGCAAGCAGAGGGCGGCTCAGGACGGTGGCTGCTCAAGCTGCACGGGGACGCCAGCGAGCCGGACACCGTCGTCCTGGACCGCCGATCCTTCGTCCGGTACGATGCCGAGCAGCGGCCTCTGGCCGCCGTCCTGCAGGCCACGCTGCTGACCCGCCACCTGTTCGTGGTGGGCGCCTCCATGAACGACGACAACGTCATCAGGCTCGTCCACGAGGTGGCGGTCCTGAAGGAGAAACGAGGCGGGAAGGCCGAGCTGGGCACGGTCGTGACACTTCAAGACGACCCACTCTCCGCAGAATTGTGGGCGCCGGAGCTGCGCTACCTCTCGGTCGGGGGCGCCGCGCCCTCCGAGGAGACGGTTGACAAGCGCTCGGCCCGGATGGTGAGCGCGGCTCGGGAGCTCGACGTCTTCCTCGACCGGGTCGCGCAGCACGCAGCGCGTGGCACCGCCACGCTCATGGACCCGCGGTACTCGGCGCTGATCCGGGACGACGACGAGCGCAGGACGGCGCAGAAGCTCGCACAGCTGAGGAGCTGGGTCGAGAAGTGGGCCACGTCCGGTCAGCACGCCGAGGACTGGCGCGACGTCCTCGATGCGTTGGACTCGGCGGGAGGGTCGTCGGCCGACTCCTAGGCGGCGAGCGCGGCGCCCTTGAAGACCTGATCCCTCTGCCAGGCGACGTGCACGGGTGCGGGAAGCGGCGTACCGGGTTGAGCGGACAGAGGACGGCCGTGGAGCCAGTAGACCTGTCGGCCCGCCTCGGTCCTCGCCGTGAAAGAACCGGACACCGTGACCCGGTGCCGGTCATCGAACCCCAGGACTCCTCGGTCGAACAGCTTGTGGTGGAGCATGCACAGCGCCAACCCGTTGTCCAGATCATCCGGACCGTCGAAGGCGAACCAGCGAACGTGCGCTGCCTCAAGCCCCACCGGGACACCGGCGACCTGGCCGTCGTAACCGCAGAAGGCGCACCGCCGGTCCCAGGCGTCGACGACAGACATCCGCCACGTCGGATCCCGCCGACGAAGGTTCGTCGACGGGCCGACGGTTGTCTCCACCAGCTCGACGAGACCGACGGCGGTGAGGACGTCGTCGGAGATGGTGGCGGGGAATTGGCTGTCCACCAACGAGCGAGCCAGCTCGGCGACGGCGCCCGGGGCCGACCGGAGGTGCTGCTCGATCTCCGGGACGAAGGCGCCGGTGACCCCGTCCCGACGAAGAGGCCCCACTGAGTCCATGGCGACGTCGTGGTCCAGGTGCCAGACGGCCTCCGCTCGGAGTCGGGTGAACGGGTACGCGGCGCTCTGCGCAGGCGATGTCCGGGACGCCGGACCGAACTCGGCGATCAGCTCTGCGAGCTGGGTCTCGGCGACCGACCACGGCACCGCCGAGCTACCGGTTGACTGCAGTCGACCGAGGGCGAGCAGCACCAGCAGCGGTTTGTGAGGCGACCGGGTGCCGTCGCGTCGGTGCTGTTTCAGGCTCCCGAAACGTCGGAGGACGTCGTCGGCGGTAGACGTCATTCTCCCGACAAGGTGTCGATGAGCGCATCGTCGCGGACGGCGTCGATGCCCAAGCCCTTCAGCGCATCGACGAGCACCTGCTCCCGCGCTGGGTCGATCTCGAGGTAGTCGCCGTTGAGTGTCGTCGTGATACGGCGGGCGCCCATGGGCGGTGATTTCAGCGCAGCCCACGCCTCGACGTCGCTCTCCGCGAACAACTCCAACGTCAGCGCGGTCGGCATGGGCGGCCAGTCGCCGTCCAGGACGGCGCCGGTGTCGTCCCACGAGTACGGCGACTCCGGAGTGAGGTCCTCGTCCTCCATCTCCTCCGCGCTCTCGGGCGCACCCGGGACCCACGTTGCGCTGAGCTCGCGGTTGAGATCCATGGCCTGACCGACGGTGGTGCACTCCTTCACCCGCGCAATTGCGTCGCTCAATGCCCGTGCGCGATCTCTGTCGATGACGCACAGCGATTCGTGCAGTCGATAGAACCCGTAGACCACAGAGCTCGGCCGTGCATCACCCGTCATGCCACCAGGCAATCAGAATGGTGACCTTGGTGACGAGCGGTTGGTCTGCAGCGTGTCCCAACAGACGCGATTGGTCAGGCCTCGACCCCCGCCGCTCGCAGCAACTGGGCCAGCCGGCCGATCTCGGACGCGGCGGGAGTGGTGGTGAGCGACGCTTGGAGGTGGGCCCACATGTCCTTCATCGTTAGGAAGCTGAAGGT
Organism: Klenkia terrae; assembly: GCF_037083865.1. Lineage (NCBI taxonomy): Bacteria > Bacillati > Actinomycetota > Actinomycetes > Geodermatophilales > Geodermatophilaceae > Klenkia > Klenkia terrae. Next base: position 64,932 of record NZ_JBAPLV010000011.1, on the reverse strand, counting down.
GCACCCGTCCAGATGCTTGGCGATGGTCGGGTCCGCCGACCACGCTGCAGCGGCGGCAGTCGGATCATTCGAACCGGGACCCTTGAGCGCGGCGACCGCGATGGAGTAGTGGAAGTCGCGCTGACCAGCCGCCTTCTCGACCTCATCCCGAAAAGCTTCGGACCACTCCGGCCGCCATAGCTCACGGAAGTGGCGCCACGTTGCCCTCTTGGGGTTGGCCTTTTCCTCCCGCAGCTCGGCCAGCTTCCCTGCAGGGAAGAAGCCAGCCTGCCAGGCCTTGCACGACACGACCCGGACTCGGTCGGGCCCGGACAGGCTCGGGTGAATCCCGATGACGTCTACGTCACTGGCTACTGAGTGCTCGTGTGCGCTGTAGCCCGGGAAAGCCTTCGACGGCCGGAACTTCAGGTTGTGGCGGGTGAAGTAGCCGTTGAGCTGCAGGTAGTCCTCAACGACCTGCTCCAGCACGTCCTCTTTCACAGGTTCACCTCGCACATCGGGCCGTCGGTCTCTGCACGGACAACGCCGAGGGCCCGGGACGAACCGGCGCGATGTCCGGCCTGCCTCATCGAGCACGCCTCGCCGAGCGGCATGACCTCACCAGGCATAGCTGGACACCAGGCTTCGGATGTCGGCGAGGTCGCCGTCGAGTTCGCGTCGGGTGTCCGCCGTCCAGGCCATCGCGAGCGCTTCGCAGATGTCCGTGGCGTCTTTGAGCTCGGCCATGGTGTCCTCGTAGCCCTCAGGGACGACCATGGACGCCAGGCCGTCCTTCGCGTGGGTCTCGACCTTGGCCTCGTAGCGCTCGCCGACCCAGCGGCGCAGCAAGTTCAGCGCGGCGGTCGGCCGCCCGTAGATGTTCTCGCCACCGGACTTCTGCAGCTCGCGGACCACGGCGGTGGCCAGGACCGTCCGCTGCTCCAGCAGGTCGATGGCCTCGAACCGCTCGACCGCACCAGCCTCTGACGATGCAACCAGTCGCATGATGTCCTCCCCGTGTCAGCGCACGCGCTCGAGCGCGGCGGTGAAGCTGTCGTTCCACTCGCTCAGGTGCGGCCACCTGGCAGCGACCGTGTCGGTTGCCTGCTCCGCGGTCAAGCCCTGGCTCCGCCGCAACCACGCACGCAGCACCAGGCCGGTGCGCGACTGCCCGGCGTGGCAGTGCACCAGGACCTGTCGTCCTTCCGCCCGCAACGCCGCCATGTCGTCGAGGACGTCGGCCAGCACGGCGTCGACCTCGCTGTTGGCGTCGTCGTCGGTCAGGTAGGCGAATCGCTGCACCTCGTGGTCGAAGGGCTCACCGGTCCGGCACAGCGAGACGACGGCGAACTCCCGCGAGCTGTGCCGGGCGCCGTCCAGGTCGCTGGCCCAGACGCCGTCGGTGATCTCGCGTGGCTCAAGCGCCTGAGTGGATGGCGGCTCGTGTCGGGGTTGAGACTTGCCGAGGAGCCCGGCGGTCAACGCATGCAGATCCGGGAGGTCCCACACGCGGCCACCGAACCCGGGCACCCGTCCGTGCGCGACCGACGTCCAGCGCATCGGGATGCCCGCGATGCCGAACACGGCCCCGGCCAGCCCACCCGCGACGGCGGCCACCGTGTCGGTGTCCCCGCCGAGGTCGATCACGCGCCGCAGCACCTGCGCGAAGGACGTCGCCCCACGTAGCGCCCACACGGCCTGGCCGAGCGTGGGCCACACGGCTCCGTTGCTCTCGGTCGCATCCGTCGGCGTCCAGTCGGGGGCCAGCACCGCCGCCCAGCGCTCACGGTGCTCGGCTGCGACGTGCTGCAGGGTCTCGGGGACGGCGGCCAGCGGATCGTCGCCGTCCAGGGCCACCCGCACCAGGTCGTGGAAGATCGCGCAGCCCTCGCCGGCCGACGGGTCGCCGTGGGTGAGCGCGGAGATCCGACGGGCGGCGTCCATGGTCGCCGCCCGTCCCTGCGGCGCGAAGAAGACCGCCGCCGGCGTCGTCCGCATCAATGACCCGTTGCCGGCGGCGTGACCGGAGCGCTCGAAGTGCTCGGCCGCGGCGACGTCCCACCGTCGACCGGACCCCAGGACGGCGCGCGTCTGGTTGCCCATGTCCGGCGGGTTCGCCTCGGCCCAGCGGCGGAAGCGGTCGAACAGGTCGGCCTCGTCCAGGCCGCCGCGCTCGGCCAGGGAACCGGCGACGAGCAGGGCCATCTGGGTGTCGTCGGTGAACTCGCCCGGCTCCCAGTCCAACGACCCGCCGCCGCACATCTCCGTCGCGGCGCCCCGGGCGTCGTCCGGGAATCGGGCCGAGAAGCGCCGAGCCGGGCCGAACTCGAACGGGGCGCCGAGGGCGTCGCCGACGGCGGAGCCGATGACGGCGCCGGCGGCGCGGTGCGGGCGGGGCATGGTCATGACGCCTCCAGGACTGGGTGGGTGAGGTCGATTGCCGTCAGGTGCACGGTGCGGTCGCGCCAGCGGACGTCGTCCACCCTGATGCGACCGCCCCCGCCGTACCGGCGGCCCGCGCCGGCGCCACGAACCGCGGTGAGGTCGGTGCCCTGCACCCGCTCGGCGAACCCGCGGGCCAGCGCAGCGGTCGTGCGGACGGCGGGCCGGCCCAGGGCGTCCAACGCGGCGGCCTCGAGCAGGGGCCGCCAGTGGGCGGTGAGCGCTCGACGCGAGCCGAACAGCTCAAGGGACACCGGTCTGCCGGCGATCCCGATGAGGACACCGCTCTGTCCTGCCAGCGGGGCCAGGTCCATCGCCTCGACCTTGGCCCGGTCGAGCCGATCGGTCAATGAGTCGGTGGGGGAGGGGCCGGCCACCGCGGAGTAGCCGGACACCCGCCGCCAGACCCGGTCCTGCCCGTCGGGCTGCTCCAGGTGCGGTCGCAGGGCAACTGGTGCGCGTCGGGCCCGGCGCCGGTGCGTGCTCTCGCCGCCCCACCGGCCGTGCTCGACGCAGAGGACTGGGAGGACGGTGGAGGTGGCCGGGGCCAGCACCGTCGATGCGGTGAGCGTCCGGTTCTGCCAGCCACCCTCGAGCAGCTCGCCGGCCAGCAGGAGCGTCGGCTTCGCCGAGCGGTTGGTCACCACGAGCTGGTCGACCGACGGCGAGCCCGCCCGCTCGCTGACGTCGACGGCGGCATCGGCGCCGGTGGCGAGGCCGGTGACCGGGGACGCGTCGGTCCAGACCGGGAAGACGGTGAGGGCACCGCGGTGGGTGCCCTGCCCCACGTGCAGTCGGAGACGAACCATGCTGACCACCCCGTTCGAATTAGCGCAACCTTGCGCATAACAAGAGATAGACGGGTTCTGCGCTAAAGTCAACCCGTGTACCGAGACTCCAGCGGCAAGGCGCTGACCGACTACCCACGGCCGTCGGTCGCGGTGGACACCGCGGTGCTGACCGTGCCGCCCGTCGAGGCGTCCCTCGACGTCGTGCTCGTGCGGGCGGACGGCGGCTGGGCGCTGCCCGGGACCTTCCTGCACGAGGGGGAGACGCTCGCCCAGGCCGTGCGGCGGTCCCTCGTGGAGAAGGTCGGGCTGAGCGATCGGTCGCCGCACCAGCTGCAGGTCTTCGACGACCCGGAGCGGGACGACCGCGGATGGGTGCTGAGCGCGGCGCACGTCGACGTCGTCCCGTGGGGCGAGCTGGCGCCGGTGCTGGAGGCCCGCCCGGACGACGTCGTGCACCGGCCCTGCGACGAGGTGCGGGGCCTGGCGTTCGACCACGACACGATCGTCCGGCTGGCAGCAGAGCACGTGCGGGCGCGGTACCGGGAGCGGCCCGACCCGGCCGGGCTGGTGCACGAGCCGTTCACCCTGCGGGAGCTGCGGGTCGTGCACCAGGCCGTGCTGGGCCGGCTGCCGCGGTCGGCGGACACCTTTCGCCGGGCCATGCTGCCGTTGCTGACCGAGGTGCCCGGGGTGCGGGAGGGGACGGTCGGCAAGCCGGCGCAGCTGTACCGGCGGAGCTAGGGGGCGGGGTTGCTGAGCTCGCCAACGCTGCTGGCACCCACGCGCATGTGGGCCCAGATGGCGTGGTCCAGGTCGGTCGCATTCTTCCCGGGGATGAGTTGGGCGGCGGCGTGTACGAGAGCCTCCGCTTTAGCAGCGGACACCCGCCTGCCGACGGCCTTGCTGACGCCGCGGATAACCCAGGTGTCAGCCTTCACGCCAGGCGAGCCGAGCAGCATTCCGAAGTACTTCCATGTCACGACGGCGAGCCCTCGTACCGATGTCCACGCGGCCTTCTGGTCATGGTCGTCGACGCGGACGTCGGCGCCGTGCGCCACACCCACGGCGACCAAGTTCGACGCCGCCTCGACGATGGCCGACGCCTTGGTCCGCCCTGATGTCTTCTGCCTGACGCCAAGGATGTTCGCCAGTGTCTCCGCGTCCTGAGTGCTGAGGGCCGTGAGGTCGTCGACCGACCCCTCGCGGCTCTTCTTGTAGGCATCAACAGCCCTTTGGACTCCGGTCGCCGCGCTCGTGTCCGTGGCCGCGCGCCCGTACCGGGCGCGGATGGAGAGGACGGAGTCGACCAGGGCGGCCTCGATTTGGCCGGGCCTTCCCCCTGGCCATCGGACAGCCGCAGTCAAGACCTCCTTCTGCAGCCACGTGGCCAGCTTCTCGGCGTCGGAGTCCAGGGCGGTCATGTCCGGAGCATCCACCATCCAGCGGCTACCCGAAATGCCGACCGGTGGTGTTCCAACTCGAGCGCCATGGCTGGGGATTGTCTGACCTGTGTGCCAATGTCCGCATCGGTCGTCACGGGGTCGGCCGGCAGGAGGTTCGGCATGGCCGACTATGGCGTCTCAGCGGGGCAGGTGTGCCCGCAGTGCGGGCTGGAGGACGCCGTCCCGGTGGTGATCGGGATGCCGGGCCCCGAGCTCGGGCGGGCCGCGGACCGTGGCCTGGCCGTCCTCGCCGGCTGCGTGGTCGTCGAGGGACGAGGCGCTTTCCACTGCCGGGTGTGCTCGCACGAGTGGGGGTCCATCGACGACCCGACCGCCGACGAGCAGGCGCTCGCCGACCTGCTCGCCGTCGGTTACGACGACGTCGTGCGGGCGCTCGGCACCGGCTGGCGGCAGGTGGGCGACGACGTGGTCAGCCTGACCTGGTTCGTCAGCGGTGAGCCGGCGCAGGTCGCCGTCGGTGTGGGCGCCGGTGTGCTCGTCGTCGGCCCGGCGCGCCCGGACCTCGCCGTCATCGAGGACGAGGGTCGGACGTTCAGCCGGGACGACCTGCTCTGCTCCCCGGAGTGGCTGGTCGCCGCAGCCGACGAGTTCGCGCGCGGACGGCGCCGGAGCTTCCGCTGGTGCCCGACCTGCCGTCGGCCGCACGCACCCGAGGACTTCGCGGCCTACCGCGGGGTCTGCGTGGACTGCGCCCAGCGCCACCACGGGCTGGAGCGGTGAGCGAGCCGCGACGGCGCTGGGTGTCCGGGATGCCGACCCATGCCGAGCTGGAGTCCGTCGACTTCCACCCGGCCGAGGAGCTCCCGCAGGGGCCGATCCCGACCGGCCCGGAGTTCCGGGTGATGAGGTCCATCCTGGGTCTCACCCTCGGTGAGCTCGCCGGCCTAGCCTGCCGGCCCGTGCACTGGGTGGCCGCCATCGAGGGTCGCCGTGTCCCGCTGGCCGACCCCGACGAGCTGACCCTGCACACGGTGCTCATGAAGTCCGGGGTGCGGTGGCACCCGGATCTGGTGGAGGTCGCGAACACGGCCTGGCGGTCTCTCGACGTGCAGGACTGGGCGCAGTTGCTCGACGACACCGGCAGTACGGACATCGCTGACCTCGACGAGATGGCCGGGACCCGGGTGGATATCAGCAATCAGGACGGCGACCTGCTCGTCGTCGGCCTCCACGCCGAGGTGCGGATGGTCTTCCCGTTGGACATCGAGGAGTTCTGGGACGTCGTCGAGGACGTCGCGCGGGCCACCGGGCCAGCTGCATGACCCGCCCGGGTTGGGCGTGCTCCCGGACGGCACGTGCCCCTGCCAAGCTGCCGGGGACGGGGTCGACGACGACGGGGGAACGGCGATGACGGCGCGGATGTACCCGCAGGACCCAGCATTCGCCTCGCCTGCAGAACGGTTGTTCGTGCAGTCGCTCCGGGGCCAGCTGCCCGACGACGCCGTGCTGATCTGCAACCAGCGGTTCACCGACCGCGGTGCCGACCGGGAGGCGGACGTGATCGTGGCCTGGCCCGGTCACGGCGTTGCCGTGCTCGAGGTCAAGGGCGGCAGCGTCTCGTTGCAGGACGGGCAGTGGTGGCAGACCGGTGGCCGCAGCAAGGCCATCCACCCGGTCGAGCAGGCGCTGAAGTGCAAGTACGCCCTCCGTGACTTCCTCGACCACGCGCCGCGGTGGTCGCGCGGCAACCCCCGCCTCGCCCACCTGGTCGCACTGCCCACGACCACGCTGCCCGACGGCTTCGTCGCCCCGGATGCACCGCGGTGGGCGGTCATCGACAAGACCGAGCTTGACCAAGCCGCTGGACGCATCGCCTCGGCCCTGCGCCGGGCAGAGAACCAGCCGGACGCACCGAGCGCGGACGACGTCGAGCTGCTCGTCGACTGCCTGGTCGGCACGTTGATCCCGCAGGCGGACCTGGTGGCGCAGCTCGGCGAGCGGGAGGCGGCTGTCGAACTGCTCACCAAGGAGCAGGCCCGCTTGCTCGACTTCCTCGAGTCGCACGACCGGGTCGAGATCCGCGGGGGAGCCGGCTCGGGGAAGACCTGGCTGGCCGTCGAGAAGGCCCGGCGGCTGACCGCAGACGGCCAGCGGGTCGCGCTGCTCTGCTACTCCCGCGGGTTGGCCGAGTTCCTGCGACGCCGGGTGGCGACACTGCCGCGCAAGCAGCGGCCGGCCTACGTCGGTGAGTTCCACGAACTGGGCATCGCCTGGGGCGTCGAGCGCGGGCGGGACGACGACGGTGAGTACTGGGAGAGCCGGTTGCCCGAGGAGATGGTCGAGCGCGCGGGCCAGCTGGCTGCGGCCGACCTGTTCGACGCGGTGGTCATCGACGAGGCGCAGGACTTCGACCAGTCCTGGTGGCCGGCCGTCCTGGCGTCGCTCCGGGAGCCCGAGAACGGGTGCCTCTACATCTTCTCCGACGAGGGGCAGCGGGTGTTCATGCGGCACGGCAGCTCGCCGGTGCCGCTGGAGACCTACGACCTCAAGGCCAACCTGCGCAACACCAAGCAGATCGGCGGCACCTTCTCCAGCCTCACCCGGGCCCAGATGACGCTGCTCGGCGGCGAAGGCCTCCCGGTCCGCTTCGTCCCGTGCACCGACGAGGACGCCCTCGAGGTGGCCGACGACGTGGCGGTGGGCCTGCTCGACGCCGGCTGGCCACCGGAGTCGGTCGCGCTGCTCACCACGCTGCGCCGGCACCCCGTGCAGATCGAGCGGCAGGCCGCCGGGCAGGACGCCTACTGGGCGTCGTACTGGGACGACAAGGACCTCTTCTACGGGCACGTCCTGGGCTTCAAGGGGCTCGAGCGGCCGGCGATCGTGCTGGCCATCAACGGCTTCCGGGACGAGCAGCGGGCCCGCGAGATGCTCTACGTCGGGCTGTCCCGGGCGCGCGACCTGCTGGTGGTGTGCGGCGATCCGGAACTCATCCGGCGGGTCGGCGGAGACGCTGTCGCCCACCGCCTTGGTGTCCAGGGATGACCATGGCCGGCGACCGCCAGCCAAGCGTCATCCTGAGCAAGATGGGTCTCTCCCGTGTACGAGTGGAGGTGGCGCGTTGATGACGGAGGTCGACATCGACGAGGGCCTGCTCGACCAGGCCAAGGCGTTGCTGGGCACGACGACCACCGAGGCCACCGTGCACGCGGCGCTGGAGGAGCTGGTAGCGCTTCGGCGCCACGCCGCCGCCCTCGACGAGCTCGCGGGCGTCGAGCTCGACGACCGGGCGACCACGTCCGGTTCGAGGGTGGAAGCGCTTCAAGCCCGGGACTGACGGCGCAGGTCATGCCGCAATGCAGACCACGTGCCCGCGATCGCACGGACGACGTCGTCCGCCGGTTCGTGCTCCCAGAAGCGGAGGACGGTCCAGCCCATGCCCTCCAACTGCGCCGTCACCGAGAGGTCCCGCAGCTGGTTGGTCTCCAGCTTCACCACCCACCACGCCGAGTTCGCCCGGGGATGGTGCAGGTGCTCCGGGCACGAGTGCCAGAAGCACCCGTCGATGAAGATGGCCAACCGGACCCGGGTGAAGGCGATGTCGATCGTCCGCCGGCGTTGGCCCGGCACCGGGTAGGCGACCCGGTACCGAAGGCCGGCCGCGTGCAGCCGGCGCCGCACAGCCAGCTCTGGTCCGTTGTCACGTCTCCGTGTTCTGCGCATCCGCGCCGAGACGACGGCGCTCGACGAGCCGGGGTGCGGCGGGGGCTGTGGGGTGCGGGCCACCTGGGGGACCCTGCCCAGCGATCGACGCAGACGCCAGGGACAGCCGCCGACCTGTGAACGGCGGGCGCAGGTCAGACGGACTGCAGGTCCGCCACCGTCCGGGCCAGTGCCGCGGCCACCGGGGTGCCCGACAGACGTCGAGTGATCACCCCCGACCGCGCGGCAGTACCGGTGAGTGCCGCGCTGCCGCCGATGCGGGTCAGGACCGGCTCAGCTGGGCACGACGGTGATGGGACACCGGGGCCCACCGGACCGGGCCAGGCGCGCATCGGCCGTGACCAGTGGACAGTCCAGCGCCTCGGCCAGAGCGACATAGCTGGCGTCGTACGCCGTGACGGCGTCCCGCAACTGCCAGATGCGGTCCAGCAGCGGGTGGATGGGATGTCGGACCAGCGCCAACCGGGCCCAGGTCCCGAGGCAGGCTTCGGCCGCCGTATGGGTCAGCTGGCGGGAGAGGGCGAGACGGCGGAGGGTCTGAGCTACTTCGGCGTCCGCGAGGTGTGGCACGTGGACCTGGTCGCCGGTGAGCATCGCGCGGGCCGGGCCCGCACGGAGCAGGGCGGCGAGTCCGGCTGAAGCGTCCAGGACCATCACTTCTCGGCGCGGCCCTCGTCGAGATGGGTGACCAGCGTGTCCACCGAGATCCCGGTGTCCGGGAGTGCGTCGAGCAGGCGACCGTTGTCGGCCCGGCGAGACACCATGTCCAGCTCGCGCACCGCCACTGCACTGACCGACGATCGCTCGGCCCGGGCGATGGACTCCAACCGAGTGATGACGTCGTCGGGGACGTTCCGCAAGTACAGCGTGGGCATGTCGCTATGTTCCACGCACGCGTTGCACATAGCAAGCGCTCGGCGCACCATCCGGTCAGGTGTGCGAGCGCCCTCTTCTGGTCACCGGGGGAGCGGTGACAACCATGCACGCAGGAATGAGGAGCTCGATGACGGTGCAGTCGGTGGCAGTGCTCGGCCTGGGCACGATGGGTGCGGCGATGGCCGCGCGCCTGGTGGATGCCGGGCTCGACGTCCGGGTGTGGAACCGCAGCCCGGAGAAATCCGAGCCGTTCGGTGACCGGGCGGCCGCTTCCGCCGCCGAGGCGGTCGAGGGGGCGGACGCCGTCCTCACCATGCTCTTCGACGCCGACTCCGTGCGCTCGGTCGCCGACGACGTGCTGCCGGCCATGCACCAGGGCGCGATCTGGATCCAGTCCTCCACCACCGGGCCGGCCGCCGCCGAGGAGTTCGCCGCCCGCGCCGCCGAGGCCGGGGTTCGCTTCCTCGACGCACCCGTCCTGGGTACCAAGGCGCCCGCCGAGCAGGGCAAGCTCACCGCCCTCCTCGCCGGGGACGACGCCGACGTCGACGCCGTCCGGCCCGTGCTGGACGCGATCTCGGTCAAGCAGGTCCGGGTCGGCGCACCGCCGCAGGCCTCCGCGCTGAAGATCGCCGCCAACGCCTGGATCGCCACCGTGACCGCCGGCATCGGTCAGTCGCTGACCATCGCCGAGCGGCTCGGCGTCGACCCCGCCGTGCTGCTCACCGCGCTCGAGGGCAGCGCCGTCGACACGCCCTACCTGCAGATGAAGGGCAAGGCCGTCCTCGCCCGCGACTTCACGCCCTCGTTCGAGGTGACCGGCCTGCTCAAGGACGTCCGGCTGGCCGCGGAGACCCCGGGTGTCGACCCGACGCTGCTCGACGCACTGGCGACGCTGTACTCCAGCACCGCCGACGCGGGGCACGGCGACGAAGACGTCTCGGCCGTCTGGCACGCCTTCCAGCGGTGACCCCTTGTCGTTGCTCGAGCAGCGACAACCTGCCCGGCACTCGACATCGAGCAGCAGACCCGATCTTGTCGTTGCTCAAGCAACGACAAGATCTGTCCGATGGGTGATGTGCAGCGGTTCCGTCCTCTATCGTTGCTCTGGCGACGACAGGAGGTGCGGGGTGTCCGTGCCACGACGCCGGGCGGTGCGCCGCTCCGGCAACCTCGCCGCGGCCGGTGAGCTCGTCCGCGAGCGCCGGCTGCAGCTCGGTCTGACCCAGGCCGACCTGGCCGACCTGTCCGGCGTGGGTTTGTCCTCGGTCCGCGCGCTGGAGGCCGGCAAGGAGTCCGTCGGCCTGTCCCTCGCCCTCGACGTCCTCGCCGCCCTGGGCCTCGGGCTCGGGCTCGGACCGCGGCCCGCCCTGCTGCGGGCACCCGACGTCCTCCTGCTCGGCCAGGCGCGGGACCCGCGGTGAACGACCCGCGCGAGGTGACCGTCGCCGACGTCCACAAGGCAGGCCGACCGGCCGGGCGACTGACCCGGGACGGCGACGACGTCGTCTTCGGCTACCTGCCCGACCACGACGGCCCCGCGGTGGCGAGCACCCTCCCGCTCGGGGTCGACGAGACCCGGGCGACGGCCGGCGCCGTCCCCCCGTTCTTCGCCGGGCTGCTCCCCGAGGGGGCACGCCTGCAGGCGCTCATCACCGGCGCCCGGACCTCCACCGATGACCAGCTCACGCTGCTGCTGGTCGGCGCCGACGCGATCGGCGACGTCCAGGTCGTCCCGGCGGGGGAGGAGCCATCGGTCCCCGCGCCGCTGCTCGACCCGGCGGCGCCCGGGGACGTCGACTTCGGTGTCCTGTTCGAGCGGGCCACCTCGCCCGACGCCGGCGGGCTCGACCGGGTCGCGCTGCCCGGCGTCCAGGTCAAGGCCTCGGCGGCGGTCGTCTCGACCCCGCTGGGCACCACCACCGGCCCGGCGATCCTCAAGCTCGACCCGTCCGGCCGGCCGCACCTGGTCGCCAACGAGCACTTCTTCCTGACCATGGCCGCCGCCTGCGGTCTGCCCGTGCCCGACCACCAGCTGCTGCGCGACGCCGCCGGGCGGGCCGGTCTGCTGGTCACCCGCTTCGACCGGGTGCCCGGCCCGCCGCACCGCCTCGCGCAGGAGGACGCCTGCCAGGTGCTCGGGCGGTACCCGGCCGCCAAGTACCGGATCAGCCTGCAGGAGGCCGCCCTCGCGCTGGGTCGGACGGTCGAGGACGGTGGGGGTTCCCGTCCGCTCGCGCTGCGCCGCATCCTCGAGGTCGCCGCCTTCAGCTACCTGATCGGCAACGGTGATCTGCACGGCAAGAACCTCTCCGTCCGGCAGAACCCCGACGGGATCTGGGAGCTCACGCCGGCCTACGACCTGCTCTGCACCCAGCCCTACGCGAGCTGGTCGGACCCCATGGCCCTGGACCTCTACGGCCGGGTGGCCGAGCTCGGCCGGCGCTGGTGGCTCGACGCTGCGGCCCGGTTCGGACTGCCCGAGCGCGCGGTCATCCGGTCGCTGGACCGCATCGTCGCCGCTGCCGAGCCGTGGATCGACCGGGTCGGCGAGATCGGCTTCGACGACCCGACCACGCAGCGGTTGGCCGACCTGCTCCGCACGCGCCGGGGCGAGCTCACCGCCTGACCGGGAACGACAGGTGGGTGACCCGGGCGGACGGGACGCAGACCGTCGGGTCCGAGAGGAGCTCGGGGTCGACGACCGCGTCGGCGAAGAACCTTCGCCCGGACCCCAGCAGCACCGGGACGAGGTCGACGTCCACGCGGTCCAGCAGCCTCGCCGTCAGCGCCTGGCCGGCGACCGTCCCGGCGGCCAGGCCGACGACGGCGTCCCCGGCCAGCGCTTCGCCCTTCGCCACCGCGGCGCCGATGCCGTCGGTGACGAACACCGTCGACGGGCCGGCCCAGGCCCAGTCCGTCGGCGGCGAGTGGGTCAGCACCACCACCGGGACGCCGAGCGGGTGCACCCCGCGCCAGCCGTCGGTCAGGTCGAACAGCCGCCGCCCGACCACCACGGCCCCCAGCGAGGACCGCCACGCCGTCCAGTGGTCGGCGCTGGCCCGGGTCAGCCGGAACGGGGGCAGGTCACCGGCGTTGGGCACCTCCACGTCGCCCGCGGAGTACCAGTCGAACAGGTGCCCCGGGGTGTCGTCGTCGTGCGCGATGAACCCGTCCAACGACATCGAGGCGGCTGCGGTCACGATCCCCATGCCAGCCGAGACCGGACGGCGGCCGCGGACTCATCGGTCCTGATCGCCGAGCAGGCGGTCGAGCAGGGCTTCCTCGTGCACGGCCAGACCTTCCTCGACCATGAGGTCCGCCAACCCCGGATCCCAGGGCGTGGGCACCGGTCGGCCGGTGAGCGGTACCCCGGCGGCCGGGACGGCTGTCCGGTAGTCCTCGGCCGAGAGACGCCAGGGCTGGGCGCCCATCGCCACAACCCGCGCGGCGATCGCCATGCCTGGCCAGTCCAGGTCGCCGTGGTACCGGACGACGGCGCCGTCGGCGACCAGCCCCACCACCAGCAGCGCGCCGGCCGCCGAGGGGCTGCCCTGCAGGCACACCAGCGGACCCGTCAGCGCTCGGTCGGCGGCCGCTTGGACCACCTGGGGGTTCTCGCAGGCATGCACCACCTCACCGGCTGCGGCCCACGGGTGGGGGGCTGCCCGCAGCTCCCGCAGCGTCACGTGGGTGGGCAGTCCCAGGTCGGCCCGGGCCCGCATCGCCACCGCCCACGGCGACGGACCTGGCGGCCGCCAGCCGAGCACCAGCACGGTGCCGGAGACGTCGTCGGTGCGCACGCCCACCTGGGACCACAAGCGGGTGCGCGCCTGCCCGGTCGTCGGCACGGGTTCACCGGTCAGGGCCGCCACCCCGCGCAGCGCGACCGCCCCCGCGCGCCGGCCGGGGTCGAGCCCGTGCGCATCCCCGCAGACCGCCGCGGCCAGTTCCCCGAGTGTGGACGGCCGCGGGTCGGTGACCACCGAGTGCACCGCGGCGACGGCGGCCCGCAGGGCGTCTGCGTCCGACCGGATCAGCCCACTGGCCTGCAGGCCGGCAGTCCAGGCGGCCACCCACGGCTCCGCATCCAGGCCGGCGTCGGCCAGCAGCGCCGCCCAGCCTGCGTCAGCAGCGACGCGGGCGGCGTCCTTCGCCGATCGTTGCGCGGGGAGGTCCCGCAGCGGGCCGTGCAGGGCGACTGCTGCATCGACCAGGGACAGGGCCGCCGGCGACGCCCGCAGGACCGCGTCGAGCTCGTCCAGGGCCAACCTGCGGCGCCCCGTCCGCACGCGCGCGCCGAGCACGCCGCCCAGGAGGTCGGCGGCGACGTCGTCCAGGTCGACCACCACCGTGCCGACCGCCCGCAGCCCGGTCTTCTCCAGCTGGCGGCGCACCGACTGCCAGAACACCGCCAGGGCCGGCTCGGCCAGCTCGTCCAGGAGGTTCACGAGAAGACGTGCCGGGTCGTGCCGTCCCAGTGCACCCGGGTCGTGATGGCGGCCGTCCCCTCGGCCCGGCGCACCTCGTAGACATCCAGCGATGGGACGCCCGGGCCGAAGCCCCACAGCGCGTGCCCGGTCATCACGAAATCGAGGTCCAGCCGGACGAGCTGGGCCATCAGCTCGCCGATCGTCCGCTCGTCGACCTTCGCGAAGGCGTCGTCGAGCAGGATCAGCCGCAGTGCCTCCGGGTCGGGCAGCCCGGTGAAGAAGGCGTCGGCGGCCGCGAACAACGCCAGGTAGCTGACCACCCGGGTCTCGCCCTGGGACAACCGCGCCCGGCGGGTGATCTTCCGCCGCTCGCCCGGGCCGGGGCCGAGGATGAACACCTCGACCGTGTGCCACGACCGGTGGTCCAGGGCCGCCCGCAGTGCCGTCGCGTAGCCCTGCGCCGGATCGCTGCGCAGCTCCTCCTCCACCCGCGCGCGCAGCAGGGTGGTCAGCTCCGCGGTGGTGTCGGTCGACCGCGCCGAGGACCGCTGCAGCACCAGCTCCTCGATGCGCGCCGCCGACCCGGCCACGTCGTCGGCCAACGGCCACCGGATCTCCACCCCGATGCCGTGGCTGGTGCGGATCCCGGACAGCCGCGCGTTCATCCGCTCGACCTGCTGCCTCGACCACTGCAGCTGGTGGCGCAGCTCGTCGGCCACCGAACCCAGCACGAACGTGGTGAAGATCCGCTGCTCCTTCTCGGTCAGCGCCGACCGGCCCAGGTCGCGTCGCCGCACCAGCTCGGCCACCGCGGCCGGCAGCGTCCGACGTCCGGCGGCCTCGCCGATCTCGACCAGGTTCACGCCGTCCGCGACCGACGTCAGCAGGTCGTAGTCACCGGGGTCGCGGTGGTTCTCCAGCTTCAGCAACGCCTTGAGGTAGGCGTCCGGGTCCGGCTCGGGCACGGGGTGGGGCAGGCCCGAGGTGAGGACGTCGACCAACGACCCCGCGGTCGGCAGCCCGACGATCCCCGCCGCCTCGGCCAACCCGGGCAGCTCCGCGCGGCGTCGCAGACGGTCGTCCGCCGACCCCGCCGTCTCCCGGGCCTGCGCCGTCGCGGCGGCAGCGGTCTCCGCAGCGGCCTGCGCCCGGGTCAACGCCCCTACCGACGTCAGCCGCGCCCGGTCGGCGTCGCGCAGCGCGATGCCGGCCGAGGTCACCGCCTCCTCCGCGGCGCGCAGCTCGGCGCGCGCGGCCTCGACGTCCAGACCCGAGGCCAGCTCGGCGGCGGCCAGCTCGGTGGCCGCCACGTGCCAGCGCTCGCGGTCCCGCTCGGCCGCGGCCTCGGCGGAGACCCGCCGAGCTCGGTCGTCGTCGGCGGTCGAGCGCTCCACGCCGACCCGCTGCAGCGCACGGACCAGGTCGCCGAGCGCGACCGCCACGGCCTCGGCCTCGGACGCCGTCTGCCCGGCGCGCTCGCGGGCGGTGGCCAGGAGCTGCTCGTCGGCCGGCATCCCCAACCGCCCGCACAGCTCGGCGTGCCGGCCCTGCTCGGTGTTCCACCGGGCCCGTTGCTCGGCCGCTGTACGGGTCAACCGCTGCGTGGTCGCCGCCTCCCGGCCCAGGTCGGCCTCGGCGGCATCACGTCGGGTGCGGGCGTCGCGCACGGCGGTCGTGCGGGGGGCCGTGCGCACGTGTGCCCTCACCGCCTCGACGACCCGGGCGACCTCTGCGCGCCGCGCCCTCAGGTCGCTGACCTCGTCGGCGATCCTGGCCAGTTCGGCCGTCACGCGGGCCAGCTCCTCGGCCCGGTGCCGAGCACGCGCCGTCGTCCCGATGTGCCGGGCGTGCGGTGCGGTGTGCCGACCGGTGAGCGGGCCGAGCCGGAAGCTGCCGTCGGCATCGACCCAGCAACTCCCCGACCGGTCGCCCCAGCCGATCCGGGCCAGGACGGCGGTGACCTGCTCGGCCGGCAGACCGCCGTCCGGGTCGGGCACCAGGACGGCGGACAGCGCCCGCGAGGCGGTGGGGCCCCCGGCATCGACCACGAGCTCGCCGTCCGCGGCCGCCCCGTCGGCCCGCACCACGGCGGTGAGCAACCCGGACGCGAGCAGCGCCGCCTCCACCCCGGCCTGCTGGTCGGCGGTCACCCCGTCGCGGAAGTCCACCGAGCGCCAGAGCGGCACGCCGTCGACGGGCCCGGTCCACCCGGGCCGCCCGGGCTCGGGGTCGTGCGCGGCGAGCAGCTGTGCCTGCTCGCGCTCCAGGTCGACGGCCCTGGCCCGGCGATCCCTCTCCTGCCCCCGCAGCTCGGCCGCCTCGGTCTGCCGGAGCTCGACGCCCGCCGCGGCGGCGTCGGCGGCGGCGACGTCGAGGGCGTCCAGGTCGTCGGGGCGGTCGGGACCGTCGGCCAGCCACGCGCCGACCGGGGTCGCCGACCAGTCCACCTCGCCCAGGTGCGCAACGGTGCCGGGGGAGGACATCCACGCGGTCCACTCCTCCCGCAGCGACGTCCGGGATGTCGTCTCCGTCTCGATCGCGGCGTCCCGGCGCTGTCCGGCCTCGTGCTCGCGGCCGGCCGCCTCGTCGCGACTGCGTTCGGCCTGCACCACGGCACCCTCGGCCCTCGCCAGCCGCCGCTGCTCCGTCCACCGGGAGTCGAGCTGCTGGCGTCGGTCGCGGGCGGCCTGGCGCACCACCCCGGCGCCGGCCCGCCAGGCCTCGAGGTCCGCACCGCCGAGGTCGACGTCGGTCAGGGCGGGCCGGCCCACCGGCTCGGCGTCGACGTCCGGCCGGGTGCGCACGGCCTCGACGAGCCCGGGCACCTCGACCAACCGGGCGGCGACCTCGCCGGGCAGGGGGTCGGGCACCCCGGCGGCCGCGGCCCGTTCGGCCAGCGCGGCCAGGTGTTCGCCGGTCCGCCCGGCCGCGACGACGGCGTCCCTGGCCGTGCGCGCCAGCCGGTCGGCCGCGGTGTGCTCGGCGCCCCGGGCGTCGGCGGCGCGACCGGCGGCCTGGACAGCCGTCGCCCGGTGCGCCGTCACGGTGCGGGCCCGTTCCAGCAGGTCCTGCCGGTCGGCCGACTGCTGCAACCCGACCAGGGTGGCCTGCACCTCGGTCAGCTGCTCGCGGCACTGGGTCAGCCGCGCCTCCGCCTGTGCGTCCTCGGACTCCGCAGCGGTCAGGGCGGCGCGAGCAGAAGCGTCGTGCTTCTCGGCCCTGCCGAGCTCCCGGACGGCGGCCCGTGCCTGCCCGGTCGCCGCACCGAGCTCGCCCTGGGCGTAGCGGCGGTACGCGGCCAGGAACGTCTCGAGGTCGGCGACGCTGCGTTCGAGCCGGTCCTGCAGGGCGCGGGTCTCGGAGATCTCGTCGAGCTTGGCGCCGGCGGCGTCCAGCGTGGCCTGGGACAGCGGCGGCAGCGCGTCGGACAGCAGTGCAGGCAACCGGCCCTCGTCGATCCGGTTGCCGACGTCGGGGGAGCGCAGGGTGTGCAGCAGCTGGGTGAGGCCGTCGAAGCGCTCGGCGGCCTGGGCGTCGACGAGCCCGAACACCCGTTCCCGGACCCGTTCGCGGTGGGTGTCCGCGGAGCTGGTGAGCACGTTCGGGCCGAGCAGCTGGTTCAGGTCCTCGCGGCGCAGCGGGTGGCGATCGGCGTCGATCAGTCGCAGGCCGTGGCCGACCCGCAGCTCGGTGACGAACCACGAGACGGCGACCGTGCCGGTGTTGGCCGACCAGCGCAGGTGCGCGCCCAGCGTGAGGTGCCCGTCGGGCTCGGTCAGCCCGTCCCCGTGGGCCAGCTCGAGCCACAGGTAACCGACCCGGTTGGTGGTGCCGGGGTCCCCGACCCGCATCAGCCGGTCGAGGTTCACCGCCGCGGACCCGCTGGAGTCCATCCGGCGGCGATCGGCGTCCAGCAGGAAGGGCAGCAGCAGCTCCAGCGCCCGTGACTTGCCCGAGCCGTTGGTGCCGCGCAGCACCATGCGGCCGCCGGTGAGCACGAACTCGGTGTCGAGGTAGTGCCAGACGTTCTGGATGCCGGCCCGGGTCAGCCGCCAGCGCGCCGTCACGCGCCGCCACCCAGGTCGAACAGGCCCGGTTCCTCCGGCAGCACCGGCTTCGGGGCGACCCGGTGATGGGTCACCTCGGTGCGGTACCGCGCCGCGACGGCGTGCACGAGGACGCCGTCGGAGGTCGGGGTGGTCAGGGACAGGGACGTGAGCAGGTCGAGCACCTCGTCGCGGAGTCGGGTCGGGTCGTCGCGGAGCTGGGCCCGCCAGCCCTTGCCGTAGTGGGTGAGCAGCGTGGCCAGCAGGGAGTCCACAGCGGTCCACGGCACCAGCACGGACGGCGGATGGGCGCCGGTGGCCGCCTTGGCGTCGGGATCGGGGAGGTGCTCGATCACCAGTTGCTCCACCAGCAGCAGTGCGGCCTGCCGGACCGTGCCGGTGCCGGGGAAGGTGACGTCGCTGAGCGAGGCCTCCGGGTCGTGCGCGAGCACCCCCTCGGCTCGGGTCTCCAGCACCAGCCCGAAGGCCTCGTCGAGCTGGCCGGCGAGCACCGTCCGCTCGCGGGACAGGACGTCGGCGGTCTCGGCGTCCAGGTCGCTGCGCAGCACCACCGGGTGCTCGGCGAGCATCCGACGCAGCCGTCGGCGGGGCTGCGGATCGGGGACGGCGTCGATCACCGACCGTGCGTCGGCGCCGGTCGGCAGCGGACCGACGAGCAGGTAGGGCAGCAGGGGGCGGTGCACGGTGAGCAGCGCCTCGTCCTGGCGTTCGGCCCACCCGGCCGCCGTACCGTCCGTCTCGGCGATGACGCCCCACCGGACCAGCAGGTCGAGCGCGGCGACCAACGACCGGCGCTCGGGCAGCGAGTCCGGGATGTCGATGCCCAGCCCGGCTGCATCGGCCCGCACCTGCTCGACCAGGTTCGACAGCAGCACCTGCTCGCCGGCGGTGGGCGCCAGCAGGGCGGCCGTGACCAGGCAGAGGTGGACGTAGCCGCGGGTGGTGAACGGCGTGCCGTCGGCTCGACGGGCCGGGCGGACCGGCATGCCGGGGTCGGGCGCGGTCTTCAGCAACCGGGCGAAGGTCGACTCGACGACCAGGGTGTAGCCCAGCTGCGCGCCGAACATCGACCGCAGCGCGGGCGCGTGCCGGCGGACCAACCGCATCGTCTCGGGATGCTGGGCGGTCGTGAGCACCGGGGTCAGCAGCAGTGCCCGGGCCGCGGTACGGCGCTCGGCGGCGTCGTGCCCCGAGGTGGTCACGGCGCTCATGCCGGCTCGGCGGTGAGGGTCAGACCGTGCACCGTGGTGCGGCCGTCGGCGGAGTCGACCACCGTCGAACCTCCGGGCTCGACGTGCAGGGTGACCCCGAGGTCGAGGTCCGTGCGGCTGGCGGGTGCGGCGAGCAGCTGGTCGACGGCGAGCACAGCGGCCAGCTGGTCGAGCACCAGGTCGCGGGCGGCGGGGGAGAGGACGGCGCCGTCGAGCCGGCCGGCGGCCGCCAGCTCACCCGCCGCGGCCCGCCGGGCGGCCGCCTCGGCCGCGGCCTCGGCGAGCAGGCGCTCCCGGTCCAACCCCGGGTCGGGCACCCGGGCCGACCGTCCGCGGGCGGCCCGGTCACCCTGCTCGCGCACCGACACCGGGACGTCGACCGGTGGCGCGTCCCACCACGACGTGGACGGCGCGATGCGGCCGTCGTCGTCCTCCGGCCCCAGGGCGAGGTGCCGCGCCGGGGCCGCACCGAAGGTGGCCGCCCACAACCGGTGCGCGGTGTCGTCGTCGGTGTCGGGCGTGGCGAACAGCGCAGCCAACCGCAGCAGGTCGTCGCGCCGCGAGAGCCCGGTGCCGGCCGAGGAGACCATGCGCTTGGCGTTGGTGAGCAGCTGCCCCAACGCCTGCTCGGCGGCCGCTCGCAACCGCTCGGGGCCGGAGCGGGCGCCGGTGAACCACGCGGCGAACTCGACCCAGTCCTGCTCCCGTCGGCCGGGGAGCCGCTCGACCGCCGCGCCCGACAGCCCCGGCAGCAGGGCGAGCCGGTCGAGGACGGCGGGCAGGTGCGGGGCCACCTCGGCCAACCGCTCGGTGACCAGCGGGGCGTGCCGGCCCACGTCGGACCCCAACAGCTCGACGTAGTCCAGGAGCACGCCCTTGAAGGTGGCGTACTCCTCTCCGGCCAGGTCGTAGCGGGACAACACGGTGGCGAGGTAGGCGTAGAAGTCGGCCAGGCTGTCCAGGAACACCCGCTGGTTGCTGAACAGGGTGGTGACCTCGCCGGCCAGCCGTTCCGGGTCAGCAGGATCGGCGACGGCCAGCCCACGGATCAGCTCGAGCCGGTCGGCTGTGCCGGCGAGCAGCTCGCGGGCGACCTCCCGCGCACCCTCGGTGGTGGCCAGCAGCTCCTCGACCTGGCGCTGCACCCGCCCGCCGAGCTTGGAGATCTGGTAGCGGGTCCGGGCGCGTTGCCAGTCGGCGATCGTGCGCACCCGGGCGTCGCGGACGGAGCGGACCAGGTTGCCCCAACGGACGAGGGCATCGCAGCGGTCCTCGACGGTGTCGGTGTCCAGACCTGGGGTGTCCAGCCGTTCGGCGATCTCGGCGGCGGACAGGTCGATGAGCAGCCCGGAGCTGAACAGCCGCATGATCGCGAGGTAGTCGGTGCTGAGCTCGGCCGAGCCGACGTACCGGTAGAGGTCGAGCCGGTCCTGCGGCCCGGTCACCGGGAGGTGTCCACGACGGCCAGCCCCTCGGTGCGCCAGGCGGTGAGCAGCTCCTGGTCCCCGCTGGCGGCCACCAGGTCGTCGTCGGCGACGGCGAGGGCAGCCGCGCAGTGCACTGCGTCGAGACCGCGCAAGCGGTGGTGACCAGCCAGGTCGGACGCCCGCGCCAGACGGGTCCGGTCCGCGGGGACGACGGCGACGGTGGCCCATCGCCGCTCGAGTTCGGTGCGGGCGGCTGCGAGCTCCTCCTCGTCGACTCGACCGCTCCGCGCGGCCCGGGCGAGCGCAGCCGTCGCCTCCACGTGCCCTACGGCCGACACCGTCACGAGGTCGGCCTCGTCCCACAGCCGCCGACACGCCGTCGTGCTCGGCTCGCCCAGCAGCAAGGGGACGATGGCGCTCGTGTCCAGGTAGAGCCTCACCCGCGGTCGGCGATGACCTGCTCGGACAACCGCACGCCGCTCGCCGGGAGCGGCGGTTCCGTGCTCGGCTGCTTGCGGGCTGCAGGCAACTCGACGACACCCTCGGCCACCAACCGGTCGAAGGCGCTGGTCGTGCCGATGGGGACGATCCGCGCCACCGGCGTGCCGTGGTCGGTCACGGTGATGGTCTCGCCCTCCCGCACGGCCGCCAGGTGCCGGCTGAGTCCGTCCCGGAGCTGTCGGATGCCGATGCTGGTCACGTCGCCTCCTGGTGGCCACAATGTTCGCTCAATGTAGCCACTGCGGGCACCGTGGCGGAAATGGCGGTAGACCGGACCCCGTGCACCGGATCGCGCTCCTCGACGACCACCAGTCCGCCGCCGCCCGCTTCGCCGACTGGTCGGGCCTGCCCGAGCCCGCCGAGGTGGTCGCCTTCGCCGACTCCGTCCCCGACGCCGACGCGCTGGTGGCCCGGCTGCGCGGGTTCGACGTCGTCGTCGCGATGCGCGAGCGGACGGCGTTCCCCCGCGAGGTGCTCGAGCGGCTCACCGACCTGCGGCTGCTGGTCACCACCGGCGGCGCCAACGCGGCCATCGACCTGGACGCGACCCGGGACCTCGGCATCACCGTCTGCGGCACCGGCGCGCACGGACCGGCCACCACCGAGCTGACCTGGGCACTGATCCTCGCCGTCGCCCGCCACGTCCCCGCCGAGGACGCCTCGGTCCGGGCCGGCGGCTGGCAGCACACCGTCGGCCGCGACCTCGCCGGAGCGACCCTGGGCCTCCTCGGGCTGGGCCGGCTCGGGGAGCAGGTCGCACGGGTCGGCCTCGCCTTCGGCATGGACGTCGTGGCGTGGAGCGCGAACCTCACCGACGAGCGGGCCGCCGAGGTCGGCGTCCGGCGGGTCGAGCGCGACGAGTTGCTGCGGACGGCGGACGTGGTGACCATCCACCTCAAGCTCTCCGACCGGACGCGTGGCCTCCTGGGTGCGGCCGAGCTGGCGCTGCTCAAGCCCACCGCGATCCTGGTCAACACCAGCCGCGGGCCGATCGTCGACGAGGCCGCGCTGGTCGAGGTGCTGCGGGCCGGCGGGATCCACGGCGCCGGCCTGGACGTCTACGACACCGAGCCGCTGCCGGTGGACTCCCCGCTGCGGGAGCTGCGCCGCGCCGTCCTCACCCCGCACCTGGGCTACGTCACCGAGCGCACCTACGAGGTGTTCTGGCGCGACGCCGTCGAGGACGTCGCGGCCTGGCTGCGCGGCACCCCGGTGCGCATGATCAGCTGACCGGCCACGTCGGCCGGGGGAGCACCGGCACGCAGTCCCGGCCGTCGGCGATGTGCAGGCTGCAGTCCAGCCCGTCGCGACCGCGCAGGATCGCCTCCACCGCGGTGGCCCACGCGTGGTCGTCGGGACCGACCCCGGCCGGCCCGCGACGCTCCAGGCACAGCGCCAGGTGCAGCTCTGCGGGCTCGACGCGCTCGGCCTCCGCCACCGCGGCGTGCATCTCGACCAGGTGCCCCAGCGCGACCCGGTCCGGCTCGACCGGCACGTCCTCGACCGGGATGAGCAGCGGGGCCATCGTGCCGTCGCGGCGCAGCCAAGCCAGGACCAGAGAGCGGCGGGACGGCGGGCCGCCCAGGTCGAGCAGGCCGCGCCAGCGCTCGGTGAGCGCGGCGTCGTCCGTGACGGGGACCGAGGGGTGCAGGGAGGAGGTCATGCCGGGCAGGATGCCGCGGATCCGGCGTCCGCGATGATCTTGTCCACAGGCTCTGCGGATGTCGGACCCCGCAGGTTGGATGAGGTCATGCAGACCTTCACCGCGCACGCCGGACTCACCCTGCCCGCCCTCGGCTTCGGCACCTACCGGCTCAACGGCAGCGAGGGCGTCGCGGCGATCGGCGCGGCGGTCGACGCCGGCTGGACGCTGCTGGACTCCGCGGTGAACTACGAGAACGAGGGCGCCGTCGGGCGGGCCGTGCGCGACTCGGGACGACGCGACGAGCTGATCGTGACCTCCAAGCTCCCCGGCCGGCACCACGCCCGCGACGAGGCGATCGCCTGCGTCGAGGAGAGCCTGTTCCGCACCGGCCTCGACGTCCTGGACCTGTACCTCATCCACTGGCCCAACCCGAGCGTGGACAAGTACGTCGAGGCGTGGGGCGCGCTGATCGAGGCCCGCGACCGCGGCCTGGTCAAGGCCATCGGCGTCTGCAACTTCGAGCCCGAGCACCTGGACCGGCTGCAGGCCGAGACCGGCGAGCTGCCGCAGGTCAACCAGATCGAGCTGCACCCCTACTTCCCGCAGGCCGAGCTGCTGGCCTACGGCGCCGAGCACGGGATCATCACCGAGGCCTGGACGCCGCTGGGCCGCGGCAACGACCTGCTCGAGCACCCGGTGCTCACCGAGGTGGCCGCCGCGCACGAGGCCACCCCCGCGCAGGTCGCCCTGGCCTGGTCGATCGCCCTCGGTGCCCTGCCGCTGCCCAAGGCCGCCTCCCCGCAGCGGCAGGCCGAGAACCTCGCCGCGGCCGACCTCACCCTGACCGACGACGAGGTCGCCCGGATCTCCGCGCTGGGCCGGCCCGACGGCCGCACCTACGACCAGGACCCCACCCGCTACGAGGAGTTCTAGAGCCCGGTCCCGCCGGATCCCCAGTTCGACCTCGACCGGGTGCGCCGGTTGTGCCGCATCCGGCCCAGCCGGCGCACCCGGCTGAGCTGCACGGCGACCAGCGTGCCGAATCCGACGACGACCACGACGACCAGCCAGGCGACGCCGTCCCCGCCCGAGGCGAGCACGCGGACCAGCAGCCCGACCGCGCCGAGGAGCAGCAGGACGCCGAGGACGAAGCCGAGTCGCTCGACGGCGGTCCACGACGGCTTCCGCTCCATGGCCGGACGGTAGTACCGCCAACGGGTGAGAGCCGTTCAACCGCGGACGCCGGGACCCCGATGCATGCGGGACCACCCCGTCGTCAGGAGCACCCCCGTGGACCGACCCACCGAAGCCGTCTCGACCCGCGTCCTGCTGTGGGGTGTCGTCGCCCCGCTCCTGGTCGGCAGCATCGTGCCCCCGCTCGCGGCCATCGCGATGATCTGGCTGATCTGCGGTCTGCTCACCCTGATGCTGCAGGCCGCCGGCGGCGCCTTCCGCCGCGTCGACCCGGGTGAGGACGGCGAGACCGCCGACCTGCACGAGGAGCTGGGCGCCACCCTGCCCGCCCCGGTGGTCGCCGGCCGCTGGTGGAACCGCCCCGACGAGGACCCCAACACCGCCGCCGCCCGCGCCGGCAGCTGGGGCTGATCCCCGGCCGCTAGCCTCGGCGCACCACGGACGGACGTCGACGGGGGGATCCGGTGGTGCGGCGCGGCCTGGCCCGGTGGGTGCTCCTGCTGAGCATCCTGGTCATCGGCCTCACGCTGTCCGCCGCCGTCGCCGTCTGGGTCACCGAGACCCAGGTGCAGCGCACCCAGGACCGGCGCGACGACCTCGCCCAGGTCGCCCGGATCGAGAGCCAGCTGCTCACCGGGTACGTCGACGAGGAGACCGGGCTGCGCGGTTACCTCCTCACCGGCGAGGACGCGTTCCTCGCCCCGTACGCGCGGGCCGCGCTCGCCACCCCGCAGCTCACGGCGGACCTGCGCACCAGCTGGGCCGCCGTCGGCGGTCCGGCCGGGCTGGTCGACGACCTCGAGGCCGCCCACGACGTCTGGGTCGAGCACGCCCGCAGCCAGATCGCGCTGGTCGACGCCGGGAACCCGGACGCCGCCAGCAGCGTCACCGAGACCGAGCGCGGCAAGGACTACTTCGACGCCATCCGGGACCGCGAGCGGGCCGTCGCGGACTGGGTCACCACCGCCGAGGACAGCACCGCCGACCAGCTGTCCGGCCTGCAGACCCGGATGACCGGGCTGCTCGCGGCCACCCTCACCACCCTGCTCGCGGTCACCGTCGCCGGCTGCGTCGTGCTGTGGCGCTCCGTCGTCGCACCGCTGGGCCGACTGGCCGCGGCCACCCGCGCCGTGGCCGCCGGCGACCTGGCCGCGACGCTGCCGGCCACCGGCGCGCCCGAGATGCGCAGCCTGGCCACCGACGTCACCGCCATGCGCGACCGGCTCGCCGCCGACCTGCACGGCACCCGGCAGGCGCTCGACGCCCTCGCCCAGACCGGGCCGGCGGTCTCCGCGCTGCGCTCGGCGCTGGAACCAGCCGGGGGAGTGATCCCGGGGGTGGTCGTGGCCGCGCGGCTCGACCCGGCCGAGGGCGTGCTCGCCGGCGACTGGTACGACACCGTCGCGCTGTCGGCGACCCGGCTGGCGGTGGTCGTCGGCGACGTCGCCGGCCACGGCCCGGCCAGCGCCGTCTTCGCCCTCCGGCTCAAGCACAGCCTGCTCACCGCGCTGCGGGCCGGCCTCGCGCCCGGCGACGCGCTGGCCACCGTCTGCGGCGAGCTCGCCGACGTCCCGGCCGGTCAGTTCGCCACCGCGTTCGTCGCCGTCCTGGACGCCGGGCGGGGCGTGGTCGAGCACGCCAACGCCGGCCACCCCGCCGGTCAGCTGGTCGCGGCCGGAGGTCGGTGGACCGAGCTGGACACCACCGGCCCGCTGCTGTCCTCGGTGTTCGTGGGCCGGGACTGGACGACGACGACCACCGCGTGGGCGCCCGGCGACCTGCTGCTCGTCCACACCGACGGCGTCACCGAGGCCCGCGATGCCGCCGGCGCGGAGTTCGGCACCGAGGGCATCCACCGGGCGGTCGCGGCCAGTGGCACGGAGGACCCCCACCGCGTGGTGGACGCCGTGGCGGCCACCAGCATGCGGTTCGGCGGCAGCCAGCCGCGCCGCGACGACCACACCGTCGTCTGCCTGCAGCACGTACCGGTCGCGCCCGCCGCCCGGACGTCGTCCGACGTCGGCCGGGACGCGGTCAGCCGGCGCTGAGCCAGGCCTCGACGTCGTCCAGCTGGGCGTGGGTCAGGCCGGTCTCCAGCACGGGTGCGACGACGAGGACGTCGGGGTTGCCGGCCAACCAGGCGGCGGTGTCCTCGGCCTGCATGGCCAGGTCGTCGTCGATCCAGACGGTGCGCCGGCCGGGCTGCTCGGCGACCACGGCCTGGGCGGCGACGAGCTTCCACCAGTTCGGCGCACCGGCCAGGCTGGTGGTGAAGCCCGTCGGGCCCTCGCCGTCGGCGCGCTCGTGCACCCGCAGGCCGCGCGGTAGACCCATCGGGTCGGCCAGCAGCTCGTCCGCGTGGTGCACCCAGGTGGTCAGCCACTGCAGCTCGATCCGGCCGCTGGCGTGCCAGTCGGCCAGCCGCCGGGTGACCGTCGGGTCCCAGGACAGCGTGTAGCCGCGGAACACCCCGCGCTCCCGCCCGGCCACCCCACCGCCGTCCAACGCGTTGAGCACGCCGTCGACGTCGAGCAGGACCAGGGGAGGGTGCACGGTCCCGTCCTACCCTGCTGGCGCTCCCGCCGCCCAGGCAGCACTGTGTGCGGCATGGGGAAGCTGATCGCCGTCGTGCTGGTCCTCGTCGTGCTGGCCCTGGTCGCCCGGACCTACCAGCGCAGCCGGACGCCGACCCGCCCCGCCGTCCGGCGCCGCGACACGTCGTCCGACGGCGGGGGAGCGGTGACCTCGACCGGCTGGTCCGACGGCGGCGCCGACTATGGCTCCGGCCGCAGCCACGGGCACCACGGCTCGGACGGCGGCGCGGACGGCGGTGCCGACAGCGGTTCGGACGGCGGGGGCGGCGGCGACGGCGGGGGCGGTGGCGGCGGGGGCGACTAGCTCCGCCGCGTCACCGCGGTGCCGAACCAGCCGATCCCGGCGAGGGCGGCCAGCTCGAGCAGGTAGCCGGGGATGGTCAGGCCGACCACCGGCAGCACCTGCGAGGCGACGACGGCGACCAGCGCGGCCGGCACGAACCAGCGCGGCGTCGTCCCGGCCCGCAGCGCCGCCACCAGGCCGAGGATCCCGCCGAGGGCGATCACCGCGGTCGAGCCCAGGATGGTGGGCAGCAGCAGGTCCAGCCGGCCGTTGAGCGACCCGACCAGCTCGGCACCCTCCGCCGCAGGCAGCACGGCGGGGTCCACGGCAAGCACGAACGGCAGCGCCTCGGCGGTGATGACCAGGCCGAAGACGATTCCGCCCAGGCTGACCAGCAGCGCGGACACGCACGCCAGCACGGAGTGCCGGCCCAGCAGCACGAGGAAGACGGCCGCGGCGACGAACGACACGATGTAGCCCGGGCCGCCCACGTACAGGTTCATCTGCCAGTACCCGGCGCGGGCGGCGTCGGCGACGTCGATGGTGCCGTCGAACGGTCCCTCCCAGATCGTGAACACCAGCCGGGCGACGAGCGAGGCCAGCAGCAGGGCGAGCAGGACGACGGCGCCGCGCGGTGCGGCAGCCGGAGCGTCGACGGGACGGGCGGAGCGGACGGACTGGGACACAGGTGACCTCCGGGGTCGATCGGGTGTCTCCACGCTGGCTCCCGCACGCGCCCGGGCGCATCGGCCCCAACACCTATCTGCAGGTCAGGAGGTGTGCTGCAGCCAGATCCGGGTGGCCTGCACCCGGCGGTTCGTCCCGCCGTCCGCCCGCAGGTCGAGCTTGGCGAACACCGACCGGAGGTGGGCGTCGACGGTGCGCTCGGAGATCACCAGCTGCGCCGCGATCCCGGCGTTGCTCGCGCCGGAGGCCAGCAGACCCAGCACCTCGCTCTCCCGCGCGGTCAGCCCCGGCACCCGGGTCGGCGTCCCCGGCTCGGCGGGTGCGAGCGCGGCGGCCAGCCGTCCGCCGCCCACCCAGGCGCCCCCGACGACGAGCACCGCGAGGACGGCGACCGCGGCGACGGTCAGCGTCGGGCCGAGGTCCACCGCGGGGGCGGCCAGCAGGGTGCCGGCGCCGAGGACGACGAGGACCGCGGTGGCGACCGTCGTCGTCCGCACGACGGCGGGCACGGCCGCGGCGGCGTCCCGCGAGGCGAGCACGGCGCAGCCGGCCGCGCACGTGCTGCCGCCGGCCAGCGCGACGAGGAAGGCGACCGAGCCGAGGGCGGGGTCGACCGCGCCGGGGTCGCGGGCGACGGCCAGCAGCAGGCAGAACAGCACGACCAGGGGCGCGGCGGCCGTGCCGGCGGCGGCGATGCCGAGTCCGGCGCGCGCCGGCCCCTGCGAGGTGAGGGCGGCCCGGCCGAGGCGGACGGGGAGCAGGAGCAGAGCCAGGCCGGCGGCGAGGGTGAGCAGCGCACCGACCGGTGCGGCGGCGGTGCGCCAGGCCTCGGGGGCGATGGTCGCGACCCCGGCGAAGGGGTCGGCGGGGCTGGTCAGCAGCAGGTTGGTCGCGGTGGCGGCAGCGAGCGCGCCGGTGACCACACGGGCGTCCCAGGCGGGGTCGGAGCTGCGGCGGACGGCGGCGGCCGCGGTCAGCTGGGCCAGCAGGAGCGGGGGGATCCAGGCCGATCCCCAGATCGCGACGGCGAGCGCGCTGCCGGACCCGACGGCCCAGGCGGCAGCGGCGAGGTAGGCCAGCAGCGAGGCCGACAGGCAGCGTGCGGAGCGCCGGGCGGCACTGGTCAGCCGGGTGGACGCGACCGCCGTGGCGACCGCCCCGCCGGCCAGCGCGAGGGCGCCGACCGGGTCGGTGGCGAAGCCCTGGTCGCCGTCCCAGCGCAGGGCGGTCAGGGCCAGCACGACGCCCGCCCCGGCCCCGGCGACCAGGACGTCGGGGCGCGCCGTGGGCCGGACATCCATGCGGGGCAGCGTGGTGGACCCGGTGCCGGGCGGCAAGGCCCCTGGCTGCGTGGTCGGCGAGCTGAGGCATGCTGGACGGTCGATCGGCCCGCTCGGGGCCGCAGCACGAGGAGGACGGACATGGCGAAGACAGCTGCCAAGGACGCCAAGAAGGCCGTGAAGAAGGCCGAGTCCCGCTGGGAGAAGCTGCTCAAGAAGGTCAACAGCAGCGACAAGGGCAAGGACCGCAAGCGGGCCAAGAAGGCTGCGAAGAACGCCGAGAAGGCTGCCAAGCAGGCGCGCAAGGCGGCCAAGAAGGCCAAGAAGAAGTGATCTGCCGGTCCCGCCCTCCCGGGGGCGGGACCGTTCACTCCGGCGGGAGGCCCTGGGCCGTGCGGATGCGCGACCGGGTGACCAGCAGCTGCTCGGCCTCGCCGGCGTCGAGCTCGTCGTCGGTGGACAGCTCGATCCGGGCCAGCCCGATCGCCGTCCAGCGGGAGGCCTGGGCCAGGTCGCCAGCGGTCTCGAAGACCTCGGCCATCGCCAGGCAGTCGGAGACGTCGGGCCGGGTGCGCCGCAGCTCGTCGGCGACGGCCTGGGCCTCGTCCCGACGGTCGGACGCCAGCAGGACGGCGGCGATCGAGCACCGCGGGTCCGGGACGGCGCGGCGGCCCTCGACGTCGACCGCGCGGCGGAAGACGGCGATCGCGGCGTCGGTGTCACCGGCGAGGTCCAGATGCCAGCCGGCCTCGGCCAGCAACTCCGCGGTGGACGGTTCGTCGTCGGGGTGCTCCACCTCGGCCCACCCCAGGATCTGCTCCGCCAGCTCGCGGTGGGCGTCGGGGGAGCGGTGGCCCTCGGTGGCCTCGAGGTCGTCGTAGGTCAGGGGCTCGCGCACGCCGACGACAGTACGGAGGGCGTCCCGTCCACAGGCAGGTGCCCGGCGGGTCACTGACCTGCATAGACTCCCGCGAACTGTCGGATGACCACGGGAGCGGACTGTGCGACGAGGTGCGTGGGCGTCGGTGCTCGCGGTGCTGGCGCTGGCCGTGGCCGGCTGCTCGGAGCCGGAGCAGCCGAGCACGAGCCTGCCGACCGCCGTGAGCACGTCTGCGGAGCCGACGTTGGAGGCATTGGGGCCGGCGGATTTCCCGGTGCCGCCGGAGGCGCGTGAGCAGACCGAGGCGGGCGCGATGACGATGGCGACGTACTACCTGGACCTAATCGACCACACGAAGAACGAGGTGGGTACGCCTGCCTTGGATGCGGAGCCACTGCGCGCCCTGAGTGCCGACTGCGATGTCTGCGGGCAGATTGCCGCCAGCTTCGAAAATGGTCAGAGCCTGGGGTATCGGTACAGCGGCACGGAGTTGGATGAGCCGGACTTCGGAACTCTGACCGTTAGCGGTTCCTCTGCGGACGTTCCGTTCACTGTCCAGCAATCGGCGCTCACCGTCACCGGGCCCGATGGTGCTGAGGTGCGTTCCACTCCCGCTGTACTGCTGCGCGGCGGGATGGTCTTCGAATGGGACTCGACCCGACAAGCGTGGGTCGCAACCCAGCTCAACTTGGTCCAAGACACGTGATCCGCCGGGCAACGATCGTGCTCTGCGTCGCGATGGCCGTAGCGTTGCTGAGCGGGACTGCAGCAGCCATCGCGGCCGGAGAAGATTGCGGATACGGCACTTGCCCAGACGCCCCCGAGGTAGCTGCCGGCGATGGCGCGCTCTTCCCGTCCTACTACGAGGAGCGCCCAGGCTCAGTCGACTTCGCGAGCAACGCAGGGCCGGCTGACGCGCCACCGCCGCCATTCGAGTGGCGTCTCAGGACTCCTTGTCAGGCCGACGATGCGAACCAAGGAGGCTGCAACCCAGGTCAGCCCACCTGCGCCGCTCCGCCGGATCGGATCGTCAACTACTACGTGGTGTCCCGGCGCGCGCTGGTGGTCGAGGGGCCGGAGGTCGGTGCGGTCAACGGGAACTGGGCGCTCGTCGGGGCCCGGTGCGTCGACGTCACCGACCTGAACCCCGCACCGACTCCCGAGGAGGTGTTCCGGTACTTCCAGACCCTCCCGCTCCCGCAGCTGACCACCGCCGTCCAGCCGCCCGGCGGCACCGTCCTCGTGGGGCTGCCAACGATCTTCTACACCGACGCGCCGACCGAGCAGGTGTTCACCGTCGACATCCGCGGCTTCGCGGTCGTCATCACCGCGGTCGCCCAGAGCTTCACCTGGCACACCGGCGCCGGCGACGCCGTCGTCACCTCGGACGGTCCGGGCGCCCCGTACCCGGACGAGACGGTCACCTTCGACTACACGTCCGGCAGCTACTCGACCTACCTCACCGTCACCTGGGGCGGCACCTTCACCGTCGACGGCAGCGCTCCGGTCGACGTCGCGGGCACGACCACCACCGACGGGCCCGCCGTCCAGCTGACCGCGGTCGAGGCGCACGCCGTCCTCACGAACCCCTACGACTGACCGCGCCCGCCAAGCGAGGCGTCATCTGACGCCGAGGAACCACAATCGGCGCGGAATGGTGCATGAGCGTCATACGACGCCCAGCGCGGCGGCCACCACCCACCGCGACGAGGCGTCATATGACGCTGAGGCATCAGAACCGCCGCCGAATGGTGCGTGAGCGTCATGTGACGCCCAGCGGCCACGCGGCCACCAAGCTAGCTACGCGTTCAGCTTCTCCCACCGCGCCGCCAACGCACCGCGCCGATCCGCGTTGCCGTGCAGGTCCACGTACCGCATCCCGAAGCCCGCCAGCAACGCGTCGTCCAGCCGCCGCACCGCACCCGGCGGATACCGGTAACCCATCCGCTCCGCGATCGCCGCGTCGTCCGCCGACCGCAGCACCTCGCCCAACTCGACCAACGACGTCACGCCCAGCTCGAGCAGCAGCCCGGAGATCCAGTCGTAGTGGTCCGGCCGAGACCAGCCCGCGTCGGCGTACTGCCCGGCCAGGAAGGCGGCCAGCTCGCGCGGGGCGATGCGCGGGTCGTCGGGGTCCTCGTCGTCCACGGCCGCGGCCGGCGCCGGGGCGCGCAGCCGCTCGCGGATCGCGGTGAACTCCTGGTCGGCCAGCTCCAGCAGCCCGGCGGCCAGGGTGAACCGGCGGTCGAACTCCGAGGCGTGCTCGGCCGGCACCGTGCCCTTGTAGCGGATGTCGTGCTCGAACTCCGCCCACGCGTGCTGCAGCACCGTGCGCACCTGGACCTGCACCCGCCGGTCCACCAGCGCCGGCCACTCACCGGCGCGGGCGGCGTCCAGACCGATCTGCAGGTGCCGGCTGGAGTAGCCGAACCTGCCCTCCCGTGCGGTCTGCGAGCCCAGGTCGCGGTCGTCGTGCACCACGACCTGGTCCCCGAGCAGCTCGGCCACCGCGACCACGTCGCTCTGCACGTAGGTGATCACCCGGACGCCGACCGTGTCGCCGATCTCGGCCGCCGGGTCGGTGTAGATCCGCACGCCGTCCACCTCGCGGGTCGCCTTCTCCGCGAACGACGCCACCGTCTTCGCCCGCCCAGCGACCGACAGGTAGTTGATGCCCGCCTCGTCCAACAGGCCGGTGACCAGCGCGAGCGCCTGCTCGGCGGCGGCCGCCGTCGCCGCGAACCCGTCGGCGTAGGCCTGGATCGCCCGCTGCGCCGGGTCGATCGCCGCGGTGACCGGCGGGCCGGGCTTGAGGTCCGGCGGCAGGGTCGGCGTGACGATCGCACCCTCGGCGGCGCTGCCGTAGGTGGTCACCTCCTCCGGACGGCGGACGGCGACCCACGCGACGTAGGCGCAGACCACCGCGTCGACCTGGTCCTCGACCACCCGCAGCTCGCTCTTGCGGGTCGCGGTCTGCACCGCCGAGCGCAGCGCCACCCAGCTCGGACCCAGGTCCAGCTCCGGCACACCCTCGAGGTGGCCCATGAGCACCAGCAGCTCCGCGCGCAGCCCGTCCACCGTCCGGCCCGGCTTGTTCTTGTACTTCAGCGTCCGGCCCAGCCGGAACAGCGCCACCGTCGCCGCGTGCGGGTAGACCTCGATCGCCCGCCGGTCCCGGCCCGAGCGCGGGTCCAGGTCCAGCCGCAGCCGCTTGCCCAGCCGGCCGCCCCGGGTGTCGCCGTCGGTGAACTCGGGCTTGCCCTGGTTCGTCGGGTGCGCCCCGGCCTGGAACTTTGCGAAGTCGGCGTTGAGCTCCCGCTCCGCCCGCCGGTTGCCGGTCTCGTTGGGCACCAGCAGCGGCGCGTCGATGGCCACCACGCACGGCCCGGCGGTGAACGGCTCCAGCGCGGCGACGATCTCGTCGTCGGTGCGGACGGCGCTCACGTGCAGCAGCCGACCCCCGTCGTCCAGGACGGCGAGGCCCGTCGGGTTCTTGAATCCCCAGGCGAGGTCGATCCCGATGAGGTGCACGGGCACAGCCTGCCCTGTGCGACCTAGCTACCCGCGGACGCCCGGCCGGCCTGCCACTGCCGGACCCACGACCGGCCGTAGTCGTTGCCGTGCGGGGTGCGCAGCACGGTGTGGATGTGGAAGGGCTTGGGCGTCCGGTAGTCCAGGAACACGCCGCAGTGGTGGTCCAGCTCGGCGATCAGGACGGGGGACTGCAGCCGGGAGTAGAAGACGTCGCCGTCGCCGTGCCCGCCGATCCAGCTGAACGTGGTCTCGGCCCAGTGCTCCTGGACCTCGCGGAGCTTGGCCGCCCGCGGACCCTCGGGCAGCAGCGCCAGCGCCCGGGCGGCGACGGCGAGCGCGGCCTCCTGCGCGGCCGGCGGCAGGTCGGCGACCCGGACGCCCTCGATCGGGATCACCCGGTTGTCCTGGAACGCCCCGCCCAGGTGCCGCTCGTCGCCGGGGTGCACCCGGCCCTCGGGCATGGCCGGGTCGACCATCTCCGCGTAGACCGTCGCGGCGGCCCGCTGCTCGGGCGTCATCCCGGCCATCACCGCCCGGTTGGCGGCGATCCGGTCGGCGAAGGAGCCGGTGCCGGCGTGCGGGCCCTCGTCGATCACGTCGGGCTCCGCGCCGAGGAACACGGGGGAGACGACCATCCGGCCCTCGACCACCAGGCAGTTGACCGCGCAGTGGTGGCCGTAGAGCTGCCACCCCCAGGGCGCCCGCAGGTCGGGCTCGCCGTAGACCGCGATGTTGTAGCTGAACTCGTTGAGCACGGTGGGCAGCCCGACGACCTCGCCGAGGAAGCCGTTGATCAGCATCATCGCGTGCGCCTGCTCGTACCCCTCCGGGGACAGCGAGGCGCCATCAGCGCCAGCGCGGCCTCCCGGACGGCGACCGGCTGGAACTCCAGCCGCAGCCCGGTGTCGAACTGCATGAACTCCGGGTTGGCCCAGGTCTGCCACTCGACGGCGTCCACCTCGTGGGTCACCCGGGCCCGGTCGTCGTCGTCGAGCAGGCCGAGCAGGGCGTGCGCCGCGTCGACCATCGCGGCCACCGGCGCCTCCTCGCCCGGGCGAGCGGGCTCCAGCGGGTGCAGGCCCTCGCGCAGGGTGCCGTCCTCGGTGATGCCGCGGAACGGCGACCGGTACAGCGGCGTCCAGCCCTCGACCAGGCCGCCGGTGAAGGTGCCCGGCGTCCGCGCGTGGTCGCGGTAGTCGTAGGGGTCCAGGCCGGCGACCTCGGCGATGCGGGGGTGGCCGGACGGGAAGAGGTACTGGCGGAACTCGGACATCGTCGTCCCCTTCACTCGTTGTGCCGGGCGACGGCAGCCCGGACGGCGGCCTCGTCGCCGGCGGCGATCGCCTCGACGAGGTCGTGGTGCACCTGCACGCGGTGCTGGCGGTAGGTCGGGTCGACGTCGTCCGGGCGGACCTCGGCGGCGTCGAGCTGGCCGAGCGTGGCGGTGTAGACCGCGCGGGCCGTGGCGTTGGGGCAGGCCGCGGCGATCCGCTCGTGCAATGCCCAGTTGGCGTGCAGGAACGACGGCCAGTCAGGAGCCTCGGTCAGGACGGCGAGCAGGGCGCGCAGCTCGGCGATGTCGGCCTCGGTGCGGCACCGGGCGGCGCCCACGTCGACCAGCACCTCGAGGTGCTCGCGCAGCTCCACGGCGTCGGCGACGGCGGCCGGGTCGTCGGCGACGGTGAGCAGGGTGTGCCGCATCCGGACGACCGGCCCGCGGTCGGCGGCGAACAGCCCACCCCCGCGGCCGGGCCGGATCTGCAGCAGCCCGCGGTCGCGCAGCAGCCGGACCGCCTCGCTGACCGTGGAGTAGGCGTACCCGGTCTCCGCGCGCAGCGACTCGATCGTGCCGACCGGGTCGCCCGGGGACGCCGTCGCCAGCCGCTCGCCGAGGTCGGCCGCCAGCTGCTCGGCGCGGGTCCGGACGCCTTGTCCCGGTGCGGTTCGCTGTGCCATGGTCGAAGTGAATCGCAAACCCCCGAACCTTTCAAGGGTTCAGATTGGCAGAGGTGGACGGATGAGACTCGTGGGCATCGCGCGGGACGGTGGCGTCGTCGCCGGCTCCCTCGCCGACGACGGCGGCACGGTGCGGGAGATCGCCCCGCTGGCCGACTTCTGGGCCGACCCGGCCCGGCACCTGGCCGCCGAGCCGACCGGTGCCCCCCGGCCGGTGGGCGAGGTCGAGCTGGTGCCGCCCGTGCTCCCCGGCGCACGGGTGGTCTGCATCGGGCTGAACTACCTCAAGCACATCGCGGAGGGCTCCTTCAGCGGCGAGCCGCTGCCCGAGCACCCGACGCTGTTCGCCCGTTGGACGGCCTCGCTCACCGTCGGCGACGCCGAGGTGCCGGTGCCGGTCGACGAGGACGGGCTGGACTGGGAGGGCGAGGTCGTCGCCTGGGTGGGGGAGACCCTGGTCGACGCCACCCCGGAGCAGGCGCTGGCCGCCGTCGTCGGGTACTCGACGTTCAACGACATCACCGCCCGCCGGGCGCAGAAGCTGACCAGCCAGTGGATCCTCGGCAAGAACGCCGACCGGTCCGGCCCGCTGGGCCCGATGGTGCCGGCCGCCGAGGTCGGCGACCTGCGCGACGGGCTGCGCGTGCAGACCCGGGTGAACGGCGAGACCGTGCAGGACGGCAGGACCGACCAGATGGTCTACGGCGTGGGGGAGACCCTGGCGCTGGTGTCCCGCACGATGACGCTGCACCCCGGCGACCTGCTGGCCACCGGGACGCCGTCCGGCGTGGGCTACGCGCGGACGCCGCCGTGGCTGCTGCAGCCCGGCGACGTCGTGGAGGTGGAGGTCGACCGGCTCGGCGTCCTGCGCACCACCGTGGTCGCCGGCCGGACCGCCTGACGCGAGGGGTGCTCCGGCTCGACCGGAGCACCCCTCGCACCCCCTACGCGGAGATCTCCTCCAGGGCCCGGTTGCGGGTCTCGATCCCGCCGACGGCCATGGTGACCAGCCCGACCACGCAGAACCCGGCCAGGATCGCGAAGATCGCACCGGCCCCGCCGTGCCCGTTGAGCAGGTACCCGAAGATGCTCGGGGACAGGATGCTGGCCACCCGGGCCAGGCTGCTCGCGCTGGAGCTGGCGAACCCGCGCATCCGGGTCGGGTAGAGCTCGCTGGTGTACATGTACAGCGAGACCGTCGGCAGGATGATCCCGATGGTCATGATCACGCCGGTGGCGAAGAGCACGGGCCAGCTGGAGTTGTCCAGCAGGTCGATGTTCACGAACCCGAACAGCGCGCCGACCCCGGCGATCGCGAAGCCGGTCATGAACACCCGGCGGCGGCCCAGCCGCTCCACCAGCGAGGCCACGACGTAGCACATGGCCACCTGCACGGCGCCCAGGATCACGGTCAGCAGCAGCGACCGGGTGGGCACCAGCCCGCCGATGGACACGTAGAGGCTGGGCAGCCAGACGGTGAACCCGTAGGTCACGAAGAACGTCGAGAACCAGATGATCCCGAGCACCAGCGTCCGCGACCCGTAGGGCGCCTCGAAGAGCTCGCGCAGCCGGGCCGGGCGGTGCACCGTGGCCGCAGCGACCACCTCGGGCTCGGGCAGGGTGCGGCCGGCGGACGTGGCCGACTGCTCCAGCCGGGCCACGTGGTGCTCGGCCTCGTCGAGGCGCCCCTTGTCGGCCAACCAGCGGGCCGACTCCGGCAGGGTGAACCAGGCGACGACGGCGACCACCAGCGGCAGCGCGCCCAGGCCCAGCAGGGTGCGCCAGACGGCCTCGGGCTCCATGCGGGGGATGAGCAGCAGCGCGATCAGCGGGGCGAAGAACAGGCCCCAGGTGAACAGCGACTGGTAGACGACGGAGAACCGGCCGCGGTTGCGCCGGCCCAGGTACTCGTTGACCAGCGTCGCGGCGATGGGCACCTCGGCGCCCAGCCCGATGCCCTGCAGCAGCCGGAAGACCAGCAGGCTGTCCGCGCTGGTGGCCAGGGCGCAGCCGATCGCCAGCGCGCCGAAGACGGCCAGGCAGGAGATGAACGCCAGCCGCCGGCCGATCCGGTCGCTGAGCGCGCCGATGACCAGCGCACCGAGGAACTGGCCCAGGTGGCCGGCGCTGACGATCAGGCCGGCCTGGCTGAAGTCGATGCCGAAGGTGGCGACCACCAGCGGCAGGACGACGGCGAGGCTGATGGCGTCGAAGCCGTCGAAGAACGTGCCGCCGCCGACGATCGACGCCAGACGGATGTGGAACCGGCCGGTGGGGACCCGGTCGATGCGGGCCGCGATCAGGGCCGAGGCCTCGCCGCTGGTCGAGGTGGGCGGTGCGGTGCCGGCCCCGGAGCGGGGGCGTGCTGGCGAGGCCATGGGGTTCTCCTGTGAACGTGGCAGGCCGGGAGGGGGAGTGGTGGAGCCGACGCGGTCCCGAGGTCTACGGGGTGACCTGCGTCATGTCCGCAGATAGTCGGCGCTGCGGCAGAGAACGTCAAGCACTTTCGAAAGTTTGCTCCGAGGCGGTCGGGACCGGCGTGACGCCGTTGGGCAGTTTTCGAATCCTTGGTTGACAATCAGACGATGAGCTGTCGACCATCGTCGACGGCACCACGCGGTGCCGACCGTCCCCCGAGGAGGAACCGTGTCCGGTGTGGCTGACGTCCAGGTCCGGGAGGGCCTGGTCTACGAGGACCGGCCGACCGGGCCGCTGGCGCTGGACCTGCACGTGCCGCAGGGCCGGGTGCGTCCCCCCGTCGTGCTCTACGCCCACGGCGGCGGCTGGCTGGGCGGGCGCCGGACCGACTTCGCCGAGCGCCTCACCGCCCTGGCCGCGCAGGGGGTCGCGGTGGCGAGCATCGACTACCGCACCGTCGACCTGGCGGCCTGGCCGGCCCAGGGCCACGACGTCCTGGCCGCCGCGGCCTGGCTCCGGGAGCACGCCGACGAGCTGGGTGTCTCCGGTGACCCGGTCGTGCTCATGGGCAGCTCCGCGGGCGCGCACGTGGTCACCCTGACCGCACTGAGCAGCCCCTCGCCCGACGTCGCCGGCATCGTGGCGCTGTTCGGCCGGCACGACCTCGCCGCGACCGCCCCCAAGCCGGCCGCGCACCTGGAGGTGCCCGCGGTCATCCGCGCCGACGCCCCGCCCGCCGGGTTCGAGCACCTGGACCAGCGCGGCAAGCTCGCCCTGCTGGCCGGGGTGCCCGTCGCCGACCTCACCGCCGAGCGGTTGGCCGAGCTGAGCCCGGTGCACCACGCCGGCCCGGACGCCCCGCCGGTCTTCCTCGCGCACGGCACCGCCGACGCCCTCGTGCACCACTCCCACGCGCTGCGGCTGGCCGGCGCCCTCGCCGACGCACCCAGCCGGTCGGAGGTCACGCTGGTCCTGGTTCCCGGCGCCAACCACGAGGACGACGCCTTCGCCGACCCGCGCTTCCTCGGCTCGGTCGCCGCGTTCGTCGACCGCTGCACCGCACCCCTCACCAGCTCCGCCCGCTGAGCCCCACCCCGTGACCAGCAGAGAGGCCCAGGTCATGAACCCCCAGCCCCACGCAGCCCAGACCCAGGAAGCCCCGCACACCGATGCCGACGTGGTCGTGGTCGGAGGCGGTCCCTCCGGCCTCGCCCTCGCCGGCGAGCTGGCCCGCTCCGGCGTCCGCGTCGTCCTGCTTGAGCGCCGCATGTCCGGCGTCCAGTCGCGGGCCGGCACGATCCTGCCCCGGGTGCTGGAGCTCTTCGACTCCCGCGGGCTGGCCGAGCGGTTCTTCGCCCGGGCGCGGGAGATCCGGGACAACCCGTTCGTCCCGGTGCACATCTGGGCCGGCATGAAGCCGGTCCACTGGCGGAACCTGGACACCCGCTTCCCGCACCGGTTGATCCTGCCGCAGAGCACGACCGAGGAGATCCTCACCGAGGACTGCGAGGCCGTCGGCGTGGAGATGGTCCGCGGCGCCACGGTGGCCGGGCTGGTGCAGGACGAGGACGGCGTCACCCTGGACGTCGACATGGAGGACGGGCCCGCCCGCCGGGTGACCGCCCGCTGGGTCGTCGGCTGCGACGGCGGCCGCAGCGCCGTCCGCAAGGCCGTCGGCATCGACTTCGTCGGCCGGGACGAGACCTTCACCGGGATCATCGTGGACATCGCCATGGTCGCGCCGTGGCCCGAGGTCCGGAAGGTCACCGACAACGACCGCGGCTGGGTCAACGCCTACCCGTTCGCCCGCGGGGACGACCCGGTGCTCCGGTTCAACATCGTGCACGTGGACAGCCGGCTGGCGGCCAAGAACGAGCCGGTGACCACCGAGGAGGTCCGCCGCGACCTGACCGAGATCCTCGAGATGGACCTGGAGTTCGACGACCTGCTGTGGGCGTCGCGCTACACCGACGCGATGCGGCTGGCCGACCGGTTCCGCGAGGGCCGGGTCTTCCTGGTCGGCGACAGCACCCGCATCCACTACCCGGCCAGCGGGGTCGGGATGAACTTCTGCCTGCAGGACGCCTTCAACCTGGGCTGGAAGCTGGCCGCGGTGGTCAAGGGCCAGGCCCGGCCCGAGCTGCTGGACACCTACGAGGCCGAGCGCCGCCCCGTGGTGGAGGCGCTGCTGGAGAGCGTGAACGCGCAGTGCGCGGTGCAGTTCGACTTCAGCGTGGGCGGCATCGCCTACAAGCGGTTCTTCGAGCGCGAGCTCATGCCGCTGCCCGACGTCAACCGGCGCCTCGCCCTGGACCTCAACGGCCTGGCCGTCGACTACCCGACCCCGGCCGGCAGCCACCGGCTGGCCGGGCGCCGGGTGCACGACGTCGAGCTGCAGACCGAGCAGGGGACGACGCGGATCGGCGAGCTGCTGCGCGGCATGGACTTCCTGCTGCTGGACCTCACCGGCGACGACCCCTACCGGGACAGCAAGCACGGCGCGGCGCCGGTCCAGGTGGTCAGCGGCGTCCCGACGCTGTGCCCCGACGAGCTGCGCGGCGTCGGCAGCCTGCTGGTCCGCCCGGACGGCTACGTCGCCTGGGCCGAGGACGGACCGGGTGACCCCGCCCGGGCGGACGCGGCGATCGACCAGTGGCTGGAGGTCGTCCGATGAGCCGGCGCACGCTGCTCCGCGGTGCCCGGCTGGTCACGATGGACCCCGACCTCGGGGACCTGACCGGTGACGTCCTGGTCGAGGACGACGTCATCGCGGCCGTCGGTCCGGACCTGGCGGTCACCGATGCCGAGGTGGTCGACGCGGCCGACTGGATCGTGGCCCCGGGGTTCGTCGACACCCACCGGCACACCTGGCAGAGCGCCATGCGGCACACCTACGCCGACCTGGACCCGATGCAGTACTTCGCCGAGGTGCTCGAGCGGATCGGGCCGTCCTTCGAGCCCGAGGACGTCCGGGTGGGCAACCTGCTCGGCGCGGCCGGTGCGCTGTCCGCCGGCACCACCACGCTGGTCGACTGGTCGCACATCCAGAACACCCCCGAGCACTCGGACGCCGCGGTCGCGGGCCTGCGCGAGGCCGGCATCCGCGGGGTCTTCGCGCACGGCTGGCCGCTGGTCACCGACGGCAGCTGGACGGTGGCCAGCACGCTGGGGCACCCGCAGGACATCCGTCGGGTGCAGGCCGAGTACTTCTCCTCGTCGGACCAGCTGCTGACGCTGGCCATGGCGATGCGCGGGCCGGAGGAGGCGTCGCCGGAGGTGTTCACCGCCGACCTGCGGCTGGCCCGCGAGCTGGGCATCCGCAGCACCGTGCACGTCGGGGCCTACGCCCGGCACGCGCACGACCACGCGGTGGACCAGTACGCGGCGGCGGGCCTGCTCGGCCCGGACATGACCTTCGTGCACTGCAACCGCCTGCACCGCCACGAGCTGCAGCTGATCGCCGACGCCGGGGCCTCGGTCTCCCTGGGCGCGCACTGCGAGATGAACTCCGCCGGGATCGGCGACATCCCGCTGGACCACCTGCTCGACATCGGGCTGCGCCCCAGCCTGAGCGGTGACACCGAGACCAAGTGCACCGGGGACATGTTCACCCAGATGAAGATGGTCTTCGCCGCCTACCGGTTCTGGACCGGCGGCGGGCACTCCTCGGTGGAGCGGCCGGTGCCGC
Source organism: Klenkia terrae (assembly GCF_037083865.1). Lineage (NCBI taxonomy): Bacteria > Bacillati > Actinomycetota > Actinomycetes > Geodermatophilales > Geodermatophilaceae > Klenkia > Klenkia terrae. The sequence goes on along the minus strand of NZ_JBAPLV010000011.1, from coordinate 23,920 downwards.
TGCGGATGCGCGACGTCCTGAAGTTCGCGACCGTGCACGGCGCCCGCGCCGTCGGCATGGCCGACCGGATCGGGTCGCTGACCCCGGGCAAGCAGGCCGACCTGGTCTGCGTCCGGGCGACCGACCTGAACATCGCGCCGTCGCTGGACCCGGTCGCCTCGCTGGTGCTCGCCGCCCACGAGGGCAACGTGGACTCGGTGATGGTGGCCGGCCGCTTCGTCAAGCGCGACGGCCGGCTGGTCGGCATCGACCAGCGCGCTCTGCTCGAGCAGGCGCTGGCCTCCCAGGAGCGGATCGGCGCCCGCACCCGCGCGGCGGGCTGAGGTCCGGCCGGTCAGCCGGGGACGACGGCGTCCCTGGCCGACGGCAGGCCCTCCTGGCCCTCCAGGGCCAGCAACCGCTCGGCCGGGGCGGAGATGTGCTCGGTGAGCAGCTCCACGGCGAGGTCGGCGTCGCGGGCGACCGCGGCGTCCATCAGACCCCGGTGCGCCTCGGCGGCGTCCAGGTGGGCGTCGGGGCCCAGCGACAGCGACCAGTGCCGGTACAGCTCGGCCTCCTCGCGCAGCCGCATCGCGATGTCCAGCAGCCGCCGGTTGGGGCAGCCGGCCAGCAGCGCCTCGTGGAAGGCGGCGTGCACCTGGTCCCAGGTCTCGTTGGGCCGGGCCTCGTCGGCGGGGTCGGCCACCGGGGTGCGGGCCAGCATGTGGTGGGCGGCGACGGTCCCGGTCTCCCACGCCAGGTCGCCGTGCTCGACCGACAGCCGGAACACCATGGTCTCCACCGCGATCCGGGCCGCGGTCAGCTCGCGCAGGTCCTCGTAGGACAGCGGGGTGACGTGGAAGCCCTGGTGCGGCTGCATCCGGACCAGGCCCTGGTCGGTCAGCCGGGACAGCGCCTCGCGCACGACCCCGGCGCTGACCTGGAACTCCGCGCACAGCACCGGGAACTTCAGCCGGTCCCCGGGGCGCAGCCGGCCACGCAGGATGTCGCTGCGCAGCCGCTGCAGGACCTCGTCGACCCGGGTGCCGGTCTCGGTCTTCGCCACCGCCTCATCCTAGGGCCGGACGGCGGAACGTCGACCCATCTTTCGAAAATCGTCGGAGCCCTCCGGACCCGGTCACCCGGGAGGAGGAGGCCCGGTCAACGGGCAGGCACCCGCTGCCGAACACCTCTGCGTGCAGGACCCCGCGCAGACAGGTGCGGCCACGCCCCGGGTGATGGCCGAGACGCTGGCTGTCCTCTTCACGGCCGGCACCGTGGTGGGCCTGCTGGTCGCCCTCGGCACCGAGCTGGACGACGTCCGCCGGTGGCTGGTGGTCGGCATCCTGACGTGCACCGGGGGCTCCGCGCTCGGTCTGGTCGTGGCCGGCCGGCGGGTTCCGCGGGTGGTGCTGCAGGCGCTGGTCGGGGGGTCGGCGGTGCTGATCGCACTCGCGGTGCTGGTGCCGGTCGACGCGTTGTCGGCGGTCGCGCTCGCCTGCCTGCTCGCCTTCGTCGTGGTCGACTCCTGCTACTTCTTCTCCCGCCGGTTCGCCGTCGGGCACGTGCTGGGCGGGTTCGTCGTCGTCGACAGCGCCCTGCTGCTGCGCGGGGACGTCGCGGCGGGGACCGTGCTGGCGCTGAACACGATCATGGTCGCCCTGGCCGTCGTCACCCACCGGCTGGCCGTGCGCGCCTCGGGCGCGAGCTCGGACCCGCTGACCGGCCTGCCCAACCGCCGCGCCTTCGACGACGCCCTGCAGGACCTGGTCCGGGACGGCGGCACGGCCTCGGTCGCCCTGCTGGACCTCGACCACTTCAAGGAGATCAACGACACCAGCGGTCACGAGGCCGGTGACCGGGTGCTGCTGCGGGTCGCCGAGGTCCAGCTGCCCCCGGGGGCGCTGCTGGCCCGGCACGGCGGGGACGAGTTCGCCCTGCTGCTCCCCGGCCGCGGCGGCGAGGAGGCGGTCGTCGAGGTCTGGCGGCTCTGCGACCGGCTGGTCGACACCGGCCTGTCCTGCGGCGTCGCGCAGTTGCACGCCGGGGAGTCCGCCGCCCAGCTCATGCGGCGGGCCGACGGCGCGCTCTACGCCGCCAAGGCGGCCGGCCGCGGTCGGGTCGAGCTGGCGTCGGCCGCCCGGGTCGCGTCGTGAGGCGCCGTCGCGCCCCCGAGGTGGCCACCCCGCGCGTGATGGCCTCGACGCTGTCGCTGTTCTACGTGCTGGGCGGGACCAGCGGCCTGCTGGCGGTGCTGGGCAGCGCCCCGGACCAGCCGCGCCGGTGGGCCGTCGTGGCCATCGCGGTGTCCGCCGTCCTCTCCGGCGCCGCGCTGCACCGGTGGGGCGCCCGCTGCCCGCGGGCCTTCTTCCACCTGCCGGTCGCCGTCGCCAGCCTGCTCATCGCCCTGGCCGCGTTCCTGGCCCCGGATCCGGTCACCGCCCTGGCCGTCGGCGCGATCATGATGTTCGTCGGGGTGGACGCGTTCTTCTACTTCGCCCTCCTCGAGGGCCTGGCCCAGCTGGCCCTCGCCGTCGGGGCGGTCACGGTGGCCCTCCTGCTGCGCGGCGGCCTGCCCACCACCACGGTGCTCGCGCTGGGCGTCGTCGTGGTCGCGGTGGGCGTGGTGACCGGCCGGCTGGTCGCCCGGGCCTCGGTCGCCGGCGTCGACGGGCTGACCGGGCTGGCCAACCGCCGCGGGTTCGACGAGGCGCTGCAGGAGCTCCTGCGCCCGGGCGTCGTCCTCAGCGCGGCCCTGCTCGACCTCGACCACTTCAAGGAGATCAACGACACCGGCGGGCACGCCGCCGGCGACGAGGTGCTGCGCCGGGTCGCCCGGGCCTGGCGGCGCGCGCTGCCGGCCGGATCCGTGCTGGCCCGGCACGGCGGCGACGAGTTCGCGCTGCTGCTGCCCGGGCGCACCGGACCCGAGGCGCTGGCCCTGGTCGACCGGCTGCGCGACCTGCACCCGGACGTCGGGATGTCCTGCGGGGTGGCCCAGCACCGGCCGCGGGACACCGCCGCCCAGCTCATGCGCCGGGCCGACCAGGCGCTGTACACCGCCAAGGCCGCCGGTCGGGGCCGGGCTGCGCTGGCCACCGAGCCCCGGGAGTCCGCACAGCGCTAGGGCTGTCGGTCAACAGGATCGTCACCCGGGCATGGCACCGTGTCCGCGTGCCACCCAGCCGAGTCCGCGTCCCGAGCGTCAAGGACATCCCGGTCGCCCCGCCGCCCGGGCCCCAGGACGCCGTCGACCCCCGCAGCGCCGAGCACGCCCGGCTGGCCGAGTCCACCGACCAGTCCGCGCCCTGGCGCATGTGGGGTCCCTACCTCGCCGGCCGCCAGTGGGGCACCGTCCGCGAGGACTACTCCGCGAGCGGCGACGCCTGGGCCGGGTTCCCGTTCGACCACGCCGTCGCCCGCGCCTACCGCTGGGGCGAGGACGGCCTGGGCGGGTTCTGCGACCGCTACGGCTTCCTCAACTTCTCCGTCGCCATGTGGAACGGCAAGGACCCGATCCTCAAGGAGCGGCTGTTCGGGCTGACCAACGACGAGGGCAACCACGGCGAGGACGCCAAGGAGCACTGGTGGGCCGTCGACGGCACCCCCACGCACTCCTGGGTGCAGTGGCTCTACCGCTACCCGCAGGCCGAGTACCCCTACGCGAAGCTGCGCGAGGAGAACAAGAAGCGCTCGCGCATGGAGCGGGAATACGAGCTGTCCGACACCGGCGTCCTGGACGAGGACCGGTTCTTCGACGTCCAGGTCAGCTATGCCAAGGCCGCCCCCGACGACATCTGCATCACCGTCACCGCCACCAACCACGGCCCGGACCCCGCGCCGCTGCACCTGCTGCCGCAGGTCTGGTTCCGCAACACCTGGTCCTGGGGCCGGGACAAGCGGCAGGGCCACCTGACCCAGCTGCTCGCGCCCACCCTGACGGCGTCCGGGCTGGAGGCCGTCGAGGCCGAGCACGGCTTCCTCGGCCGCTACGTGCTCGCCGCCGAGGGCGCCCCCAAGGTGCTGTGCTGCGACAACGAGACCGACTCGGTGACCCTGTTCGGCGACCGGCGCAACGCCAGCAAGTACCCCAAGGACGGCATCAACCGCCGGGTCGTGCACGGCGACAAGTCCGCGATCAACCCCAGCGACTCGGGCACCAAGGCCGCGTTCTGGTACAGCTGGGACGCCGTCGCCCCCGGCGAGACGGTGACCGTCAAGCTCCGGCTGACCACCGACGAGCCGGTGGACGGCATGTTCGCCGAGTCCTTCGACGAGGTCTTCGCCGAGCGCAAGGCCGAGGCCGACGCCTTCTACGCCACCGTGATCCACCCGGGCCTGTCCGACGACGACCGGCACGTGGCCCGCCGCGCCTACGCCGGGCTGCTGTGGACCAAGCAGCTCTACCGCTTCGACGTCTCGCAGTGGCTGGACGGCGACCCCGACGTCCCGGCCCCCGCCGACCGCGCGCAGAAGGGACGCCGGAACACCACCTGGCGGCACGTGGCGCTGGCCGACGTGATCTCGATGCCCGACGAGTGGGAGTACCCCTGGTTCGCCGCCTGGGACACCGCCTTCCACACCATCCCGCTGGCGCACGTCGACCCCGACTTCGCCAAGGAGCAGCTCGTGCTCATGTGCCGCGAGTGGGCGATGCACCCCAACGGCCAGCTGCCCGCCTACGAGTGGGCCTTCGGCGACGTCAACCCACCGGTGCACGCCTGGGCGGCCTGGCACGTCTACCGGATCGACGGCTACCGGGACCGGGAGTTCCTGGTCCGGGTGTTCACCAAGCTGCTGCTCAACTTCTCCTGGTGGGTCAACCGCAAGGACGCCGACGGGTCCAACGTCTTCGAGGGCGGCTTCCTCGGCATGGACAACATCGCGCTGTTCGACCGGTCCGCGCCGCTGCCCCCGGGGTACCGGCTGGAGCAGTCCGACGCGACGAGCTGGATGGCGTTCTACTGCCAGCAGATGTTCAAGATCGCCCTGGAGCTGTCCCGCTACGACAAAGCGTGGGACGGCACGGCGACCAAGTTCCTCGAGCACTTCCTGTCCATCGCCGAGGCGATGAACGCGTTCGGCTCCAACGAGGTCTCGCTGTGGGACGAGGAGGACGGCTTCTTCTACGACGTCCTGGTCGCCCCCGACGGCGCCGCGCAGCCGATGCGGGTGCGCTCGATGGTCGGCCTGCTGCCGATCCTCGGGGTCACCGAGGTGCCGCACTGGATCACCCAGGAGGTCCCCGACGTCACCGAGCGGCTGCGCTGGCTGCAGCGCCGCCGTCCCGAGCTGGTCGCGCCGCTGCGCAGCCGGTCGGCACCCGAGGGCCGCAAGATGCTGCTGTCGCTGGTGGACAAGGACCGGCTGCGCCGGATCCTCACCCGGATGTTCGACACCGAGGAGTTCCTCTCCCCGTTCGGCATCCGGTCGCTGAGCAAGTCCACCGGTGAGGTGATCGCCAAGGTCGGCGGCCGGGACGCCCGGATCGAGTACGAGCCGGGGGAGTCGCGGACGGCGCTGTTCGGCGGCAACTCCAACTGGCGCGGGCCGGTCTGGTTCCCGGTGAACGTGCTGCTGGCGGACAAGCTGCGCACGCTGGGCCGGTTCTACGGGGACACGTTCACCATCGAGCTGCCCACCGGCTCGGGCAACCACTGCACGCTGGTGGACGCCGCGGACCTGATCGACAACGGGCTGACCGCGCTGTTCCGCCCCGTCGACGGCAAGCGCCCGGCCGACGGCGACCGGATCGAGGCCTCGGACTCCCCGCTGTGGCGCGAGCACCCGACGTTCAGCGAGTTCTTCGACGGCGACACCGGCGAGGGCCTGGGCGCCACCCACCAGACCGGCTGGACGGCGCTGGTCGCCCACCTGCTCAACCCGCGGTTGCCCCCGGACCCGCGCTGGAGCTGAGCGAGAAGACTGGCCAGCCGATCTCGGTGCGCCAGGCCGAGCTGTCCGGGGTGTCCCGGGGCCCGACCAGGTAGGTCTCGCGCACCGGGCCGGCGACGGCCAGCGCGTGGTCGGCGACCCACCGGCCCAGCTCGCCGTAGGTCACGTCGATCGCGTCGTGGTCGCCGACGTGGGTGCGCACGGCGAGCTCGACGGCCGGCAGCACGACCGGGTGCACCCGCCCGGACGTCGGCGCGGCGCCGGTGGGCAGGTGCACCAGCACCGCGCCCCGGCCGGCGGTGAACAGCGCGTCGTCGTAGCTGCCGCCCGGCGGCCCGGCCGGCGCGGGGACGACGGCGTGCAGCTCGGCCATCGCCCCGGAGTACCAGGTGAGGACGTCGTCCAGACCCACCACCGCCTCGACCGCGGCGACCGGGGTGGCCGGCACCGACCGCAGCTCGACGTCCACCGGACCCGGGTCCAGCAGCCGCTGCAGCGACACCACCGCGGCCCGGGTGCGGGCCAGCTGGTCCTCCAGACGCTGCAGGTGCCCGGCCACCAAGGCGGCGCGGGCACCGGGGTCGGCGGTCTGCAGCACGGCGCGGACGTCGTCCAGGGGCAGGTCCAGCGCGCGCAGCTGGTGGATGACCTGCGCGGTGGGGATCTGGTCGGGGGAGTAGGAGCGGTAGCCGGTGGCCGGGTCCACCCGGGCGGGCTCGAGCAGGCCGCCGTCGTGGTACCGGCGCAGGGTGCGGACGCTCAGGTGGGTGAGGGTCGCGAACTCCCCGATGCTCAGCACGGGCCCGACTCCGCACCCTCTCCCCGGGGGAGGGTCCCGCGTGTTGACCCTCCCGACGGGGGAGCGCGCACGGTGCCCGGCATGACGAACCTGCCGAGCACCGTGACCGCCTACCTCGACCAGCCCGCGATCGACCAGTTCACCGCCGACGCCTCGGTCACCGACGAGGGTCGCACGCACCACGGCCCCGCGGAGATCCAGGCCTGGCTGGACCGGTCGGCGTCGGAGTGGACCTAGACGACCGAGCGCACCGGCAGCGCCCGCGTCGACGACGACCGCTGGACGGTCACCAACCACCTGGAGGGCGACTTCCCCGGCGGCGTGGTGGACCTGGTCTTCCGCTTCACCCTGCGCGAGGGCCGGATCGCCGAACTGGTCATCGCACCGTGAACCCGGGGGCTCAGCGGGTGTAGCGGCCGGCGTCGATGTCCTCCACCAGGGTGGGGTGCGTCGGCGTCCAGCCCAGCAGCTCGCGCGTGCGGTCCGACGACGTCGGGCTGTCCAGGCCGAGCACCGACCCGAGGAAACCGAAGTGCGCCTCGGCGTCGGCGGCCGGCAGCGAGGTCACCGGCAGGTCCAGCGCCCGGCCGATCGCCTCGGCGATCTCCCGGGTCGGGATGCCCTCCTCGGCCACCGCGTGCAGCACCGAGCCGGCCGGTGCCTGCTCCACGGCCAGCCGGAACAGGGTGCTGGCGTCGGCGCGGTGGACGGCCGGCCACCGCGTGGTGCCCTCGTCCACGTAGGCCGACGTGCCGGTGGTCCGGGCGGTGGTGACCAGGGCCGGGATGAACCCGGTGTCGCCCTCGGCGTGCACGGTCGGGGACAGCCGGACGACGACCGAGCGCACCCCGCGGTCGGCGGCCTCCAGGGTCAGCTGGGCGGTGTGGTGCCGGGCCAGCACGCCCTGCGGGTCGCCCTCGACGGTGCGGCCGTCGTCCTCGGTGGCGGTCCGTCCCGGGGTGACCCCGAGTGCGCCGGAGGCGATCACCAGCGGCTTGTCGGTGCCGGCCAGCGCGTCGACGAACGCCTGCACCGCCTCGCGGTCGGCGGACGCGGCCTGGGCGCCCTGCCCGGTGAAGGCCAGGTCGTGCTTGAAGGCCAGGTGGACGACGCCGTCGGCCTGCTGCGCGCCGGTTCGCAGCACGTCGAGGTCGTCGAGGGAGCCGCGCAGGACGTCGGCCCCGGCGGCGGTGAGCGCCCGGGCGGAGTCGTCGGAGCGGGCGAGGCCGGTGACCCGGTGGCCGGCGGCGAGGAGCTCCGGGACGAGGGCGGACCCGATCCAGCCCGAGGCGCCGGTGATGAAGACGTGCACGATAGGTACCTCCGAGGAGTGACGGCAGTGGCTGACATCGACGCTACACGCTCATGTCAGGGACTGTCATCAGTAGGCTCGGGTGCATGGGTCGCTGGGCACCGGACGCGCGCGGGCGCCTGCACCAGGCGGCGATGGAGCTCTACACCGAGCACGGCTACGACGGGACGACGACCGCCGACATCGCCGAGCGGGCCGGGCTGAGCGAGCGCACCTACTTCCGGCACTTCGCCGACAAGCGCGAGGTGCTCTTCGACAGCACCGACGCGCTGCAGACCCTGGTGCTCGACGGCATCGCCGGCGCCGACCCCGCCGCCGCGCCGCTGGACGCCGCGGCGGCCGGGCTCGGCGACGGCGCGGCGCTGCTGCAGTCCTTCGGCCAGGGACCGCGGCACCGGGCGGCCGTCGTCGCCGCGCACGCCGAGCTGCGGGAGCGCGAGCTGGCCAAGATGGCGACCCTGGCCCAGGCCGTGGCCGGGATGCTGGTGGCGCGCGGGTCCGCCGAGGCGTCTGCCGCGCTGACCGCCGAGACCGCGGTCGCGGTCTTCCGGGTCGCCTTCGACCGCTGGGTGGCCGACCCGGACGGGCCGGCCCTGCCCGACGTCCTGGCGGCGTGCTTCGCGGAGCTGCGGGAGGTCAGCGCGCGGGGTCGGTGATCCCGTTCGTGCAGGCCAGACCGGCGACGTCCCAGCCGGCCCGGGTGGCGCCGGCGGCGTAGGCGGCCTCGTAGAAGGCGAGGACGGCGGCGCGCGGGTCGGCCGCCGTCCGGGCGACCTCGTAGGGCAGCACCGCGAGGTGGCTGCCGCCGCGGGCCAACCAGGTCGCGCCCTCGGGCAGCGGCTCGGTCTCCAGGCCGGCCGGCTCGGGGGCGGTGTAGGAGTAGAAGGCCGGGTCCGGGTAGCTGGCGTCGCCGAACCAGAACCCGGAGCTGATGACTTCGCGGGAGTAGGCCTCGCGGGTGACCGGGTCGGCCTCGGGCTGGTGGACGACGCGGTCGGAGAACCGGGTGAGCGCGATGTCGAAGGTGTGCCAGAAGTGGTGCACCGGGCTGGTCTTGCCGGAGAACCCGCCGGCGAACTCCTCGAGCACCAGGTTCACCTGGCTGAGCACCTGCCAGTAGCGGGTGACGGCGGCCGGGTCCCACGACGCGTGCTCGGTGTCGTCGGCGAAGCGCCGGTCGGCGTCGGGCAGGTCGAAGGGGCGGGCGTCGACGATGTCGACGTCGATCTCGAGGTCGGAAAGCGACGCCACCACCGCGGCGTGCACCTGGGCGACCGGCCGGCCCAGCAGGGAGGTCGACACCCGTCGTCCGTCGATGGTGCTGACGTCCAGGCGGTGGTCGAGCAGGTCGAGGTCGATCGTGAACGTCGGGTTCAGCCCCATAGGGCGGGTGGTGATGCCGCGGCCGGTGACGTGGAAGGGCACGTTCCACCAGTGGTTGCGCCGCGGGCTGGCCAGCAGCCGCACCCGGCCCACGACCTGGGCGACCCGGTGCACGGTGGCCAGGGTGTCCGACCAGCCGGCGTAGGGGATCAGGGGGAACAGCTCCACGGGGGACCTCCAGGTCATCGGGTGCGGGCCCGCCCATCCTGCCGGGAACGCCCGGGGGCCCGGGTGGGTTGTCCCGCACGTGCCCACGTCCGACGTGCCCCTGCAGAAGCTCGGCTTCCTCACCATCGGCGTCTTCGACGGCGACGACCCGCGCCCGGGGATGGAGGCACTGCTCACCCAGCTCCAGCTCGGCGAGGAGCTCGGCTTCGACTCCGCCTGGCTGCGGCACCGGCACCTGCAGTACGGCGTCTCCTCGCCGGTGGCGATCATGGCCGCGGCGTCCCAGCGCACGTCCCGGATCGAGCTGGGGACGGCGGTCACCCCGCTGGCCTGGGAGAATCCGCTGCGGCTGGCCGAGGACCTGGCCACGGTCGACCTGCTGTCCGGCGGCCGGATCAACCCGGGCATCAGCGTGAGCCAGCCGATGCGCTGGGACGACGTCAAGGACGCGCTCTACCCCGACACCGCCGAGGTCGAGGACTTCACCTACGGCCGGGTGCAGCGGTTCCTGGCGATGGTCGGCGGCGAGCCGGTCACGACGGCGACCACGCAGGGCATCGAGGTGTTCTCCGACAGGATCCAGCCGCACAGCCCGGGCCTGCGCGATCGGGTCTGGTACGGCGCGGGCAGCCTGCGCTCGGCGCGGTGGGCCGCGGAGCAGCGGCTGAACCTGCTGACCTCCAGCGTCGTCACCGGCGCCGAGGGCGGCGACTTCGCGGCCATCCAGGGCGGCCAGATCGCCGCCTACCGGGAGGCCTTCCCCGAGGGCCGGGTCTCCCAGGGCCTTGTGGTCATCCCGACCGACACCGCCACGCCCGCCCAGCGCGAGAAGTACGAGGCCTACGCCGCCGCCCGGCTGCCCCGCACCCGGGAGCCGCAGGGCCCGGGCAAGCTCCTCTTCGCCCCGGACGTCGTGGGGACGTCGGAGCAGATCGCCGAGCAGCTGTACGCCCACACCGGGTTCCAGCAGGTGACCGAGGTGGCGTTCGCGCTGCCGTTCAGCTTCGACCACGAGGACTACGTGCAGATCCTCACCGACATGGCCACCCGCCTCGGCCCGGCCCTGGGCTGGTCCCCGGCGCAGGCATGACGCGGCCTTAACCTGGCGTTGAGCCCCGCGACCGGAGAGTGACCTGCATGCGAACCACACCTCTCCTCCTCACCGCCTGGGCCGGCGCCGCCACCGTCGCGGTGGGCCTCGGGTTCTTCTCCGTCTCCCTGCTCGACGCCGACCCGGTGTCGGCGTCGTCGTCCACCCCCTCGTCGGCCGCGTCGACGGCGGCGAGCACCACCCCGGGGGACGCGGCGTCGACGACGGCGGCCTCCCCGACCGCCGGCGGCCAGCAGCTGACCGGCCAGCAGGTCACCGAGGCCGGCACCGTCTACGGGTCTTGCGTCGACGGCCTGCCGCAGGCGGCCAGCGCCCCGGCGGCCGGCTGGGAGGTCGACGACTCCTCCACCCCGACCGACGTGGAGTTCAAGGCCGGTGACCGGCGGATCCACGTCGTCGTGACCTGCACGCCCACCGGCCCGGCCTTCGCCGTCGTCGAGGGCGGGGACGACGACGGGGTGCAGACCACCCCGTCCCCGGGCTCCGGCTCGCCGGCCACGCAGACCGCCGGGGTCACCCCGGACGACCACGGCTCGGGCGGGCACGGCTCCGACGACACCGGCCCCGACGACTCCGGGTCCGGCGGGCACGGCTCGGGTGGCCACGGCTCCGACGACTGACCGGGTTAGCGTCGCGCCCGTGGCCTCCCTGCTGCTGATCGAGGACGACGAGCGCATCCGCGGCGCGGTCATCCGGACGATGCGCGAGCGCGGGCACGTCGTCGACTCGGCCGGGACGGCGCTCCAGGGTCTCCAGCAGGCCCTGGACCGCCGTCCCGACCTGGTGCTGCTGGACCTCGGCCTGCCCGATCTGGACGGCGTCGAGCTGCTCCGCATGCTGCGTGCGGTGTCGGCGGTGCCGGTCATCGTCACCACCGCCCGGGACGAGGACGCCACCGTCGTCGCCGCGCTGGACGCCGGGGCCGACGACTACGTCCTCAAGCCCTTCCAGGCCGGCCAGCTCGACGCGCGCATCCGTGCCGTCCTGCGGCGGGCGGCCGGCCCGGGGGCGGAGGTCGCCCCGGTGACGGTGGGCGACCTGGTCGTCGACGTCCGGGCGCACCGGGTGACGCTGGCCGGGACCGAGGTGGTGCTCAGCCCCAAGGAGTTCGAGCTGCTGGCCTACCTCGCCGAGCGGGCCGGCACCGTGGTGGCCAAGCGCGAGCTGCTGGCGGAGGTGTGGCAGCTGCCCTACGGCGGCTCGGACAAGACCGTCGACGTCCACCTGTCCTGGCTGCGCCGCAAGCTGGGCGAGACCGCCGACGCACCCCGCCTGCTGCACACCGTGCGCGGGGTCGGCGTCCGGCTGGCCGGGCCGACCGGGTGAGGCGCCGGATCACGCTGCTGGTCGCCGCGACCACCTCGGTGGTGCTGCTGGCCTTCCTGCTGCCGGCGGCCTCGCTGGTCGCCCGGGTGGCCGAGGCCCGCGCGCTGGACGCCGCCCGCCAGCAGGTGCAGTCCCTCCTCCCGGTGGTCGCGCTGGCCGCCGGGTCCGCCGACGTGCGGGCCGCCGTCGACGCCGGGGTCGCCGCGGGTCGGCAGGTGGCGGTGGTCTGGCCCGACGGCACGGTGCTCGGCGACCCCGGCGCGGTGGCCGGCGACGTCCCGACCACCGCGACGGCCACCGTCGCGGTGGCCGGTGGCACCGCCGTGGTGCAACCGGTGACCCGGGCCGACGGCGTGGCCGTCGTCCAGGTGTTCGTGCCCGAGGCGGAGGCCGAGGCCGGCGTGCTGCGCACCTGGCTGGTGCTCGGCGGGCTGGGTGTCGTGCTGTTCACCCTGGCGCTGCTGGTGGCCGACCGGCTGGCCCGCACGCTGACCCGGCCGGTCTCCGACCTGGCGTCCACCGCCGACCGGCTCGGCCGCGGCGACCTGACCGCCCGGGTCGAACCCGGCGGGCCGGCCGACATCCGTGCCGTGGGCACCGCGGTCAACCGGCTTGCCGGCCGCATCACCGAGCTGCTTGCCGCCGAGCGGGAGAACGCCGCCGACCTCGCCCACCGGCTGCGCACCCCGCTCACCGCCCTGCAGCTGGACGCCGACGCCCTGCCGCCCGGCCCCGGCCGGGACCGACTGGTGGACGACGTGGACGAGCTCACCCGCACCGTCGACGCCGTCATCACCGAGGCCCGCCGACCGGTCCGCGAGGGCCTGCAGGCCCGCTGCGACGCGGTCGCGGTGGTGGCCGACCGGGTCGCGTTCTGGTCCGTGCTGGCCGACGACGAGGACCGGACGGCGACCGTCCAGCTGCCGGCCGGCCCGCTGTCGGTGCGGGTGGCCGAGGCCGACCTGGGTGCCGCGGTGGACGCCCTGCTGGGCAACGTCTTCGCGCACACCCCCGCCGGCACGCCGTTCGCGGTGTCCGTGCGGGCCGGGTCGCGGGCGGGCGCCGTCCTCGAGGTCGCGGACCGCGGGCCGGGCATCGCGGGCGACGCACTGCTCGAGCGCGGGGTCTCCGGCCGGGGGTCGACCGGGCTGGGGCTGGACATCGTCCGGCGCACCGCCGAGGCCTCCGGCGGTGCCTGCACCGTCACCTCCGACGGCGGGACGACGGTGCGGGTGGACCTCGGCCCGGCCGACTGACCTCAGCCCAGCGCCGTCCGCAGCACCGCCGCGAAGGCCGCCGGGTCGCCGCCCTGGCCGGGGTGGAAACCGCCGTGCCCACCGGGGAAGACGTCCAGCGGGACGCCGAGCTCGGCGGCGACGGCCCGCGAGGTCCGGCCGGTGAGCGCGGCGTCGCCGGACCACGCGCCCACCCCGATCCGGACCCGATCGGTCGGCAGCGCCGCGGCGTCCAGGCGGTGGGTGGGCACGGTCTCGATGCCCAGCACCATCCGGGTCATCGACCGCAGGTCGGCCTCCGACGGCGGGGGCGGCGGGGGTGCGTCGGCCGCGGGGGCGGGCGGGGCGAAGCCGGCGATCGCCATGAACGCACCCATGGCCGGGAACAGCCCCTGCTCGCGGTGGGTCGCGCTCACCCCGGCCAGGCGCTCGCGGAGCTCGGCGGCGTCGGGCAGGTACTCCGTGAGCGGCGGCTCGTGCGCGACCACCGTCGCGACCTGCTCCGGGTGCCGGGAGGCCAGCACCAGGGCCGCGATCCCGCCGCCGCTGGAGCCGAACACGTCGACCGGCTGGTCGGTGACCGCGGCGATCACCCGGGACAGGTCGTCGGCCAGCACCTCGGGGTCCGGGAGCTCGGTGGGGTCGGCCATGGTGCTCGCCCCGGTGCCGCGCGGGTCGTGCAGCACGACGGTCCGGTCGGTCGCGAGCTCGGCGGCCAGGGCCCGGAAGCCGTCGGCGGGCATCGGGTGGCCGATCAGCACCAGCACCGGACCGGAGCCCAGCACCCCGTAGGCGAGCGTCGCGCCGGGGGCGTCCAGGGTCTGCATCATGCCGGGGAGACTGCCGCACCCCGCCGAACTCATCGGGGGAGGATCGGTCGGTGCCACGACTCAGCTCCGGGATCCTGCTCTTCCGCCGCGCGCCCGAGCTGCAGGTGCTGCTGGGCCACATGGGCGGCCCGTTCTGGGCCAAGAAGGACGAGCACGCCTGGTCCATCCCCAAGGGCGAGCACGGCCCGGACGAGGACGCCGAGACCGCCGCCCGGCGGGAGTTCGCCGAGGAGACGGGGTCCCCGGCGCCGGAGGACCTGGTCCCGCTCGGCGTGGTGAAGGGGTCCAAGACGCTCACCGTCTGGGCCGCCGAGGGCGATCTGGACGCCGAGGCCGTCGTCAGCAACACCTTCACCCTGGAGTGGCCACCGCGGTCGGGACGGCTCCAGGAGTTCCCGGAGATCGACCGCGCCGCCTGGTTCGACCTCGCCACGGCCCGCACGAAGCTCGTGAAGGGTCAGCTGCCGTTCCTGGAGCGACTTGTCGACACAGCGTGATGTCGACATGAGCACGCCATCCCAGGGGGTGGTCCTGCCCCGTCCCGGGTGAGGCCGACCCCGTCCCGGACCGTTCCGTCACGTCCCCGCACCCACGATGCGCACACCCGGGCCGGAGTCGGCCCGGGACGGGGATCCGGGCGCGACAGGTGCCCGGACGGGGTCGGAGGTATCACCGTGCAGCATCGTTCCTGGTCGCGCGTCGGCGTGGCAGCACTGGTCGGAGGGGTAGCCCTCCTCGGACTGGCACCACCGGCGTCGGCCGCACCCGGCGACGCCGCCGGCACCGCGCTGCGGATCGACCTCGAGGCCGGCGTCGGGGTCGTGCCCGGGCTCGCCCTGGACGTCGGCGCCCTGCTGGGCAGCGTCACGGCGCCCCCGGACGACTCCGTGACCGGCCTGGGCGTCGCCGCCGCCCTGGCCGGCGCCACCGGGCTGACCGCGAGCAACGGCGTCGTCTCGGCCGCGGCCACCTCCGGCGCGACCGGCAGCGAGGGCACCTCCGAGGTCGACGGTCTGCTGCTGGAGCTGCTCGGCGTGCCGACCTCGGCCACCGTGCTGGCCGGCACCGCGACCTGCCCGGTGGGCGGCGCGCCGGTCGCCGCCGCCGAGGTCACCGACCTGTCCGTGCTCGGGCAGACCATCACGGCCACGGTGCCCGGGGCCACGGTCACCGTCGACGCCGCCGTGGCGAGCCTCGCCGTCGTCGACGCCCGGCTGGTCGCCTCGGTGACCACCGACGTCGAGACGACCACCGCGACCACCGCGACCGCCCGCGCCCTGCAGATCGACCTGCAGCTCACCGCCACCGTCGCCGGTCTCCCGGTCACCGTGCCGCTGGGCCAGGTCGTCGCCGGCGAGGCCAGCTGCACCACGCCCGCAGTCGCACCGCCGGTCGTCGCCCCGACGGCGGTCGGCCTCACCCCCGACTCGGGCCCGACGGCCGGCGGCACCCAGGTGACCGTCACCGGCACCGACTTCGTGGTCGGCGGGACGACGGTCACCGTGGACGGCGTGGCCGTGCCCGCCGGCGACGTCACGGTGACCAGCCCGACCACGCTGGTCTTCGCGACCCCGCCCCACGTGGCGGGTTCGGTCGCGGTCACCGTCGGCACCACGGCCGGGGTCTCCGCACCGCTGGGCTACACCTACGTCGCCGCACCCACGGCCGCGTCCCTCACCCCGACGTCCGGGCCCACCCCGGGTGGCACCCCGGTGACGGTCACCGGCACCGGCTTCGTGCCCGGTGCCACGTCGGTCACCATCGGCGGGGTCGTCGTCCCGGCGGCCCAGGTCACGGTGACCTCCCCGACGACGCTGACCTTCACGACCCCGCCGCACCCCGCCGGCCCGGTCGGCGTCACCGTCACCACGCCCGGCGGCACCTCCGCGCCGCTGCCGTTCGTCTACACACCCGTCGCGCCGGCGGCCACCGGGCTCGACCCGTCCGCCGGGCCGACCGCCGGCGGCACGACGGTGACCCTCACCGGCTCGGGCTTCGTGGCCGGGTCGACCTCGGTGACCATCGGCGGGACGACGGTGCCGGCCGGCGCGGTCACGGTGACCTCGCCGTCCTCGCTGTCGTTCGTGACCCCGCCGCACGCGGCGGGCGTCGTCGACGTCACCGCCACCACCGACGGCGGGACGACGGCCCCGCAGCCCTTCCGCTACGTCGCCGCGCCGGTCGCCGGCCAGCTCGACCCGGGCTCCGGCCCGACGTCCGGCGGCACCACGGTCACCGTGACCGGCAGCGGCTTCGTGCCCGGCGCGACCACGGTGACCATCGGCGGCGTGGTCGTGCCCGCCGGCCAGGTCACGGTGACCGGCCCGACGACGGCCACCTTCGCCACCCCGCCGCACGCCGCGGGCGCGGTCGACGTGGTGGTCGGCACCCCGGGCGGGACGGCGGCCCCGCTGCCGTTCACCTACGTGGTCGTCGCGCCGACGGCCACCGGGCTGGACCCGGCGACCGGTCCGACCGGAGGCGGGACCACGGTCACCGTCACCGGCGGTGGGTTCGTCCCCGGCGGCACCACGGTGACCATCGGCGGGGTCGTCGTCCCCGCCGACCAGGTCACGGTCGTCGACGCCTCGACCCTGACGTTCGTGACCCCGCCGCACGCGGCGGGCACGGTCGGGGTGGTCGTCACCACCGAGGGCGGCGCCAGCGGTGAGCTGCGGTTCCGTTACGGCACGCCGACCAGCGGGTCCGCCGCGAGCGGCTCGGGCTCGAGGTCGGGTCCGTCCGGGCTGGCCTACACCGGGGCCGATCTGGCCCTGCCGGTGCTCGGCGGCGGGCTCGCCCTGCTAGCCGGTCTGGCGCTGACCGTCGGCGCCCGGCGGCGACGGACCGCCTGACCCGCCCGTGTCCACGGCCCCCCGCGCAGCTGCGCGGGGGGCCGTGGCCGTCCGGGGTCAGCCGAAGGAGGGGACGGCGTCCGGGGTCACCGTGATGCCCGCGGCCAGCTCCACCACCTGCGCGTCGGTCAGCGGCAGCCCGGCCCAGACCTGCACGGTCAGCGCGGCGTCGTCCCGCTCGACGTACACGGTCCGGGTGCCGTCGTCGGCGACCTGCCACACCGCCGGGCGGTCGCCCACCGTGAGGGTGCTGGCCGCGAAGTCGGGTGCGACGTCCGCGCTCAGCGAGACGGCGACCGCGTCGACGTAGGACACCGCACCCGCGGGGCCCGAGGGCGGGGGCGCGTCCGGCGGGGCGAGCACGAACGACCCGGGGTCCGAGGTGCGCACCACCCACCCGGCCGGCGCGGTGGCCAGGT
This sequence comes from Klenkia terrae, assembly GCF_037083865.1. Classification (NCBI taxonomy): domain Bacteria; kingdom Bacillati; phylum Actinomycetota; class Actinomycetes; order Geodermatophilales; family Geodermatophilaceae; genus Klenkia; species Klenkia terrae. Next base: position 6,608 of record NZ_JBAPLV010000011.1, on the reverse strand, counting down.
CGAACCCGGCCGGCTGGTCCCCGGTGTAGGCCGCCAGCTCCAAGCCGGCGGCGGGGGACGCGGCGGGGGGCGTCGACCAGCCGAGCACCGTGCTGCCGCCCACGGCGACGGCGGCCACGACGGCGGCGGCCAGCACGCCACGGGTGGCCCGGGTGCGCAGGCGGTGCCGGCGCAGGGCGCGGCGTCCGCGGTCGAGGTCGTCGTCCACGGTGCCCGGGGCGGTCGGGACCACGGGGCCGGCGGCGTCGGCGAGCAGGGTGCGCAGGTCGGTCATCGGGGGCTCCTGGTGGTCGCGGGGGAGAGGGTGGCCGGGCCGAGCGCCCGGCGCAGGTGGTCCAGCGCCTTGGAGGTCTGGCTCTTGACGGTGCCCTCGGACAGGCCGAGGGCGGCGGCGGTGTCGGCCACCGTGAGGTCGTGCAGGAAGCGGAAGACGAGGACGGCGCGCATCCCCGGTGGCAGCCCGCGCAGCGCGCCGAGGACCGGACCGGCCTCGGTGCGCTCGGCTGTGGCCGCCTCAGGCACCTCGGCGACCCGCAGCTCGCGTCGCCACGGCCGGCGGTGCTCGTCGACCAGCGCGTTGGCCAGCATCCGGCGGACGTAGCCCTCGCGGTTGCCGGCCCGTTGGTAGGCCGGCCAGGCCACGTAGAGCTTGGTCAGCACCGTCTGCACGAGGTCCTCGGCGAGGTGCCGGTCGCCGGCGGTGAGCAGGGTCGCGGTGCGCAGCAGCTGCGGTCGCCCGTCGGTCACGAAGGCGCGGAACTGCTCGTCGCGGGTGGTCGTCGTCATGGGCTGTCGTCCCTCATGCCCCTCTGACGGATCGGTGGTCGGCCCAGGTTGCCCCACCGCGTCACCTGACCGGCCCCGGCTCGTTGGTGTACCTGACAGTCACAGTCACGACACCGGAGTCGCCTGATGTCCCGTCGCCTCGTCCTCGGCGCCCTCACCGCCGGAGCACTCGCCCTCGGCGCCACCCCTGCCTCGGCCGCCCCGGAGGTGTCCGACCTGACGCCGGCGACCGCCGTGCCCGCGCCGACGGCGGCGGTCGACCCGTTCTACGACCCGCCCGCGCCGACGGGGGCGCCGGGCACCGTGCTGCGCACCCGCCCGGCCGCCGTCCCGCTTGCCGGGGTGCTGCCGTTCACCGCCACGACGGTGCTCTACACGTCGACGACGGCGACCGGGGAGCCGCAGGTGGTGTCGGGCACCGTCTTCACCCCGACGCTGTCCGCGCAGGCCGGCACCGTGCTGACCATCGCGCCGGGCACCCAGGGCCTGGGTCCGCAGTGCGCGCCGAGCAAGCAGTTCGTCGCCGGCACCGAGTACGAGCTGAGCGCGGTGGCCGCCGGCCTGGCGCAGGGCTTCACCGTCGCGGTGACCGACTACGACGGGTACCTGAACGGGGGTTCGCCGACCTACACGACCGGGCCGGCGATGGCGCACGCCGTCCTCGACCTGGCGCGGGCCGCCTCCGCGGTGCCCGGCGCCCGCAGCACCGACGCCTCCCCGGTCCTGCTGCAGGGCTACTCGCAGGGCGGCGGCGGTGCGGCGTGGGCGACCTCGCTGGCGCCGGAGTACGCGCCCGACCTGGCGATCGAGGGTGCCGCCGTCGGCGGCGTGCCGGCCGACCTGGGTGCGCTCGCGCAGAGCCTGGACGGCGGACCCGCGGCCTGCTTCGGGCTGCTCGGGGTGATCGGCCTGGACGCCGCCTACCCCGACGCCATCCGCCTCGACGAGCGGCTGAACGCCCGTGGTCAGCAGGTCGTGGCCCAGCTGCGCAGCGAGTGCGTCGGCGGCGCCGGCACGCTGGGCACGGCGTTCACCTCGATCGCCGACTACACCGCCGACGGGTCGACCCTGGAGCAGCTGCTGGCCGAGCCGGAGATCGCCGCGGTCATCGCGCAGAACGACCTCTCCACCCGGCCGGTGCCGACCGTGCCGATCTACCAGTCGCACGCCGCGGCCGACGAGGTCGTGGCGCTCGGCCAGGCGCAGGACCTGCACGCCACCTGGTGCGCGGCCGGGGTCACCACCCGGCTGGACCTGCTGCCGGCGGAGCACGTCACCGGCGGCGCGCTGAGCACCGCCCCGTTCGGGCTCTGGCTGTCCGCGATCGCCGCCGGCCGACCGGTGCTCGCGGCCTGCTGACCTCGAGATCGGGGTTCCCGGGGTCCTGGGGGCAGCAGGACCCCGAGAACCCCGATCTCGACCATCGCCGACACCCGCGGGACCGGCAGACTGGCCCGATGACGGACGGGCTGACGGTGCTGGTGTTCGGGGCGAGCGGGATGGTCGGGCAGGGCGTGCTGCGCGAGTGCCTGCTCGACGACCGGGTGCGCGAGGTCCGGGCCGTCGTCCGGGCGCCGCTGGGCGTCACCGACCCCAAGCTGCGCGAGGTCGTCGGCACCGACCTGGCCCTGCCGGGGGAGCACCTGGCCGGGGTCGACGCCACCTTCGACAGCGTGGGCGTCTCCTCCTCCGGCCGGCGCGAGCCCGAGTACCGGCGGCTGACCTACGACCTCACCGTCGGCATCGCCCGCGCGGTCGCCGACGCCTCGCCCGGCTCCGCCTTCGCCTACGTCTCCGGCGCGGGCACCGACCGGGACGGCAGGCTGATGTGGGCCCGCGTCAAGGGCGAGACCGAGGACGCCGTCGCCGCGCTGCCGCTGCGCACCTGGCTGCTGCGCCCGGGGATCATCCAGCCGCTGCACGGGGTGCGGACCAAGACCCGCCTCTACGGTGTGGTGTACGCGGCGCTCCGCCCGGCGTTCCCGCTGCTCCGGCGCGTGGCCCCCGACCACGTCACGACCACCGAGGCGGTGGGCCGGGCGTTCCTCGCCGCGGTCACCGGGGGTGCGTCCGAGGGTGTGCTCACCACGTCGGGGATCAACGCGCTGGCCGATGAGTCCCCGGGCGGGCGGCGGTCCTGACGGCATGGACACCACCGCGCTGACCGCGCTGCTGGACCGGCACGTCGCCGAGGGCCGCTACCCGGGCGCGGTGCTCGCCGTCCGGCACGCGGGGACGACGACGGTGCACCCCGCGGGCACGCTGGCCGTCGGCGGCACCGACCCGGTCACCGCGGACACCCCGTTCCGGGTCGCATCGCTGACCAAGCCGTTCGGCGGCGTGCTGGCGTTGTCGCTGGCCGCCGACGGCCTGCTCGACCTGGACGCGGACGCCACCCGCTGGCTGCCCGAGCTCGCCGACCAGCAGGTGCTCGCCCACCCCGACGCCGAGCTGACCGACGTCGTCCCCGCTGAGCGGACGCCGACGGTGCGCGACCTGCTGCACATGACCGCCGGCGCCGGCCTGCGGATGGACACCTCACCACTCGCCCACGCCATGTGGGAGCGCCAGGTCAGCCCGGGCCCGCTGCCGCCGCAGCTGGCCCCCGACGAGTGGCTGGCCCGGCTCGGTGCGCTGCCGCTGTCCGACCAGCCGGGGGAGGGCTGGCGGTACCACACCGGCAGCGACGTCCTCGGCGTCCTGCTGGCCCGGGTGACCGGTCGCCCGCTCGCCGACCTGCTCGCCGAGCGGGTCACCGGACCGCTCGGCCTGACCGGCACCCGGTTCTGGACCGCCGCCGGGTTGCCGACGCAGTACGCACCGGGCGACGACGGGCTGCAGGTCGTCGACCCGCCGCACGGCGTGTGGTCCCGGCCGCCGGCCTTCGAGTCCATCGGCGGCGGCCTGGTGTCGACGGCGTCCGACGTGTGCGCCCTCCTCGGGGCGATCGCCGACGACGCGCTGCCCGGCGGGGTGCGGTCGGCCGACGTGCTGCGCGACGGGCTGACCGACACCCAGCGCACGGCGGCGCAGGCCTTCCTCGGCCCGGGCCGGACCTGGGCGGCCGGCAACCTCGAGCTCACCCTCGAGGCCACCGACCCGTGGACGACGCCCGGCCGCTTCGGCTGGACCGGCGGCACCGGGACGACGGCCTACGCCGACCCGTCGCTGGACCTGGTCGCCGTCCTGCTGACCCAACGGATGATGACCGGCCCGCACGACGGCCCCGAGGAGTTCTGGCAGGTCGCCCACGACGCCGTCGCCTGAGGCGGGTCAGGGCAGGGCGGCCCGGCGGCGGTGCAGGTCGGCCTGCTCGGCGGTGTTCTGGGTGCGGGCCAGCGCGGCGTCGTAGGCGGCGCGGGCCTCGTCGACCCGGTCCAGCCGGCGCAGCAGGTCGGCGCGGACGGCGTGCAGCACCGGCGAGCGGTCGAGGTCGACCCGGTCGACCAGCGCCAGCCCGACCGAGGGCCCGTCCAGCTCGGCGACCGCCACCGCCCGGTTCAGCGCGACCACCGGCGTGGCCGGGAGCAGGTCGTACAGCGCGACCACCTGCGCCCAGTCCGTGTCTGCCCAGGTGGCCGCGTCGGCGTGCACCGCCGCGATCGCCGCCTGCACCTGGTGGGTCCCGGGCCTCCCGACCCGCAGGCACTGCCGCACCAGCTCCTGGCCCTCCTCGACCTGCGCCCGGTCCCAGAGCGACCGGTCCTGCCGGTCCAGCGGCCGGGCCCGTGCCGGCGCCCGGGAGGCGGTGAGCAGCAGCAGCGCCAGCAGCCCCCGGGCCTCGGGCTCGTCGGGCCGCAGCGCCACCAGCAGCCGGGCCAGCCGGATCGCGTCGGCCGCCAGGTCGGGGCGGGTCGGCTCGGTGCCAGTGGCGGGGGAGTGCGCCTCGGTGCCGACCAGGTGGACGACGGCGAGGACCGACGCCCACCGGGCCGGCAGGTCGGCCTCGGCCGGCACCCGGTACGGGATCCGGGCCTTCGCGATCTTGTGCTTGGCGCGGGTGATCCGGGCGGCCATCGTCGCCTCGGGAACCAGGAACGCCCGGGCGATCTCCGGGGTGGTCAGCCCGCCGACCATCCGCAGGGTCAGGGCGACCCGGGACTCGGGGGCCAGCGCCGGGTGGCAGCAGGTGAACAGCAGCCGCAGCTGGTCGTCGCGCACCGCACCCACCTCCTCCTGCCCGGGCCCGGCCTGCAGCCGGGCCACCTCCGCGAGCTTCGCCGTCCCCACCGCCTCCCGGCGCAGCCGGTCGACCGCCTTGTGGCGCGCCGTGGTGATCACCCACCCGACCGGGGACGGCGGCGTCCCGCGATCCGGCCAGGTGGCGGCCGCGACGGCGAAGGCCTCCGCGACCGCCTCCTCGGCCAGGTCCAGGTCGCCCAGCTGGCGGGCCAGCACGGCCACCGCCCGGCCGTGCGCCTCCCGGAAGACCTGCTCCAGCGGGCTCACCAGGCGAACGGGCGGACCTCGATCGGCAGCCCGATCGCGGCCACGGTCCGCCGTCCCCAGTCCAGCGCTGCGTCCAGGTCGGGGGCCTCGACGACGGTGAACCCGCCCAGGTACTCCTTGCCCTCGGCGAACGGGCCGTCGACCAGCAGCACGTCGTCGCCCTCGGGCCGCAGCACGGTGGCCGTCGACGGCGCCTCCAGCCCGCCGGTGAAGACCCACGCGCCGGCCTGCTGCATGTCGGTCCGCAGCTGCTCGACCCTGGCCATGATCGGCTCGAGCTGCTCGGCGGTGGGCTGCTCGCCCGCGCCGGGGGTGACGACGCTCAACAGGTACTGGGCCATGACTGCCTCCTCGTTCTCCGGTCGGCCCGGTCGGCCGACCCACCCCCTGTACGAATGAGCTGGCCCCGGATCGACACGGTCAGGGGCGGCCGGCGTGCGGGACGGCGACCTCGGTGGTCATCAGCACGCCCTCGCGGACCGGACGGCGGTTGTGCTCCAGGAAGTCCGGGGCGCAGCACAGCAGCAGGGTGCGGCCGTCGTCCCCGCCCAGCGCGCAGGCGTAGACGCCCAGGCCCTCGGGCGCGGCGACCGACTCGACCACCTCGCCGCCCGGCGCGATCCGCACGGCCCGTCCGCCCACCGCGTCGGCGGCCCACACGTGGCCCTCGGCGTCCCCGGTGCAGCCGTCGGGGGCGATCACCAGCGCCCGGAGCACCTCGTCCAACGTGGTGCCGGTGGGCGCGGGCCCGAACTCCGCCCACACCCGGCGGTTGCTCAGCGACCCGTCGGCGGCCAGGTCGAAGGCGGTGTACCGGTTGCCCAGCGTCTCGCCGACCAGCAGCGTGCCGCCGTCGGCGGTGATCACCATGCCGTTGGGGAACAGCAGGTCCTCGGCGACGACGGTGATCGTGCCGTCGGGATCGACCCGCTTGAGCGACGCCGGGGCGGGCGCCCCGCCGGCCATCAGGTCGAAGCCGAAGTCGCCGACGAACACGTGCCCGGCGGCGTCGACCACCAGGTCGTTGAGCAGGCCGCCGCAGTACGGGGCGAGCGCGGCGTAGGTGGCCAGCTCGCTGCCGTCCCAGCGCAGCAGCCGCTGGTCGGTCATCGACACCACGACCAGCGAGCCGTCCGGCAGCCGGCCCGAGCCCGAGGGCTGGGTCGGCACCTCCAGGACGACGGTCTCCTCACCGGACATCGACACCTGGCTCACCGTGCCGCGGTAGAAGTCCGACACCCACCAGTGGCCCTGGTGCCAGCGCGGGCCCTCGAAGAACGACCCACCGGTCAGCAGCGTGCTCAGCGTCATGCCCGGACCCTAGATGAGTAAGTCCGATTGGATCAGTGGTCGTAGGCGATCAGTGATCTTGT
>NZ_JBAPLV010000010.1:0-153823 GCF_037083865.1 Klenkia terrae | reverse complement strand
CGCCGTCCTACGAGCCATCACCATCTGGACCAGAGTCTTTGGAGACACGCCCTAGCCGCCCACGCCCTCACCGCCCCCGAACCGCCGGCTCGGCCGCGGCGCCGCCAGCCGCGTCCGACGGCGCGGGCCGACGGCCCGGCGGTGCGGCGGCAGCGGGCGCTGTGGGTGGCCGCCGCCGTTGCGGCGGCGGTGGTGTGGCTGGCCTCGGGCTGGCCGGTCGCTGGCGTGCTGACCGGGTTGGCGGTGATCGGTGTGCCGTGGCTGCTGGCGCAGTTCTCCGGCGGCAACGCCACCGTGGAGCGGCTGGAGGCGCTGCAGGAGTGGGTGCGCCGCACCTCCGACGTACTCGCTGCGGGCGGGGGCTGGAGCAGACGCTGATTCGTTCGGCCCGCACCGCTCCCGAACCGATCGCGGCGGAGGTAGCGGCACTGGCCGCGCGGCTTCAGGCGCGCTGGCCGACGTCCCGGGCGCTGCTGGCCTTCGCCGACGATCTCGACGACGCCGCCGGGGACCTGGTCGTCGCCGCCCTGTTGCTGGGTGCGGAGCTGCGCGGGCCGGGGCTGGCACGGGTGCTGACCGAGCTGGCGGGAAGCCTCACCGAGGACGTAACCATGCGGCGCAAGGTCGAGGCCGACCGCGCCAAGCCCCGCGCGAATGCCCGGTGGCTGCTGCTGATCACCGTCGCCGCATCCGCGCTGGCCGCGCTCAACGGCGACTACCTGGCTCCCTACGGCACGGGAGTCGGGCAGCTGGTGCTGGCCGCTATCGCCGGGCTGATCGTCGCCTGCCTGCTGTGGATGCGCCGGCTCACCGCCCCTGCGCCGTCCCCACGCTTCCTGGTCGATCCCGACCGCAGCCTGCGGGTTCTCGGTCTCGAGCCGAACGAGCTGCCGGTCCCATGAGCGGCATCCAGGCACTGCTGATCGGCTCCGGCGCGCTCGTCGGTCTCGGAGCGTTCCTGCTGCTGCGGGTTGTTCTCGTGGTCGAGCAGCCGCGGTTGGCCGACGCGCTGGCCCGCCTCGACGGGGGCGCGGCTCCTGTCCCGGTCGCGCCGATGCCGGAGGGAGGCGACCGGTGGGCACGCGCAACCGGCCGCGCCGGTGCCTGGGCCGCCGCCCGGCTGCCCGCCGCCGGGAGGAGCGCGCCGTCCCAGGCGCTGACGCTGATCGGCTGGACGCCGGAGGGTTACGCCGCCCGCAAGGTCGGTCTGGCCGCCTTCGGCGCGGTGTTCGTTCCACTGTTGACCGCCGTGCTCGGCATGACCGGCGTCCGGCTGCCGGTGGTGGTGCCGGTGGCCGGATCGCTGGCGCTGGCTGGCGTGTTGTTCCTCGTCGTAGACCTGGTCGTGCGCGACCAGGCCGCCGAGGCCCGCGGTCAGATGCGGCGGGCGCTGGCGTCCTATCTGGATCTGGTCAGCCTGCGCCGCGACGCCAGCGAGGGCCCCACCATCGCCCTGGAGCGGGCCGCCGGCGTGGGGGAGGGCTGGGTGTTCCGACGGATCACCGACGCCCTGGTCGCCGCCCGGCTGGCCGGCGATCCGCCGTGGGACGGCCTGCGCCGAATGGCCGCCGACACCGGTGTTGGTGAGCTGGCCGACGTGGCTGACATTGCCGAGGTCGCCGCCTCGGAGGGCGCGTCGATCGCGCCGACGCTGCGGGCGCGCGCGCAGTCGCTGCGGGTCCAGTTGCTGGCCGAGGAGGAGGCGGCGGCCAACACCGCCAGCGAAAAGCTCACCGCTCCCGTCGCCCTGCTGTCGATCGCCTTTCTGCTGCTCTTCCTCTATCCCGCCCTGGCCCGTCTCATGGCCACCTGACCCGGTGACCCCGATCCGAGAGGAACCCCGATGACCTCGATACTCACTCTCCTGACCGTCGTCGGCGCGCAGCTGCGCGACCGGCTGCGCGATCTCCGCGACGAGCCGGAGCGCGGCTCGCTGTCGGTCGAGCAGGTGATCATCACTGTGGCGCTGATCGGCATCGCCGTCGCGCTGGTGGCCGTGATCGCCAACGCGGTCACCTCTCGGTCGGCCCAGATCCAGTAGCCCGGCCCGTGCCTCACCTCGCCGGCCCGTGTGGCCCTGCGGCCGTGTCCCGGCCCTGCCCTGCTACGGGCAGCCGGGCCGGCGGCGTGGGGCGCCGACGGATGTCGGGCGAGCGCGGTGCGGCGTCGGTGGAACTGGCGGTCGCCTTCCCGGTGGTGTTGCTGCTGGTGATGACGCTGATCCAGGCGGCTCTGTGGTTCTACGCCCGCTCGATCGCGCTGGGCGCCGCCCAGGAGGGCGCCCGCGAGGGCCGCGTGCAGCCTGCCTCGACCGCGCGCGCCCAGTCTGCCGCCGAGGGCTTCCTCGACCAGACCGCGCAGGACCTGCTCGTCGCCCGGAACGTGACCGTGACCGGCTCGCCGAGCAGCATCGAGGTGACCGTCACCGGCAGCTCGCTCAGCCTCTTCCCCGGCCTGTCGGGCTGGTCGGTGACCCAGACCGCCGTCGGCCCGGTGGAACGGCCCACGCCATGAATGCCCAGGCCAGGGAGCGGGGGTCGGTGTCGGTCGAGCTGGCGCTGCTGGCCCCGGCGCTCCTCCTGCTGCTGTCCTTCGCCGTCGTCGCCGGCCGCACCCAGATCGCCGAGGGTGCCGTCCAAGAGGCCGCACGAGCCGCCGCGCGGGAGGCATCGCTCGCCCGCGACGCTGCCACCGCCGCCGCACGGGCCGGCGCCCAGGCGGAGCGCACCCTGGCCGCTCAGGATCTGCGCTGCGAGCGCACCACGGTGGACGTCGACACCGCGGGGTTCCAAGCCCCGCTCGGCCAGCCGGGCGACGTCACGGTGTCGATCACCTGCGTGGTCGGCATGGCCGACCTGTTGGCCCCCGGCCTCCCCGGCTCGGTCACCGTCGAAGCCTCCTTCATCAGCCCCATCGACGCCTACCGCGAACGATGACCGGCTACCACGGACACCGGCGGCCGGACGGAGAGCGCGGCGCCATCAGTGTCTTCCTCGCCGTTCTCGTTCCCGGGCTGCTGCTCATCATCGGGCTGGCCGTCGACGGCGGCGCGAAGGTGGCCGCGACCCAGCGCGCCAACGCCATCGCCGACGAGGCGGCGCGCGCGGGCGGACAGGCCCTCGACATCTCCGCGGCCCTCGCCGGACAGGTGCAGGTCGACCCGACCGCCGCTGTCGCCGCCGCGCAGGACTACCTCGACCGCAACGACGTGCAGGGCGCGGTGACGGTCGTCGACGGCGACACCCTGTACGTGACCACCACGATCACCCAGCCCACCACCTTCCTGGGCCTGATCGGCATCTCCACCCTCACGGTGGAGGGCTCCGGCACCGCCGACCTGATCACAGGGACCGGCCAGAACGGGGGAGCGGGCCCATGACCACGCCACCGCGGGCATTCGACGTGCTGCGCCAGCTGCTCGCCCTTCTGGTGTTGGCGGCCGCCGTCGCCGGCGTCCCGATTGCGCTATGGCACCTCGGTGGCGCTTACCTGCCCGACGAGCTGCCCTCCTGGGTGGAGGTGACCACTGCGCTGAGCGGACCGGACACCGGCGCCGTCTTCCTCGGACTGCTCGTGGTGATCGGCTGGAGTGCCTGGGCGTGCTTCGCCCTGTCGGTGGCCGTCGAGCTCGTCAGTCAGTTGCGCGGACTGCCACCGCTGCGGCTGCCCGGCCTGGCGGTCCCACAGCAGCTCGCCGGCCTTCTGGTGGCCGCCGTCCTCGGTTTCGCCAGCGCACCGCTGTTGGCCGCTCCGGCCGTGGCCGGTCCGCCGGTCGTCGCCGAACAGCCGCTTGACCACGAGGAGCCGCCGCCGGCGCCCGCCCCGCCAGCCGACACCCCGCCTACCGCACCTCCCGCGGCCGGTCCGACCTACTCGGTGCAGCCGCGCGACACTCTCGGCCGCATCGCCGCCCGCTACCTGGGCGACTGGACCCGTTTCGAGGAAATCCTCGAGCTCAACCGCGGCCGGCCCCAGCCTGACGGCGCGATCCTCATCGACCCGGGGCTGATCCGTCCGGGCTGGGTATTGATCCTTCCGCCCGACGCCAGCGTCCCCGTGGTCGACAGGACGGCCGGCGAGGTGACCGTGGGGCCCGGCGACACCCTCACCGACATCGCCGAGCAACACGGCCTGGACGGCTGGCAGCCGATCTACGCCCTCAATGCCGGCGAACCCCTTCCCGGCGGCGGCCGATTCACCGATCCCGACCTGATCCTCCCCGGGCAGGTCCTCGACCTCCCGCCCGTAGACCCGGCAGCCGCTGGCTCTTTTTCGCCCGCCACCCCCGAACCACCGGCTGAGGAGGCACCGCCGCCACCCCCGCCGCATGAGGACGAGCCAGCCGTGCCGGCGGAGCCCTCATCGACCTCCGCCGCCTCGCCGACATCGCAGAGTCCAGCCGAGGAACCGGTGCAGTCGGCAGTCGACGCTGATGCCCTCGATGCCGACGGGGACCAGTTCCCGGCGGAACTGGCGGCCGTTCTCGCCGGCAGCGGGGCACTGCTCGCCGCAGGCGTGGGCGCGACGTGGCTGGCGCACCGCCGCCAGCGGCTGCGCCGCCGCCGCCCTGGCCGACGGCTGATTCCCCTCCCGAAGGGGCTGTCGGCCACCCAGACGGTCGTCACCTCGGCGGCCGACGCGGGTACGGCCGACTACGACGCGCTCGACCTGGCGCTGCGCGGACTCGCCGTCCGGATCTCCGAGCACCCAGACGGGCTGATGCCCGACGTTGTCGCCGCCCGACTGCACGGCGGCCGGCTCGAGCTGCGGCTGCACGCCCCGGCCGACAGTCCGCCGCCCGAACCGTGGACCGCCGATGACACCGGCCTGTGGTGGTTCGTGCGGCTGGACCGGGACACCGGCGTGGCCACCGAAGTGGTCCGGGCTCGCCTGGCGCCATATCCGACCCTGGTCACCATCGGGACCGACGGCGGCGACCGTTGGCTGCTCGACCTGGAACGCCTCGGCGCCGTGTACGTGACCGGACCGGCCGACCGCCGCACGGACTTCGCCCGGCACCTGGCCGCCGAACTGGCCGTCAACAGCTGGTCGGACCACCTCACTGTCACCACCGTTGGTTTCGGCGAGGAACTGCTCGACCTGGCACCGCACCGGGTCCAACCGACCGACACCGCCAACGATCCCGCTCTGCACGCCGCGCTGCGGGAAGCGGCCGAGCGCGACACCGACGACGTGCTGGACGGGCGGTTGCGGGCCGGAGCGGGGGACGGCTGGATGCCGCAGGTCGTCCTCAACCCACAGACGCCAGATCAGGGCGGCGAACTGACCGAGGCCGCCGCTGCTTTGCCCGCCCGCGAGCGGCGCGCCGCGGTCGCACTCGTGCTCGGCGTCGACGCGGGGGAGGCCGGCGACGAGTGGCTGCTGACGCTGACGGACGACGGGTCGCTGCTCATTCCGGCACTGGGGCTGCGGCTACCGGCTCCACAACTGACCGCCGAGCAGGGTCGCGACATCGCCACGCTGCTGGCCTTCGAGCGTGACTCCAATGACGACCCAATCCCCGTCGCCGCCGGCGACCGCCCCTGGCAGGTGCACACCGACGCCGCCGGCGCCCTCCGCAACGACGCATCCGATTCGGGCATCACCGAGCCACGGGTCCAACTGGCCGCCCCGCAGACGGTCGTACGCAGGTCCACCACTGCTGCAGCAGGCGATGCCACGCCGCGCTCGCCGACCGACATTGCCGCCCGAACGACGTCGTCGGCGAGCGATGCCGCCGAGGCGCCGGGGCGTGCGGCGCCAGCCGACATGCGCAGCCGGATCGAGGACGACCTCGCCCAACTCGACCGCGATCTCGCCGACTGGTGGTCGCCAGAATGCGCCCGGCCGCGGCTGACGCTGCTCGGACCGGTCACCCTGAGCGCGCACGGTGATGAGGCGGCCGTCGCCCGGTCCGGGCTGCGGCGCCGTTACGAGGAGACGGTCGCCTACCTCGCCACCCGCCCGCACGGCGCCACCGCCGACGAGGCCGCCACCGCGCTGCAGCCTGCCCGCGGCGGCAGGGCCGACCCGGTCAGCGCCCGCGCCTACGTCCACCGGGTCACCGCCGGCGCCCGCGCCTGGTTGGGCACCGATCCCGCCACCGGCCAAAAGCACGTCAGTTCCGGCCACCGCGGCCGCTACACGTTGACCGGCGTGCTTGTCGACGCCGACCTCTTCCGCCAGCTGCGCGCCCGCGCCGCTGTCCGCGGAAACGACGGCCTGCCCGACCTGCTGGCCGCCCTTCAGCTGGTGTCTGGCTCGCCGTTCGCCCAGCGCCCGGCCGGCTACGAGTGGCTGGACGGCTTGGACCTCACACTCACCGCCGCGGTCTGCGACGTCGCCCACCAGGTCGTCACCGCCGCCCTCGCCGACGGCGACCTGGCCGCCGCCGGCACCGCCTCGGCCACCGCCCTGCTTGTGGCGCCGGACGACGAACAAGTGCTGCTGGACGCGATGTGGGTGGCCTACCACCAGGGCAACCGCGCCGAGGCCGAGACCTACGTCGCTCGCATCGTGGCCGTCCACGACGGTGAGGACGAGATGGACCTGCCCATGAGCACCGCGGAGACCATCAACCGCGCCCGCCGGCAGTTCCTCGACCGTGCCTCGTGACGACGGCCGCTGGCTGCATCCACCACAACGAGGGAAGCGTCCAACCTGGACGAACCGCAGTCCGGGACGTCCGGGACCTTCGCCGGCAGGTCGAGGTGTCGTACCTGCTGACCACACTCGAGTGCGCAGGCCCTCGGGATGGAAGGAGAGACGCTGGTCATCATCGACCCGATCGCCGCCGACCTCGACCTCGACGAGGTAGAGGTCAGCGCTGCTGAATGCCGCGGTCGGTGACTACGCCGCCGAGGCCGCCGTGCTGCTGCTCGCCAACGACGGTTACTGGCCGGCTCATCTGCCCGCCGCTGGGATGATCACGGTGGAGGCCGAGCCGGTCGGCGGGCAGATGTGGGCGCGCATTGAGTGGGCCGAGCTCGACGCTGCCCTCGCCGACGGGCGGCTGCCCGGCAGCCCGGAGGAGCTTGCGGTGCTCCGGGTAGCCGTAAGCCTCGCCGACGGCCGGCCGGTCGACCTTGCCGACGTGGTGGTGGCGCTGGACCGTCGCAGACTCGGCCTGGTGCTCGCTGCGTTTGCGCACGCCGCCGGCAGCCACGATCACTGCGCTCCGGCCGGCCAGGGCGTAGACCCCGACCTCCGGCTGGGACCGCTGATCGCCTGGCCGGCTCGGCACTGATCCAGCCATGCCCTATCCGCCGCGGCCACAGCTTCGCCCGCTGCCCGCCTTCGCCGGTACTGCCCGCACCGGCACCGTGCCCAGTCTGCGGCTGCAGACGCAGCTGGAGGCCTTCGTCCTCGCCGAGTACGCCGCCGGCCGCTCGCTGCGGCAGATCGCCGAGCTGATCGACCGTTCGCCCACCGCAGTCCGCCGCGTGCTGGACAAGCACGGGGTTCCACGGCGCGCGGTCGGCGCTCCACGGCAGGGTGCCCAGCGTCCCTGACCGAAACCCGATCGAGGGCCGGCATCCGCCGGCGTGCGGCGTCGGGGCTCCGGTAATCCTCCAGTCGTCCGCCGGTGAGAGTCGTTCGGTACCACCCCAGCGCCGGCACACACTTCACCTCGGCCGATGACCGCTCTCCAGTTTGCTAACTGGAGGACTTCTGGAGGCCCGGACGACACGGTCGGCGCATGCAGAGCCCAACCCCGCGTCGGGGACCGCGGCGCGGTCGGATGAGCCGTGACGCGCCGCCGTCGGGATCGATGGCGATCGCGGACCCACTGACTTCTCGTCGAGCACGGCCGATGACGGTCGAGGCGATGCGCGCGGCCGTCATCGCGATCCGCTCAGGGAACTTCGACGACCTCAACGATCTCGACGTCGTTTGGAGAGGCCAGGCGTCGCGCGCTGCGGGTCCTGTCGCTGCCTCCCGGCCGGCTGCCAGTTCGATCCCGTGGGTGGCGTCCAACGTCGGCGATCCTGTCGTCCTGGTGATGGCCGGTCACGCCGGCGCCGGCGCTTCGACGGTCGCCTTGGCCGTGGCCGAAGGGCTGGCGGAAGCCAGGCGTGTGCAGCTGGTCGACTATGCCGAGCCTGTCCAGTCGGGCTTGGTGGCGGCCCCGGCCATCGAGATGGGCACGGACGGGGCCTGGCGGCGCGGTCGCCGGAATCGACTCGACGTCGTCCGCCTCACTCGGCATCCGGCCGACGGAGTGCTTCCGCCGCCACCAGAGACCGACGACGCTGAGCCCCTGAGGGTGGTCGATGCCGGCTGGTCGCTGACCCGCACGCTGCTCGATCCACCCGGTTCGGTCGTCGGCGGCGCGATGGTCGTCGTCGTCACCCGGGTGACGGTGCCGTCGGTCCGGCAGACCGAGCAGCTGCTCGCCGCCGTCGGCGGCGAGGCGGCGGTCGCCGCAGTGGGCCCGGCCCGCTGGCCCCGGCTGGTGGAGGTCAGCTGCGGTCCGCGGCTTCGTGAGTTGCGGTCGCGGGGGCAGGTGGTCCCAGTGCCGATCGACCGGCAACTGCAGATTGCCGGGCTGACCGGCGACCGGCTACCGAAGCCAGTGGCGGCCGCCGGCCGGTCGTTGGCCGCACTCGTGGCCCCGGCGGGGGAGACTCCGTGACCGCCGGACGCAGGAGCACCGCCGTGGCGGTGCGGGCCGCATCAAGCGTGGTGTTCGTCCTTGCCGGGTTCGTCGTGCTGGATGCCGGGCCGGCGACTGCGACGCCGGCCGAAATCAGCGCGGCGGTCTGCCCCCAGGCACCGCCCGGGATGGAAGCCTTCGCCGACGATGTGACCGCCTGGGTGAAGTGGGGCGTGCTGGCGCTGATCGGCATCGGCGCGGTCGTGTCCCTCGGGTCGATCCTCGTCGGGCGGATCTTCTCCCATCCGCACGCCTCCCGGTACGGGGCCATGGGCGTCGCGGTGGTGGTGATGGTGGCCATCGCCTACACGGTCATCCTCGTCATCCTGGACTCGATCACCGGCAGCGGGTGCACGTGATGCGCCGCCACCGAGACGTCCAGGGAAGCGCTATCCCTGGGTGGGGAGCTGGTCGACTTCTCACGCTGGTCGTGGTCGCCGCCCTCGTCGCGCTAGCGGTCTTGGCCGGCGTGGTCCTCGCAGTCGTTGGGGCGCTGACCGAGGAGGAGTCAGGCTCAGCGCACGCTGCGCGACAGGGAGATTCACTCTCCACGGATACGTCGTCCCAAGATGCCCTGGCCGCGACGCCGATGCCGACCGCCGACCCGGACGACGCGCTGCCAGGTCCGGTGTCGCGGCAGGCGGCGGGTGTCATCGAGTTGCCGCGCACCACGGCCGACGGCCCGGCTGACGTGCCCACCGGCTTTCCCCGCACTTCGGAAGGGGCCCTGGCGCAGTTGGCCGCGATCGACGTGACGGCGATGCAGACCGGCTCGATGGACGGTGTGCGGCGTGTCATCGCCGAGTGGGCTGCCCCTGGCGGCCCGACCCCGGAGTCGTGGTCCGGGGTGGCTGGCATGGCGAGCCTTCTGTCGGCGGCGGGGCTGTCCGGTGCCGGGTCCCCGCAGTTGGCCATCGTTGTCCGACCGGCGATGGGGCTGATCAAGGGAACGGTGGGTCCGCAGTTCGCGGTGGTGTGCGTAAACCTCGAGTTCACCGTCACCGTCGAGCAGACGTCGCGGATCGCGATCGCCGACTGCCAGCGCATGGCATGGGTGGGGGACCGGTGGATGATCGGTGCCGGGCCGGAGCCCGCGCCGGCGCCGTCCGTCTGGCCGGGTACCGACACCGCGATCGCGGCTGGCTGGCGGGATCTGCGCCATGCCTAGCCCACAGCCACGACGGCGTAGTCGGGTCGGGCCCAGAGCTTTGGTCGTCGTTCTGCTGGCGGCGGCGGGATGGCTGGCAGTCGCCGCTCCCGCATTGGCCGACACGGCGGTGGTGGTCGCCTTCCCGGCCGATCCGTCATCGGCCGAGGACGCGTTGTCGTGTCTGCCGACCAACCCGTTCTGCGTGATCGGTGAAGCGGCCGGAGCCGTGGTCGCCGACGTGTGGATCAGCGCCATGTTGTCGCTGTGGGAGGCCGGGCTGTGGCTACTGGGCCTGGCCTTCTCGGTGATCGACGCGCTCGCCACCCCTGACCTGTCCGCAGGGGGCCCGCTGGCCGGGGTCTATCCAGTGACCTTCGGCATCGGCGCGGCCGTGGCTGCGCTGATGGCCATGGTGCAACTCGGTGTCGCGGCGGCACGCCGGGACGGGCAGAGCCTCGGCCGGCTGCTCATCGGCCTGCTGCAGTTCGGGCTGGTCTGGGTCAGCTACGTCGGCATCGCGGCGCTGCTGGTCACCGGCGTCTCCGGGCTGATCACCGCCTTGCTGCGCAGCCTGCTCGACATCGACACTCTGGCCGCCTTTGACCCGTCGATCAGCGTGGGCCGCGACGTGGTCAACGGCACGGTTGCCACCGTTCTCGGAGTCAGCTCCATTTTCCTCCTGGTGCCGGCCAGCGTCGGCTACCTGCTGCTGATGCTGGTCCGCGAGGCGGCGTTGATCGTGCTGGCGGCGACCTCGGCCATCTCGGCCGGCGGCCTGTTGGCACAGTCCTCGAGCGCCTGGTTCTGGCGCAGCCTGCGCTGGTTCCTCGCCGCACTGCTGGTCGCCCCGGTCGCCGTCCTCATCCTTGGTGTCGGCGTCACCATCACCGAGGGCATCGTCACCGGAGCCGAGGAAACGAGCACAGAGGCAGCGGTCGGCATGGCGGTGGTCGGCTGCCTGCTGATTCTGCTCGGCGCGATCTGCCCGCTGGCGCTGTTCCGGCTGCTGGCCTTTGTCGACCCCGGTACCTCCAGCGGCGCGGCTCTGCGTTCGTCCCTGGCCGCCTCTGGCGGAGTCATGGGCGCACTGGGCAATCTCGGCGGGGGAGGTGGTCGTGCTGCGGGGGCCGCCGCTGTCGCCGCCTCCGGTGGGGTTGCGGCCTCCGGAGCCGCGGCAGAGCTGGTTGGAGACCGCGCGCAGGGGGAGTCGACCGCCGACGCCGCGACCAGTGGTCGCTTCGCCGGCGCGCTGCGTGCGCTGACAACGGGCACCTCCACGGCCGGCCGTCTGGCCGCTGGGGTGGCCGCCTCGGCGGCCGACGTCCTCTCCGGAGCTGGCATCGGACACACCGCGCCCTACTACAGGCAGTCAGTTCGGGGCCGGGCTTCCGTGGCGGGAAACGGGCACGCTCGCGCAACCGCGCTCTCACGACAGGACGACGCGTCGCCGCGTCCGGACGGGGACGGCCAAGACCCCCTGACTCCTGATCCGCTGTGGTCGTCCCTCGCCGACGGCGCAGCGGCTGTTGGCTGGCCCGCGGAGCGGGCCAACGGCGCCGGACGCGGCGGGTCTCCCCAATCCGACCTCCCCGCTCCGCGGGGGCGGCCTGACTCTCCTGCCGACGACGGTGCCGCATGAGCGCACACCGCTACGGCGAGTACGCCAAGGACGTCTCCGGTTGGTTCCTGGGGATGACCGGCACGCAGCTGGCCTTGGTGACGCTCGCCGGCGTTCCGGCGCTGCTGGCCCTGAACGGCCAGGCCTGGGGGTTGTTCGTCGGCTGGCTGCCGGTGTGGGCGCTGCTGGCCGCCGTGCTGCTGGTGCCTATCCGGGGCCGTGCCGCCGGCCGCTGGTTCGGCGACCTCTGTCTGCACGCGATCGGAGGAGCCATGGGCTGGGCGGCGTTCGGCTCACGGGCCGGAGCGGGGACGGCCGACGACCTGTCCGAGGCCGACCTGCCGGGAGTGCTCGCCGGAATCCGCACTCACGACGGGCCGCCCTTCGGGCAGCTGTTCACCCGGCCGGTGATCGTGCAGAACTGCGCCGCACGGACCTGGGCAGCGGTGGCGTCGATTGCCCATCCCGGCATCGGGCTCGCCGAGGCGGGCGAGCGGGACCGGATGGGCGCCGGCCTGGCCGAGATGTGCGAGCTCGCCGCCCGCACCGAGCTGATCGACGTGCTCGTCCTGCAGGTGCGCACCGTGCCCGACGACGGCGCGGAGCGCGCCGCCTGGGAACGCACTCACACCCACCCCGACGCGCCGACGCTCGCCGCGCGGGTCAACGCGCTGCTGGGCGCAACGCTGACGCCGGCCGCGGTACGGACCGAAGCGTTCGTGACCGTCGTGGTCGGCGAGGGACGGATCGCCCGGGCGGCGAGGGAGTCCGGCGGGGGCGTGGACGGCCGGGCCCGGGTCTTGCACTCGGTGATGGCAGAGGTCGAGGCCGCGCTTCGTGGACCCGTCGGCTGCACGACGGTGTCCTGGCTCGACTCCGCACAGCTCGCCGCCGCGGTGCGCACCAGCTTCGCCCCGGGTGACCGTGGCGAGCTGGTCGCCGCCGACCTGGCGGCCGCCTCCAGCCAGCAGTTGGCCACCGGGGTGCCGATGGCCGCCGCGGCACCCACGATGGCGCGCGCCGAGGTGCGGCACTACCTGCACGACGCCTGGGCGTCGGTGACCGACACGATCCTGCTGCCCGACTCCGGTGCGGTGCTCGGCGCGCTCGCCCCGGTGCTCGTGCCGACGGTGGCGGGGGAGCGGCGCTGCCTGACCGTCTTCCTCGACCCGCTGCCGCTGACCCGGGCGACCCGGGTGGTCAGTCGGGAGCAGATGAGCGCCACCACCGGCAACGAGATGCGCGCCCGGATGGGTTTCCGGCAGCGGGCCCGGCAGCGGCGGGACACCGAGCGGGTCGGTGCCGCCGAGGAGAAGCTCACCGCCGGCCGTGCTCTGGTGCGCGTCGCCGCGGCGGCCTGCGTCACCGTGCCGGCGACGTGGCCGGTGGTCGAGCACGGCCGCCGGCTGTCCGCCTCGGTCCGGGCCGCCGGCTTCGTGCCGCTGCGACTCGACCTGGCGCAGGACTCCGCCTTCGCCGCTGCCGCCATTCCCCTCGGCGTTGGGCTGCCGGACCGCAGAGGCCGACGATGAGCCGCCGTCCCTTCCGCCGTGGCCGGGACGTCGCTGTCCTGCTCGACGACTTCGGCCACCGGCTGCCCGCCGTCCCCGCGATCGAGACCGCGGCACGGGAACGGGGGCCGTTCACCCAGCTGGTGCCCCGCCGCGGCCCCCGCGGACGTGGTCGTGGCCGAGCGGCGGCGCTGGCGCCGCTGTCGGTGTGGCGGATGACCTCGGAGCAGACGCCGGTGGTGTGGCCCCTGATTGCCACCTCGGGCCTACCGCCCACCGGCGCACAGATGGGACTCGACCTGCTGTCCGGCGGAGCGTTCTACTGCGATCCGGTCGGCTGGGTCACCGACGACGATCTCCCGGTCACCAACCCCAACGTCGTCGTCTTCGGCAAGCCCGGCCGCGGCAAGTCCGCCACCGTCAAGGCCTTCGCGCTGCGGATGCTCGCCTACGGCTATCGCACTCTCATCCTCGGGGACACCAAGGACGAGTACGAGCCCCTCTGCAGAGCACTCGGCGTGGAGCCGTTCGTCATCGGTCACGGCCTGCCGACCCGGGTGAACCCGCTGGCCTTCGGCCCGCTCGGGTACGGCTGGGACCGCCTCGACGCCGCCGAGGCCCGGCGCCGCGAGGCGCTCCTGTTCGCCCGGTGGCTGGTGCTGCTGCGCGGCCTGATCGGCTCGCAGGCGGTGCCGTTCGGCCCGGTGGAGGAGACCGCGGTCGGGGAGGCGCTGCGGCTGCTCACTGGCTACCGCTCGGGCGCCACCCGGCTGACCGAGCCCACCATCCCGCAGCTGTGGCGGGCACTCGACGAGCCTCCCGACGAGCTCGTCGCCGGCTGCCGCTACGCCGACCGGCGGCACTTCATCGACGCCACCCGCACTCTCCGCGACGCTCTCGGCGCCCTGGTCAAGGGCTCCCTGGCCGGGTTGTTCGACGACCACACCACCATCGCCGTCGACTGGCGCGCCCCGATCCAGTCGCTGTCGCTGTCCCGGGTCGAGCCGCTCGGTGACCAGGCCGTCGGCATCGCGCTGACCTGCCTCAACTCCTGGGGCCAGGCGATGCGCGAGATCGCCGAGCCCGGGGACCTGCGCATCGTCATCCGCGACGAGACGTGGCGGCAAATGCGCCTGGGTGCCGAGGCGATGAAGAGCCTGGACGCCAACCTCCGGCTGTCCCGCCGCGACGCCGACGTGCAGATCCTGCTGGCGCACAAGCCCTCCGACATGCTCACCGCCGGGGACGCGACCTCGCAGGCGGTCGCCATCGGCCGCGACCTGCTGCACCTGTGCGACGTCAAGGTCCTGCACGGCCAGGACCAGGCCATCGGCGACGAACTCGGCAGCCTGCTCGGCCTGGCCCCGATAGCCCAGCGGGTGGTCACCGGCTGGGCCGTCGCGGGCAAGGGCCGGGCACTGTGGCTGGTCGGGGACCGGGCGTTCAAGGTGCAGACCGTCCTCACCGAGCCCGAGCTGCGGCTGACCTACACCAACGAGGCCCTCACCGCCGGGGGAGCGCGATGAGCGGCGCGGCGGAGCGCGCGGCGCGGGCGTGGCTGTGGAAGGCCGCCGCTCCGGTCGCCCTCCCGGTGCTCGCCGGGCTCACCCTGTTGCTAATCCCGCTCGCCGTTCTGGCCGCACCCGACCAGCCAGCGGCCGCATCGTCGCGCTGCTCGATCGGCGGCACCCGGGGCACCGTCGCCGGCATCGAGCTGGACGCCGTCCAGATGGGTCACGCGCAGACCATCGTCGCCGTCGCCGCGGCGCAGGGACTCGACCCCTATGCGGCCACCGTGGCGCTGGCCACCGCATACCAGGAGTCCCGGATCCGGATGCTGGCCAATGACGGCAGCAGCCCCGAACTCACCGCCGAGCAGGCTGCGGTGACCGCCACCAGCCTCCAGCACGCGCACGACGGCCTCGGCTCCGACCACGACAGCGTCAACACCTTCCAGCAGCGCTGGATCGCCGGCTGGGGCACCGTCGCCCAGCTGATGGACCCCGTCTACGCCGCTGCGGCCTTCTACGACCGGCTGGTCGAGGTGCCGAACTGGCGGACCATCCCGCTCACCCAGGCAGCCCAGGAGGTGCAGGTCTCGGCCGCGGGCGGCGCCTACGCCCGCTGGGCGCCGTTCGCGGGCGAGCTGACCGGCATGCTGTGGCCCACCGCCCAGGCCATCGTTGCCGACCCTGCTCGCGGGGCGTCCGGCGTCTGCCCGAACCTTCCGGTGCCCGCCGGATCCTGGATCCGGCCCACCGCCGGTCAGGTCACCTCCGGCTCCGGGCCCCGCTGGGGCACCCTGCACGCCGGCGTCGACATCGCCGGCCCCCGCGACAGCCCCGTCTACGCCGCCGGCGGCGGCACCGTCATCACCGCCGCCTGCACCAGCGCCTACTGCGACCGTGACGGCGGCCTGGGGCTGGCCGGCTACGGCAACCTCGTCGAGCTCGACCACGGCGGCGGGGTGACCACCCGGTACGGGCACCTCTCGACCTACACGGTCAGCGCGGGCCAGCACGTCGGCGCCGGGACGCTGGTCGGCTTCCAGGGATCCACCGGCAACAGCACCGGTGTCCACCTGCACTTCGAGGTCCGCCAGGACGGCGCGCCGCTCGACCCGGTTCCGTGGCTGGCCGATCGCGGCGTGGACCTGAATGCGTCCAACCCGGGCTGACCTGCTCGTGCCCCCTTTTCCGACCCACAGGAGGAGCCATGCACCGGACGCCGTACGGACGGCGGCGATGACCGGCGTCGGCGCGCGCGCAGACGTGGGCCCGGCGAGCTGGGAGGTCCCGGCTGCAGCCGTCAGCGCCTGGCTGGCCGCTGCTGCGCTGCTGCTGCCTGTCGGCCGCGGAGTGGCCGCGGTGCTCGACGGCGGCGGCTGGGTCTGGCCGACCGACGGCGCCGCCCTGACCGCCTCGATCGGCGGCCTGCTGGTCGGGGATCCGGACACCGGCCTCGACGCGAGCCAGGCGGCGGCGCTGCCCGGCACCCCCGCCGTCTACGCCGTCATCGCGGTCCTGCTCGTCGCCTTCCTCGTCGCCAGCGGAGGTGCCGTCTGGGCCGGACGGCGGTTGCTCGGGACGCCGAGCGGAATGGCCGACCGCAGCCAAGTCGAGCAGGTGCTTGGCCGCTCCCGGCTGCGTCGCGCCGCTGCCGTGGTCCGGCCCGACTTTCCCACTTCCGCGGGTCGAGGCGGGCGGTCCCCCGAGTCGGATGGCGTGGGCTGGCGGCTGGGCGTCTGCGCCGTCCCCGCCGGTGGAGAGCTGTGGGTGCCCTTCGACCGGACCACCGGCATCTACGGCCCGCAGGGTTCGGGCAAGACCCTTGACCTGCTCGCACCGGCGCTCCTGGACGCGCCCGGCGCGGCGCTGGTGACGCTGACCAAGGCCGAGGACCTGCTGCTCACCCTCGACGCCCGCGCCGACGGCGGGCGGCCGGTCGCCGTGTGCGATCCGTTCGGCTCGGTCCCGGGCGTGCCGGAGCTGGTGTGGGACCCGGTCGCCGGTTGCGGAGATCCGATGGTCGCCGAGCGTCGGGCGAAGGCGTTCACCGCCGGCACCGTCGCCGGCGCGGTCACCGGGGGGATCTCCGACGGCGCGGCCCGCTTCTACGCCTTCGAGGCGGCCAAGGTGCTGCAGGCCTACTTCCACGCCGCCGCGCTGACCGGTGGCACCGTCGAGCACGTCCTCGAGTGGGCGGCCCATCCGCAGGCCGCGACCGCCCCGGCCGACATCCTGCGGGGCCACCCGCAGGCCGCGCCGTTGTGGGACGGGCTGCTGCACGGCGCCATGCAGGGCGACCCGCGCACCGCCGGGAACACCGCCACGACCGTCCAGCAGGCGCTGGCCTTGTTCTTCCAGGCCGACATCCGCCGCCGCTGCACTCCCGGGCCCGGCCGGCCGGCCACCGAGGTTGCCGGTCTCCTCGCTGCCGGCGGCACCGTCTACCTGCTCGGGCGCGACGACCCCTACGCCTCCGCGTCCCCGCTGCTGACCGCGCTGGCCGAGCACGTCCTCGATACCGCGCTCCAACTCGCCGCCGGCTCGCGGACCGGCCGGCTGTGCCCGCCGCTGCTGGCCTGTCTGGACGAGCTGCCGTCCACCGCGCCGCTGCCCACTCTGCGCACTCGCATGGCCAACGACCGGGCCCTGGGCGTGAGCTACATCTACGCCGCCCAGACCTGGCGGCAGCTGGTGTTGCTCTACGGCGAGCACGAGGCCCGGGCCCTGTTCGGCCTCACCAACGTCGTGATCGCTTTCGGCGGCGGCAAGGACGGCGATTTCTACCGCGAGCTCTCCGAGCTGATCGGCCGGACCCGCGTGCGCCGCTCCTCCTACAGCTACCGGGGCGCCGGCTGGGCGCGGTCCACCCACGGCGAGGACACCCCGGTGCTGCGGCCGGAGGAGATCCGCTTGTTGCCGCCCGGCCGGGCGCTGGTGCTCGCAGAGAACGCGCCGCCGCTGATCGCCCGTCTGACCCGGTGCCTCACGGGGCGCCGGGGCGCCACGCTCTTGGCCGCCCAGGCGGCCGCCCGCGACCGGGTTATGGCCGCCCGCGGCCGCGGCACCGGGGGAGGGGAGCGCCCCCGCCGCCCCTCCGAGCCGACGGCTGAAGCCGCAGGGACCATGCCCGCGAGTTGGGAGGTGTCGTGACCGAGATCCTCCTGGCGCCCCCGTTTCCGCGACCGCCGCGCTGGGTCCGGCACGCGCTGGAGATGCTGCGGCAGGCCGAGGTGTCCGGGCTCGAGCCATCGGCCTACGGGCTGCTAGACCGGCCGTGGGACCCGGCGACCTGCTCTCCCCAAGTGCGCCGGGAGCTGTGGTCGTGGATCGACGACGTCGCCGGCTGGCTCAACCACACCTACGCCTGGCAAACCGCGCACTTCGTCCCCTCCTGCTGGCCGGCCCACCCGGCACTGGTCCGCGAGCTGGCAGTCCTCGCGTGCATGCGGGCCGCGGCGGCCGACGCCACGGTTCCCCATCCGATGGAGGAGTGGCACCGCTACGCCCTGCCCGGCTTCTACGCCCGCATGAACGAGCGACAGGGCCTCGGCTGCCCACCCGGCCGACATGTCGACTGGCCGGCCCGCTCCTGGGACGCCGACTACCGCACTCCGTCCGCCGTCGCGGAGCGGCGCCGCCGCTTCGACGCCGACACCGGGGCCCAGTCATCTGACGGGGCACCGGACACAGTCACACTGGACGACGGCGAGGGAGCTACCCGATGAGTGCTGCTCCGCGCCCTGACCGGTCCGACGACTGGGTCGCGCTGCTCGGCGGCGTCCGGGTCAGCCGGCAGTGGATGACTCGCCACACTCCGGAACTGCTGGCCGCGTGGTGCGAGGCCATGCCCGAGGCCCGGCGGCGCGCCATCGCGGCCGAGATCGTGCGCGTCGCCGCCGAGATGGAGAGCGAGCCGGTCGGCCGCCGGGACGACGAGCCTGCAGACCCGGCGTGGGAGGCCGTCGCCCGGCGGATCGATCCGCGCCTCCTGGACGGCCCGGACTGGTGGCCTCTGTCCGCCGCCCTCACCCGCGCCGCGGCCGCCGGCTACGACGTTGCCGCCGGGCTGCCCGGCCTCGCCGCCGCCCCGCTTCCCGACCGGCATCCGGCGCGGGAGTTGCACTGGCGACTGCTCGACGACTGCCCGGCCGCCTTGCCCGTTCCCGATGCGGACGGCGGCCCAGCCACGCCGCCGCCCAGATGACCGGTCGTAAACAGCCCCGCCGCGATCCACAGGTTGATCGCCACATCCCCACTCACCGGCCGCGGCGACCCAGCCTCGGTGCAGTCCACCAAGTGAAGGAGAGCCGCCGTGACCGTCGAGGCGAGCATCGACCCGCTCAGCTACGCCGCCTCCCTGCTCGACGCCGTCGGCGCCGACCGAGAGCAAGTCCCCGCACACATCGCCCTGGAGTGCATGCAGGCCGCGGAGCTCCTCGAGCTGGCCGGTGGGCACGCCGAGCCTGTCCCACTGGTCGACGACGACCCCCGCGCCAGCATCCGCGCGGCTATGGGCGCGCTCGGCCTCGTCGACCAGGAGGCCTTCGCGACTCGCTACGTCATCGACGCGGCCCGCGCAGCCCGCCGCGCCCTGCGACAGCTGCGTTGATCATGGCCACCAGCCTGCAGCAGCTGCTCGACGCGCTCGCCGAACGCACCGCGGCGCCGACCAGCGTCGCGGCGATCGAGGACGTCACCGGAGCGATGGCCCACCTCGGCCGCGCCATCGCTGGCATGACCCAGGACGGGCTCACTGCTGGCGTCAGCCGTCGGCAGCAGACCGCCGCCCAGATGACCGCTGCCTGCACGACGGTGGGCCGGCTCTGGCCGCGCACCGGAGGACCGCTGACCGACCTGGCCGGCGCCGCCGCCGACGTGATCGGCCGCGACCGCGCCAGCATGGGTCGCGGCCACCGGTGGGCGGTCACCGTCGAACTTGCCGAAGCTGCCGACCACTGCGCCCGGCTGGCGCACCGGCTGCTGCCGCAGGCTGCGGTCGCCGAGCTGGCCGTCGTCCGGAGGCTGGCCGCAGCCGTCGAGCGCGACGCCCAGGCCGACCCGCCGACGGCCAACGGCGCGGCCGTCCTCGATCGCCTGGTGCCGGTGTCCGGCCTGCCACGAGCCGGCGAGAGGCTGACCGCAGTCGATGCCGCAGCGGCGCTGACCGCGGCGGTCGACCGATCCCTGCGCAGCGAAGGCCTGACCTTGCGCGACTTTCGCGCCGCTGTGGCCGCCGCCGAGATCACCAGCGACTGCGCCTCGTCCGTGCTAGCTGCCGCCTCGGGCGACGAAGGCATGCGGCCCCTGCTGGCAGCCGTCGCATGGGAACTCACGGGCCGAATCAGCATGACCTTCGACGACGGCCACCGAGTCGGGCCCACTGACCCCCACGGCGTCGTTCCTTGGGCACGCGCCCTCGCCGACACGCTGCGCAACGACCTCGGGTCCAACGCCGACCGCGGCGCGCTCCGCGACCGGGGCGACCTCCCTCGCCTGACCCGCACGGTCCAGCAGGTGACCAACCAGCTTCCCGTCCTCGCCGACCGACTCGCCGCGGCCGTCGACCGTTGGTCACGCACCGGTCAGCTCTACGCCGCCGCCCGCGACCTGCCCCGCATGGACAACATGCCCGACGACCGGGTGCGGGACGTCATCGCCGGCCGCCGCGTACAGGCCCGCGGCGCCGACCTTGACCGCCTCGGTCGCGCGGTCGCCTCGGCCACCGCGCTGTCGAGCAGCCTGGCCGACGCCGTGAACCGTGCTGCACCCGCCGCACCTACGAGCCAGCGCCACCTCGCCGGGCTCTACGCGCAGCGCGCTCGAGCGCCCGGCCCGGGCGAGCGACTGCTCAGCCACGCCGACGACGTGGCCAAGGCAGTCGCACGAGCCCGCTGTGCGCAAGGGATCAACACCCCGGCGCCGGGCGCAGGCGGCCCTGGCCGCTACTGACTAGTGAGAGCTCCGCGAATACGCGCCCACAGCTTTCTGCGGGGCGGTTCGGGTGCGGAGGGGCCTTCGTCGTCGCATCGGTACTCCGCGGCGGTATGGCTGCCGTGTTCCCCCTGTATCGACGTGGGCAGGAGCGGCATCTTGATTGCCAGGCGCGTCGCGCTCTCCTCAGTCCGACGCCCGGGATCGGGGGGCTCGACCACCCTGATGCCGGCGTTCGTGAGGATGCCCAGGTCGAGCCGCCACTCATGGGTCGACCGCTTCTCCCAGAGTGCGAAGGCGCGGTCGATGTGGGCGTCAGCTTCGCCGGGTGACCAGCCGTTGACCGCCCGAAGGTGGGCGGTCGCTTCGGCGGAGGTGCCGGTGACCTCGGCGAAGCCAAAATGCGTCGCCCGATGGCAGGACCAACACAGGGCGATCAGGCGCCGCAGCGTCTGCGTGTAGGTGCTCTCGTCGTACTGCCAGCGCTCGTGGGCTTCCAGTCGCTGACGGTCAGTGCCGCGTGGAGCGCCGCAGGCCTCGCAGCGGTGCCCGGCCCGGCGGTAGACCATGGACCGGAGCGCGTCCCACTGGCCTTCGTCGACGCAACTGCGGACGTTGGTGAACCAGCAAGTCGACGGCACCAGGTCGACAAACAGACCTTGGCCGAAGCTGCGGTCCTCCCCGGGCAAGAGCTCGGGTATCCGTGATTCCCAGCGCGCGAGCTTCGGGAGCAGTGCCACCTGAGGCGCATACCAGCGGCGAACGTCGGGATCCCATCGGGCACCGGCTGCCTTGGCAGCGTCCTTCTCGGCGTACGGCACGTCGAGCCACAAGCGATCCGGCATCGGTACTCCGTACTTACTCGGGGTGCCCTGACTATGCAGCCGGGTACCGACATGACGGTTGCCCCCATTCGGCGGGGGCTTCTCAAGCCAAAGGCAACTCCCTTACTGACCGTTCGGTGATGACGTACCACCATGGCCCTGGGCCCCTGGTGTCAACGATCTCCTCGATGTCGTCCCACCGGCGAACCATCCACGTCAGCCAACCCCACGTCGTTTCATCCCGCTTGCCGCCGATCCGGAAGACACGCAGGCCCGACTCCCGGATCAAGTGCACTTCGGCCGGCCGGGTACGCATTCGCCTGTCCCGGCCAATGGCGATGAGGCCTCGCGCCGCCACAGCTGGCATCCAGTCGGGGTCCAGCGTGCCGTATGGGCATTCGGGGATCAGTGGATGGCCGACATGAACGGTGTCAAAGCGCGCGGCGGTGAGAGCCTTGCCGAGCCCGAGCGCGCTCTCGTCCACGTAGAAGCGCAGACGTTCGCGATCGGCCACCACGAGACGTCAGGCGGCCGCGCGCTTCAGCTCGTACCGGACCGCGGCGTCGACGAGCGAGCGATTCAGCTCGTACATGTCTGCCACAGAGTCAGGCGTTTCTCCCGCACGGATCAGCTCTGCGATGACCTCAGTAGGGACGTTGCGAACAACTGGCTCCCCGTAGCCGCGAAGCGGATCGACCTGTACCTCAGCGATGTCCGGCATGGGATGCAGTAGTCGGGGCTCAGGAACATCGCCGTCTGTCCACTCGAGCGACCCCCGGAACGACTCGGCATGCTGAGACCAGAGAAGACGCTGGTTGCTCCTCACCACGACGAGCTGCAACGCGCTGTCGAGGCCGACCTCGTCTTGCACCGCTCGGACCAGTTCCTGACCCTCCGCGTACAGCCAGGTCCGCGCTGAGGCCAGCGGATACGGCGTTTCGAGCTCTCGGCGCAGGCGTTCCACCGCTGGCCGCATCCGGATCATCGGCACCCCGGCGTCACGGAACTCCGCGAGCAACCGAGTCTCTACAAACTCGCCCCACGTGGCGGTGTCCTCGTTGGTCCGCTCCTGCCTGATGACCGGCGGATACGACTTGGCTCCGCGGTTGTAGCCGTCGATCCACCGGCGGGCTGTCCCGCCATGAAGACCGAGGATGCGATCGACCTGGGCCATCGAGTACACCGGGCGGTCCACCAGCCGGGCGACTCGGTTCATGAGCGCATCTTGTCAGGGAGGTATGACCGAGCGCTGGACAAGCGGCATGCGGCGCAGGACTGTCACCCGACAGTGATGGGACCCAGACCGTGGCGCGTCCTCCCGGCTGCCGGGAGTGAACGCGTCCCGGAAGCCGAACCTCTACCGGGGTTGGTGCAGCTCAGGTGGCGTGCTGTGGGACGGCCGTCCCGTCTGACCCGGCCGCTGAGGATCCGCGTATGGGGGCGTTGAGCGGTGCGCCCGGTGTGGACCAGTCGGGGTCCTGCGAGGCGCCGAGGTGATCGGTTCGGTGTCGAGCACGGCCTTGTGGACGGTGCCAGGCGGCACGCCGAGAGCCTCGGTGACCCGGTCGATGTGTGCCAGCCACCGGCTGGGTGGCAGGGCGACGATGGTGGCGCTGACGTCGTGCAGTGCTGCGCGGAGAGCTGCGGGGCTCCTGTCGGAGAGCGCGGCGGTAAGGCGGGCGTCGAGAAGGTTGTCGGCGAGGCTGCTCGAGGCGTCGATGGCCCTCCGTAGCGCGGTGGCCCCCTCGCGGTGGAAGAGGTCGGCGGGATCGAGCCCGTCGAACAGGGCGAGTCGGCGCGGGTCGTCCCCACGGGTGGAGAGCTGCCAGAAGATGCGCTCTGCGGCCTGCTGTCCGGCGGTGTCGTCGTCGGTGGCCACGAGAATGCCGGGGCCGTGGAGGCGTATGTAGGGGCCGAGGAGGTCTGCTTGTCGGTCGGTCAGGGCGGTCCCGAGGGCGGCGACGCCGACGGTCTGTTCGCCACCGGCCAGAGTGAGGGCGATGGCGTCCAGCGGTCCCTCGACGAGAGCCGGGGTGGCTCCCGCGGCCAGCGCAGCTCGGCTCTCATGGAGCCCGAACAGGTGCTCGCCCTTGCGGTACAGGTCGGTGCCCGGGGTGTTGAGGTACTTGGGTCCGGCGCGTCCGTCGTCGGGTGCGGTGGGGTTGCGGCGGGCGACGAAGCCGACGATGACGCCGTCGCGGCTAAAGATGGGGAAGGTGAGCCGGTCGCGAAACCGATCGATCAGCGCTCCGGTGCGAGCGCGGAGGGCGAGGCCTGCGGCGAGCAGCTCTTGGTCGCTGGCGCCGAGGCCGCGCAGGTGGTCGACGAGCGCGGTCCAGCCGGCGGGGGCGTAGCCCGCGGTGAACCGGGGATCGGCGGTGAGGTCGGTGCCCAGCCGGTCGTGCAGGTAGCCCGCTGCCCAGGAGTGGCGGTAGTGGTCGCTGGAGAAGGCGGCGGCCTGGGCGTTGAGCTCGATGAGCCGGTCGCGGCCAACGATGGCGGTGGCCCAGAAGTGTTGCTCGAGGAGGTAGTCGGCGTCGTCGGCGACATCGACCCCGCCGGTGACGGTGAAGGGGTCCGGCGTGCGATACCGCGGCGGCCACGCCGGCGGAGGGGTGTCGTAGTTGGGGTCGAATGGCGCGTCCTCGTCGCAGGGCAGCCCGTCCGCCGGGTCAGTGGTGGCGGTCTTGGGTGCGTGCACGGGCGGCAGTAGATGCGCATCGTCGGGGGGCTGCAGATCGGCCGGCAGGGGTTCGGGGTCGTGCACGGGGGCCGGGTCGGTGAGGGCGGCGATCTGGAAGACCAGCGCCTCGGCCAGCCCAACCGCGTCGTCGGTCACTGCGGGCGGCAGGCCGGTGAGTGCGGCGGTGAGCAGGTCGGCGGGACGCCATCCGTTGCGGGTGCCGGTGGTGACCGCGGTGACCAGCGCCGGCCACGCCGGGTCGGCCAGCACACCTTGGGCCTGCTGGTCTGGGAGCAGGTCCAGCAGGGTGGTGCACCAGTCGGGGCGCGGTCCGGCCGTGCCCGGCCCAGCGGGAACGCTGGCCGGGGCGACGTGGGGTGCCATCCGCCACCACAGGGCCGCGGCGGGCAGGTCGTCGGGCAGGGGACGTTGTGCAGCAACGGCGGCGAGCATGCCGGCGGCATCTAGACCGGCACGGTCGGCGGCGGCCAGCCGGTCGCGGAGTGCCGGCCAGTGCTCGTCGCGGCGGATGCGGGGGGCGATGCCGTCGGCGAGGGCGGACCACACGGAGCTGTCCCGGGTGGGGCCGGTAGCGGTTACGGCCTCGTCCAGGCGTGTCTGAGATTGGCGTTCCGCAGCCTGCCGCCGGGGCGGTCCGGTGGGGCGCCGGTCGCTGTCGGGAACACTGAGCGCGGCGCGCCAGACGGCGAGGTCCGCACGCAGCGACCCGTGATCCGGGCCCAGCAGCGGTCTCGCCCAGGTGGGCGCGGTGGCCGCGGTCATGCCGGCGCTGTTCTCTCCGACCCGTGCCGCGCAGGCGATGACGTGATTGGCGCGGGCGGTCAGATAGGGCCCCCAACGCGGATCGTCGACCAGTGCCGCCGGTATCCCGGATAGCCACCGCAGCGGACCTGCCGGACCCGACACGGGCAGCCGGTGATCGAGGACGGCAGCGGGGTCGGTCGCCGTCTCCAGTTCCCGCGCTTCGACCGTCGTCCTCAGTACGGCGGCAGGGTCGCAGCCTTTGAGTGCGAGCAGCGCCAGGTGTCCGCGCAGCGTCGGCCACGCCGGCGCGGCGGTCAACCCGGCGTGCAGGCGCTCGGCGGCGTTCTCCAGTTCTTCTGCAGTCACGGCACCCAGGCGGTGGTCGGCGGCGACGTGTAGCGCGTCGGCGTACCGGGTGGCGGCCTCGTGCAGCAGCTCGGCCGGGTCAGCCAGTGCCCGGCGGGCGCCGGCCGCGGAGGTCTGGGCGCCGTCGCGGGCGAGCATGCCGACCAGCAGGTCGGTGGCCGTGGGCGGGGACACGGCGGCGGGGGTGACGATGCTGTGCGGATCACCGTCGCCGATGGTGGCCAGGTATAGGTGGTTCGCGGCGCGCCCCCGGGACAGCGCCACATAGAGCAGCTGCCGGGACTCGGTGCCGCCGAGAACGGTGTGGCAGACCTCGGCGGTGACGCCCTGGGCGCCGTGCACCGTAGTCGCGTAGCCGAGCTGCACGTGCTCGGCGACGTAGCCCGCCGGCAGGCTGATCCGCCGTCCGGTGTCCGTGTGCACGACGTCGAGGGAGCCGTCGCCGCCGACGGCCCGGACGGCGAACCGGTCACCGTTCTTCACCCACTCGGTGGCAGTGATCGGCAAATGCCGGTTGTTGGTGCGGGTGATGATGGGGTCCCCAGCGCCGACCCGGGTGCCGTCTGCCAGCTCGACCTCCGCACCCGGCGAGGAGGCGGCGCGGGTCAGCCGGTCAGCCCGCGCCCGCTGGTTCAGCTGCGCGACCAGCTCCCGGGTCGCGGCCAGCAGCAGCGCGTCCACACCGCGGTCGCGGTCGGCGGCCCAGGCGGCGTAGGCCTGCTCGGCGCAGGTGGACCGGTCCCCGACGTGGACCCGGCCGGAGTCGAGATAGAAGCCCAGCCCGAGGGTGTCGCCCTCCCGGACGGCGACGGTCGCCGCGGCCTCCGCCGGGTCATCGAAGCGCACCAACTGGGTGAGGGTGACCGCGCCATGGGTGGCGGCGATCTCGGCCAGCAGGCCGCCGGCGGCAACCGAGGTCAGCTGCTGGTGATCGCCGACCAGGCGCACCGATCCGCCCCGCCCCAAGACGTACTCGGCCGCGCGGGCCAGCTCGACAGTGCCGGCCATGCCGGCTTCGTCGAGGACCACCAGCGTCGTCGGCCCGATGCCGGCCACCCAGTCGGGTGCTTGTCCGGCCTCGAGGCACCAGACGAGCTTGGTAAGCGTCTCGCAAGGTGCACCAAGACAAGCCCGCAGCCCGGCGGTGGCCACGGCGGAGGGCGCTAACCCGAGCACCGTCCCGCCGTCGGCGGTCCAGGTGCGGGCCAGGGTGGCCAGCGCGGTCGTCTTACCAGCGCCGGCCGGGGCGAGGGCCAGCTGCATTCGGGCACCGCTGCAGGCCAGCTCACGGACCAGCTGCGCCTGGCCGGGATTGAGCTCCGCGCCGTTGGCCGTCGACTCAAGCAGCGCCAGCTCCACCGTGGCCGGATCGGCGCGGCGTCCCTCACCGCGCCCCGCGGCCGCCAGCAGCAGCGCCTCGGCGTCAAGCACCGCCCGGCTGGTGTAGAGCCGGGATCCGGCGACGGTATAGACGCTGGCCCCGTCCGAGCGGCGCAGCTCCGCCGGCTCGACTACCGGATCCGACTCACCAAGCGGAACGGAAAGAGCGAGGGAGAGCACCCCCTCCGTGACCCGGGTGACCGCCACGTCCACGTCCTCCGGTGCCAGGGCGGCGGCCCGCACCACCCGCTCCGCCTCTGCGCGTACGTGCCAGACCTGCCAGGTGGCCCGCGCTTCCGAGACGGTGTCCAGCACCCGGACGGCGGCCGCCCGGACCCAGGCCTCGGTGGCCTGTGGGCGTGGGGACTCTCGAGCTCCCAGTACGCGGCCGAACATCCGGGTGATGCGGTCGGGGCCGCCGAGGACGGCGGCGGCCTCCCGCCGCCAGGTGGCCCGCTGCTCGGCCAAGGAGCGCGGCTCGTGCTTGGGGCCGCGGGTCTCCAACGTCGCCTGCTGCGCCAGTGCGATCGCCTCCACCGCCGTCGGCGGCCGACCGTGGTCGCGCTGGAAGTCGCCGGCCAGCACAGCGCGGCGGGCGTCGATATCCCGGCGCCGCGACGACCACGCAGTCAGGAGTCCCTGGTCCATGCCGGCGATCTCTCGCACCGTCCGCCGTCCTGGAGCGGGGCCAGGCCGGTCGGCGAACCGAACACCCAGGCGGGTGACCAGGTGTGCCTCCAGTCGGGTGTCGTAGCGCTCGGAGGCGGCGACGGCTGCCTTGTGCAGCACCCGCCCGTCCAGCGCCCGCCAGTGCCCGTCGCGGCTTTGCACCTTGTTGCTCACCGCCACGTGGCTGTGCAGATCGGGATCGCCGGCGCGGGAGTCGCGGTGGGTGAACACCGCAGCGATCAGCCCTGTGGTCTCCACCTGTCGCACCCCGTCGGTGCCTAGCCGGGTGAAGCACGCGTTCTCCTCCAGCCAGGCCAGTGCGTCGGCGACCGCGGCGGCGTGGGCTGCCTCGATTTGCTCAGCCATCTCCCTCGGTGCCAGCGCCCACAACGCCGACACCGACTTGACGGGGGAGAAGGTGAGGTCGTAGCCGGCCACCGCCGTCGTCGCCGGCCGTGAGACGCGGGCGACGAACCCCGACAGCTCGCGGGCATCACGCGGCGCGCGGCCGTGGGTCTCGGCGAACATGGCCCGGGCAAGGTCGCTGCGGATCCGCGCGCGGTCGCCGTCCGGGACCGGGGCTGTGGCGGGCTGCCCGTGGGCGGTGTTGAAGGCGGCGAACTCCTCTGCGCAGCGGGCTCGAAACCCGTCCGCTCGAGGAGCGAAGACGTAGAAGGCCCGCCCCAGAGCCCCTGCCGCCTGCGCCTTCTGCGGTGCCTGTCCCCGGGCCAGGGCCTCCCTCTCGAGCCGCACTGCGTTGGGATGCCGCCCCTCGCCGAAGAGCGCCTTCATTTGATCTTCGGTGACGGGCTGACCGGCGCCCACGCCACTGAGCCCGGCGATGCCGTTGCCCGCCCACCGCCCCGGGGACTCTCCCCGCTGGGAGTAGTAGTCACCCAGGCCCGTGTGACCCCGCTCTGTCGCATCGAACGCTGCGACCTGCCGCGTCAGGTACGTGTAGCCGTCCCCGGCAGTCAGCTTGTGCAACGTCATCACGGCCGCGGACCGTAGGAAGGCGGACTCCACTACGGCTGCCGCACTTCTCCAGTAGCTCGGCGGCGCGAAAGTGTGGGCCAGGGCCACTCGTCGTTCGCGTAGACGGAGACTTGGAAGAGATCCCTGCGCGCGACGACTAAGGCGCCGTCCGGCGTATGTCAGGCCACCACTTGATCACGGACGGCTGTCGTTTGCCCGCAGACCGCCAGCCGAAATGCAAGACGTGTGTCGATCGATGATCTTGGAAACTGCAGTTGGACGATCCCCGGCCGTCTCGCAATGTCACTCGGGATGGAACCGCGTCGGACCAAACCTCCTGCACGAGCACTTAAGGGCGCCTGTGCGCGTGGGACCCCCGACTGCGGCACGCCTTCGAGACCCGCACTGTCCGCGCACGCGCCATGGCCGGCATGGTCGCCGGCCGCACAGGGGGCGAAGGTGGGTCATCACCGGCCATGGCCGAGCGGCCGCGGCAGCCATGCGCGCCAATGGGCTGACGCTTCACCAGATCGCTGCGTCCCTTGGGACGGACGGGATTTCCCTGGTATGCGCCATGGCCGCCATCGCTGCCGGCCCTCGATCCACACAAGTGCGCGGTGAGCACATCCTTGTTGCTCAAGACGTCCCCATAGGGTGACTCGCCGTCTGGTCCTTGGGCGAGAAGTGAATGATTGGGAAGAATCGCGGGCTGTGGCATCCCCCAAGAAGACTCCACGCATGCCGGTGTTGGAACTGCGTCAGTCGTGGGACGTGCTCTTCGACCGCGCCGAGACAGCAGGTGGTGTGCTGACCACAACCATCGCTTCGACGGGAATCCGTTTGACGAAGACCTGGCAAGTCGCGCTGCTGTCGCGGTCGGACAGCCTTGGCGGCGCGGCGCTGGTCCGCCGACGACAGCGGTCGGGGGACTTTGACCTCCTGGTGGAGGTCCTCCACCCCCGGCGCATAACGCCACCGGTTCCCTGGACGGAGGTACTCGAGGGGTTACCCGAAGGTCGCCGCTCTACGGTCACAAGTGCATTGGCGTGGGATTCACTCCTGCCGCCCGGTGCCGCGGATGTCGTGGTAGCCCGACTAGACGAACTTCGCGCCGGCGTCGCGGAGGCAGTTCAGTCGTTGCGCGACCGGCTCCAAGCGGTGCCTGGGCAAATCTCAGCTGCTGTGCGCAATCGGCGTGAGCAGCGGGATGCGGTGGCGCTTGGATTCGAGTTGGCCGGGGTGGACAGCCGCGCCCGGGTGCCTGATGTTGAGAGCGCGATCGACGTTCCCTTCCTGCGTGGCTTGACCACCTCCACCACGCAAGAGGCGGCCTTGATTCGACACGATGCCCAACGATTCGGTCTTTGGGTTGATACCGAGGTTGGCATCCACGATGTTTGGAGGTACACGGACCCGGATGTGCCACAACGAAGGCTGACTGTCCTGTATGCGGACAAGACCGAGCTCGAACTGCTCACTGGTACCGACCTAATTTACTACCGTGAAGAGACGAAGGCATTCGTCTTAGTGCAGTACAAGCGCATGACCGCGGAGGCAAACGGTTCGCGAGTCAGCTATCGACCTGACGCGCAGTTGACCGAAGAACTTAAGCGAATGGCTAGCCTTGGTCTGGTGGACTCGACTCCTGTGCAGGTGGAAGACATGCGGCTATCCGCAGCGCCGTTCTATGTCAAGCTTGTAAATCCTGATATCCGTCGTCCCGACGGCAATCGCCTGGCGAAGGGCATGTACTTCCCCGTCGACCTGTTCGAGCTAGTCCGTCGGGATCGCCGGGTGGAGGGCAGTCGAGGAGGCGTGGCTATTGGTTGGCATAACGCCATGCGCTACCTCACCAATGGTCAGTTCGTGGATCTAGTGGGAGGCTCATGGATCGGGACTCGAGGTGACACGAGCACGGTCGTCTCAAGCTTGATTAGAAATACGCTCGAGAACAACCGAGGCATTGTGGTCGTGATCGACGAGAGTGAGCACTCTCAGATTCCTTCGCGGCGCCCGTGAGATAGCGACGTCGGCCATCGCCGCATGGTCCTACGGCCCGATGTCGGACCGGAGGCGTGGTGACGCCGGCGCACAGTAGATGGCGCGGGAGCGTGTCGGGCGTTCGGTCCCCGGTTCGACGCTGCTTCGAGAATCCCAGATGGCGGGACGGAATCCGAGCAGCTCTTTCCGGACGGCACCTCGCGCATCTCGTGGCGCGACCTAACCAAGTGTTCGCTGTGATGCAGTGGGGACTGTCCGGGATAGACAGGCGGACAGCAAGACGTGTGCCGGCCGATGATCCTGAATCCTTCGGCTACGAGGATGCGCTGGCGCCGGGTGGTGGGACATGGCGTTGTCGGAAAGACATGTTAGGCAACTGGGCCGTGGGACGGAGCAGCAAGTTGGCTCTGATGCACTGCCACAGGTCACGTTGCTGCGCCCCCGAGCGGACACAGCTCCCATCTCGTGCCGAGGCTGCTTCGTCGCGGGGTGGCCGAGGGATGTTCGTGCCGCAAGTCCCACCCGACGGGACCTGACCTGGGTGGCCGTGCATGACTCTCACCGCGGCGGTGCAAACGCCTGCGTCTCCCGTCTGACGCACCCTGTCTCAGGAGCGGCGCCGCACCGACTAACGGTTGTCGTTGCCTGTGGTGTGGTCATTCGGCGCCGTACCAGCTGACCGGGCCAAGGCGGTGCGATGTGTGCGGTCTGCCAGCCTCCGGGCTGCGGTCCAGTCCGAGGAGAGCAGGCTCGCGAGTCGTTGCGGGTCCGTTCTTGGGCGTGCGGGCGTCGTCCAGAGCAGGGCGAAGCGTGAATAGAAGTTGCTGAACATTTCGACGTTGGCTCTCGCTGGTTGGCCGTTCAGGTCGACGAGCTGAGTTTCCCCGGCAACCTCGTTGTCCAGGTGGAGGAAGGAAAAATCCGACGGGCTCATGTGCGTTGGGAATTTTGGAGCACCGAACCGGCTCGTCCACGAGGGGGAGCATGGTTGTTCGCGACGAATCTGTGGTCCCCCCCTGACCTTCGGGAGATCCAACCGTAAAACTAGGACCGCTCGGTCGTGAGTCTCCGCATAACGTCTGAACGCCGCGTGGATCGATGACCCATAGCGAGCGGCGAGCACCTGAACCGATGCCACGGAGAGGCTGAGACTGCGGGCTTCAGCCGCGAAAGCGGCTCTCTGAAAAAGCAGGTGCGCGGCCCCGTAATTCGCCTCGCGCTCGAACATTAGACGCGTGGAAGGGCTCAGCGTCTCGGCGTTGTCTGCGTATATGAGCGCTTGTTGGTGTGGCAGAGCTCCGTGAACGACTTCGTGGAGTTTGACAAACCGACGACGGTTTTCGTTGGTGACGAGGTCTGTTACGCAAAGCGTCCTCGCCTGTCGGTCGAGCATGCCCTCAAGCTGGGGCAGTGCCTGCACGACTAGCGCCCGCTGCTCGGGCGGCATCTGCGCCAGCACAGCGTGGTCCAGTTCGTGGTTCGGCACCTCGACCAGGCCGGCCGCCTCGATGATGTCGTTCACCGGTGTGGGAAAGCGGCCGTACGCGTCCGCTGCACGAAGCAGGTCGTCGACGTGCGCGTCGATCATCTCGGCCGACGCTAGGAGGTCAGCCATGCCCGCGCTGCTGTCGGTAGATCGTTAGGTAGGCGGCTAGCGCAGCGGCCTCGTCGTCAGTTATGCCCTTGGCGCTGAGTGCGTGAGCGAGGCTGCCGCCGGCACCCTGCGCGCCGGGTACGACGTAGCCAGCGCGCCGCATCAGGTCCAGATAGTCCCCGTCTAGAGCTTCGGCGAGGCGGTACAAGACGTGGGGAGAGGGGTTTTGAACGTCGCCGCGCTCAAGCTTCAAGAGGTACGCCGCGCTGATCCCCGCTTGCTCGCCCGCAGCCTTGAGCGATGAGCCGGACAACTCCCGAAGGCGTTGAAGGATCTTGCCGAGCTCGGCGGGCTGGTCCTGCATAGCCACGATAGTACACGCCCGGACACCATAGTTGACAAGCCTGCGACCGCCATGCACTCTAGTGAACGTCCGCCCACCATGGTGGCGGCGATGAGACAGAGGAGGCCGTCATGGCCAAAAACACTGGTCGCGGACATCGCGTTGGAGCAGTGCGCCAGCGGACGCAGACCTACAACCCCAAGACGCATTCGTGGACGAAGCGTGGACCAGGCGGCCAGTTCATGGATGGCAAGGCCGACGCCAAACCGTTCAAGGGCGTCCGCAAAGAGAACTGATTGCCACCTCGCTTGAAAAGAGCGTCGTGCAACTCGCTCCTTTTCAGGCGGTGTCAACCGTCCGGCGGCGTGCAGAACCGCGACTGGGCGGAATTGTCAGAGGTACGTGCCATGGTCAACGGAGTCGCCGACATCGGCGCCGAACGAGAGGAAAACCATGCCTGGACAGCCGCGCAAGCCCGACCACCCGGAGCACCCGGAGCACCCGGAGCACCCGGAGCACCCGCACACCCCGAAGCCGCCGCCGGGCCCCCCGCCGGGCCCGCCGAACCCGCCGCGTCCGCCGAAGGACCGGCCGGTCGGTTGAGCACTCCGCTCTGGGAGACGGAGTTCCCCGGCCGCCTCGAGCACGAGTTGATATGTCTCGAGGCGGCCGGCATCCGCTACGACATCGACGACGCGGCCGGCCGGCTCGGCGTCCTTCAGCTACGCGTGACCGCGATCGGTGACCGGGTCGTCGACCTGACGGTGACCTTCCCCGACCTGTACCCCTTCGTCCGGCCCTCGGTCCGCCTCACTGCCGACCAGTTGGAGCCGATGGCCCACCACGCGCATCCCTTCAGCGGAGACCTCTGCCTGATCGGTCGCTCGACTGCGTTGTGGCACACGGACGACACGCTGGCCTGGCTGCTGACCAACCAGCTGCCCAAGACGGTGCAGGCCGGCCAGGCAACGGCGACGTCCGCCGACGAAGTCGAGGCCCTCACCGGCGTGGAAGAGGCCCAGGCCGAGCCCTGGACCGACTACTACAGCTGCTTCGACGAGGGATCGATGCTTCTCGTCGACAGCGGCTGGACGCTGCCCACCACGAGCACGCATGGGACGCTCGGCCTGCGGCTCTCCCGGCTGGACTTGGCCGGCGTCGATGCGGTGCAGGACGCCGGCCTCCTGCACGGCGCGGTCTTCACGGTCAGCGACGGCAGGGGCCAGGTCCTCTGCTCGCTCTCCGGGCAGAATCCCGACCGCTTCCCGCGACCGGTCACCGGCCGCTGGGCTCGCCTGGACGCCTCCGTCCGGGGCAACACCCCCGAGGCGTTCGTGACCGAACTGAAGAGAGCTGCGCCGCAACTCCTCGACGGGGCGTGGCAGCCCGCTCCCGTCGAAGGCTGGGAACTGCAGGTGTTCGGCCTGACCTTCCCCGAGGAGCGAGTGCACCGCGGCACCGGCGACGGCTGGGTCTTCCTCGTCCGCCTCCGTCCGGCCGGCGGCCGGCCCCGGCAGCAGGCCAAGCGCGGGCGCGGGCAGCGCGGCCTTCCGTCGGCTGGCGGCAGGATCACCACGCATGTCATCCGCGCCGGGTACGCCGGGCAGCCGGACATGGCGGCCCGGGTCCCCGAACTCACCGGCCTGCACGACCGGCACATCGCCGTCTTCGGTGTCGGAGCGCTCGGCAGCACCGTCACCGAGCATCTCGCCCGGGCCGGTATCGGACAGCTCACCGTGGTCGACCGCGACCACCTGGAACCGGGCAACCTGGTCCGGCACGCCGCCCGCCTCGACATGGCGGGATGGAACAAGGCCTTCGCCGCCAGCCAGATCGCCCTTAGCGTCGCGCCCGACATCACCGTCAACGTCATTCCGTACGCGATCGGCGCACCACGTACCGACCCCCAGCCCGACCACCGCAACGAGATCGACGCGTGGATCGAGCTCATCGACAAGGTCGACCTCGTCTTGGACTGCACCGCGGAGAAGGGCCTGCAGCAGGCGCTGGCGTGGCTGGCGCGCCGCCGCCGCAAGCCGTACCTCGCCGCCTCGGCGACCAACGGCGGGTGGGGTGGTCGTGTGACCCGCCTGTCGCCCGTGTCGGGAACGGCGTGCTGGTACTGCCTCGAGTACGGCCTCCACGGCGAGTCCATCCCCTCGCTAGCGGCGGCCCCAGACGGAAGTGGAGTCCAACCGGTCGGCTGCGCCGACCCCACCTTCGCCGGGTCCGGCTTCGACCTCGCCGAGGTCGCCTTGCACGCCGTCCGCGTCGCCGTGGCAACGCTGCAGCAGGGCCGGCCAGGCGGGTACCCCGACAGCGGCCACGACGTGCACGTCCTCGCGTTGAGGACGTCTGACGGGACGCCGATCCCCCCGACCTGGACCGGCCTCGAGCTACCGGTGCATCCGCTGTGCCGCGGCGACCACTGATCGACTTCCGCGCCACCCGCCGGGGCCGCGTGTGGTGGGCCGCGGCGGCCCTGGAGGAGGCGCTCCGCGAGGCCCAGCGCGCCTACCCCTCAGAGACCGGGGGACTCCTTCTGGGCTGGTCCCCTCAACCGGCCGCGGTGGTCATCAGTGAGGTCATCGGCCCCGGGCCCCGCGCCGGCCATCACGCGAGGACATTCACACCGGATAGCGCCTGGCAGGAGGAGCAACTCGCCCAGGCGTACGAGCTGGCAGGCCGACGACTGCAGTACCTGGGCGACTGGCACACCCATCCGCGTGGCACCGTCAGGCTCAGCGGCACCGACCGGGCCACCCTGCGTCATATCGCCGAGCATCCCGACGCGCGCGCCGACTATCCGGTGATGGCTGTGCTCGCTGGCGGTCCGCTGTGGCAGGTCGCCGTCCGCCAGCAAGTCCGCCGTCGCGGCGGCCCTCGTCTCCTATCCCTTGAGGTGTGGGAGTCACCGACCGATCGAAGCGAGTGAGCGGGCGATGGGCTCGGCAGACCTGGCGCTGGAGAAGAGTGCCAAGGCGTCAGATCGGCGTCGATTGTGTGAGCCCGTCCGACGGGAGCCACCCTCGCCGGACGTCCCGTTAGTCGATCTCTCGCCCTGCGATGGGCCGACTTGTCTGGGCGGCGCAACCCTGCCCTGAGGTCCAGTCGGGCAAGATGCGAAGCGTGACGGGGACCATCCACACTGTCCTAGACCGACTTCGCAGCGAAGCGCTGGACGAGCGGGACAAGGGCAGCAAGTTCGAGCGACTGATCAGGGCCTACCTGACCTCCGACCCGGAGTGGAAGTCGCGGTTCTCCGACGTCTGGCTGTGGTCGGACTGGCCCGAGCGCGCTGGCCGGCCTGACACCGGCATCGACCTGGTTGCGGCGAACGCCGACGACGGCGGGCTCACCGCCATCCAATGCAAGTTCTACGCACCGGGTCGCACGGTCGCCAAGGCCGACATCGACTCGTTCGTCTCCGCCTCCGCCTCCGCCCAGTTCACCAGGCGGATCGTGTTCGACACGGCAGCGGGCTGGTCGACCAACGCCGAGGAGACGCTGGCCGGGGGAGTGGCCCAGCGCGTCGACATCGGCTACCTCGCCGACGCCGCCATCGACTGGGACCAGTTCTCCTGGACGACTCCGGAGATCGTCGTCCCGACGGGCAAGAAGGCGCTGCGCCCGCACCAACAAAAGGCGCTGGACGACGTCCGCGCCGGGCTCGCCGAGCACGACCGGGGCCAGCTGGTGATGGCCTGCGGCACCGGGAAGACCTTCACCAGCCTGCGAATCGCGGAGGAGCTGGTCGGCGCCGGCGGCACGGTGCTGTTCCTGGTACCGAGCATCCAGCTGCTGAGCCAGAGCCTGCGGGAGTGGATGGCCAACGCCGAGGTGGACATCGCGCCGTACGCGGTCTGCTCGGACGTCCGGGTCGGACGGCGCACGCCGTCCGACGACGCCGACCAACTCCCGATCGACCTGACCGAGCCGGCCTCGACCGACCCGCAGACGCTGCTGAGCCGGTTCGAGGCAAACACGAACGCCGACGGCCAAATGCGGGTGGTGTTCTCCACCTACCAGTCGATCGACGTGGTCACCCGCGCCCAGGAGCTCGGCCTGCCCTGGTTCGATCTGGTCATCTGCGACGAGGCGCACCGGACGACCGGCGTCACCCTCGCCGAGGGAGACGAGTCCGCGTTCGTGCGGGTGCACGACGCCGACGCCCTGAAGGCGGCCAAGCGGCTGTACATGACCGCGACGCCCAAAGTGTTCGGCGAGGAGGTCCGTCGCAAGGCCCAGAGCGCCGATGCGGTGCTGGCCGACATGGGCGACCAGGACACGTTCGGTCCGAAGCTGCACCGGCTCGGCTTCGGGCAGGCGGTCGAGGCCGACCTGCTGACCGACTACAAGGTGCTGGTGCTGGCCGTCGACGAGAAGTACGTGGCGGAGAACTTCCAGCAGGCCATGGCGAACTCCGGCGAGATCCAGCTCGACCAAGCCGCGAAGCTGATCGGCTGCTGGAACGGCCTGGCGAAAAACTTCGGCCCGTCGGCGACCGATGGCCAGCCGTCGGTCGTCGGCAGGGCGCCGATGCGGACGGCGGTGGCCTTCGCGCAGCACATCAAGGCGTCCAAGACGGCGGCCGCGGCGTTCCCGGATCTGGCCGACCGAGCGCAGATCGACGCCCCGGAGGACCGCCCCCGGCTGCGGGTTCAGGCGGCGCACGTGGACGGCACGATGGGCGTGCACGAACGCAACACCCATCTCGCCTGGCTCAAGGAGCCCGCCCCCGACGGCGTGTGCCGCGTGCTCACCAATGCCCGCTGCCTGTCCGAGGGGGTGGACGTGCCCTCGCTGGACGCCGTCCTGTTCCTCACCCCCCGCGGCTCGCAGGTCGACGTGGTGCAGTCCGTCGGCCGGGTGATGCGCAAGGCGCCGGGCAAGGAGCTGGGCTACATCGTGCTGCCGGTGGTGGTGCCCAGCGGCGTCGCGCCGGAGGAGGCGCTGCGGGACAACGAGCGGTACAAGGTGGTCTGGCAGGTGCTGCAGGCGCTGCGCAGCCACGATGACCGCTTCCACGCGATGGTCAACCAGATCGAGTTGAACAAGCGCAAGCCGGACACCATCGAGATCGTCTCCATCACCGGTCCGACGGACGGCGAC
Organism: Klenkia terrae; assembly: GCF_037083865.1. Taxonomy (NCBI): domain Bacteria; kingdom Bacillati; phylum Actinomycetota; class Actinomycetes; order Geodermatophilales; family Geodermatophilaceae; genus Klenkia; species Klenkia terrae. Next base: position 116,737 of record NZ_JBAPLV010000010.1, on the reverse strand, counting down.
GGCGTGGCCGTGCCCGACCCGGATCAGCCGGGGCAGAAGTCCACCGAGCAGTTGCTCATGGAGTTCCCGGCCGACGAATTCCGGGACGCGATGTACGCGCGGATCGTGGCCAAGGTCGGCGAGCGCCGATATTGGGAATCCTGGGCGAAGGACGTCGCCGACATCGCCGCCGCGCACGTCACCCGCATCAAGGGCCTGCTCGCGACGCCGGGGCCGGCGGCCACCGAGTTCGAGCACTTCGTCGCCGGGCTGCGCGGCAACCTGAATGACTCGATCACCGACGACGCCGCGATCGACATGCTGGCCCAGCACCTCATCACCCGGCCGGTGTTCGAGGCGCTGTTCGCGCACTCCAGTTTCCTGGCCGGCAATCCGGTGGCCCGGACGATGGAGAACATGCTGGTGGTGCTCGATGCGCACGCGGTGGGTGCGGAGAACGAGACCCTGGAGGGCTTCTACGACACCGTGCGCAAGCGGGTCGCCGGGGTGGACAACGCCGCGGGCAAGCAGCGGGTGCTCGTGGAGCTGTACGACAAGTTCTTCGCCACCGCGTTCCCGAAGACGGTGTCGAAGCTCGGCATCGTCTACACGCCGGTGGAGATCGTCGACTTCATCCTGCGCTCGGCCGACGAGGTGCTGCGCGCGGAGTTCGGGCAGGGGCTGACCGACGAGGGCGTGCACGTGCTCGACCCGTTCACTGGCACCGGCACCTTCCTGGTGCGGCTGCTGCAGAGCGGGCTGATCGAGCCGCATGACCTGGCCCGCAAGTACGCGAACGAACTGCACGCCAACGAGATCCTGCTGCTGGCCTACTACATCGCCGCGGCGAACATCGAGACGACGTTCGAGGAGCTGGAGGGGACGCCGCAGCCGTTCCCCGGGCTGGTGCTCACCGACAGCTTCCAGTCGTGGGAGGACGGCGACCAGCAGGACATCAGCGTCATGCCGGAGAACAACGAGCGGTTGGAGCGGCAGAAGAAGTTGCCTATCCAGGTGATCGTTGGCAACCCGCCGTACTCGGCAGGCCAGGACTCGGCGAACGACGACAACGCAAACGAGAAGTACCCCACGCTGGACGCCGCCATCCGGGACACCTACGCCGCCCGCTCGACAGCGACGAACAAGAACTCGCTGTACGACTCCTACATCCGGGCGATCAAGTGGGCCACGCTGCGCATCCAGGATCGCGGCATCGTCGCCTTCGTGACGAACGGTGGATTTCTGGACTCGAACACCGCCGACGGCATGCGCAAGACGCTGGCCGAGGAGTTCTCGGCCATCCACGTGTTCAACCTCCGCGGCAACCAGCGCACGGCAGGCGAGCAGTCTCGCCGTGAGGGCGGCAAGGTCTTTGGCGCCGGCAGTCGAGCCACTGTCGCCATCACCGTGCTGGTCAAGAAACGTGGCCAGGCCGGATCGGCCACTGTGCATTACACCGACGTCGGCGACTATCTCACTCGCGAGCAGAAGTTGGCCCATGTCGCCGAGGCGGAAACTCTTGGTGGCTTGGCACCCGTGGTTATCGCGCCGAACGATCATGGCGATTGGCTCGGCCAACGCGCCGACGATTTTGTCAGCTTCCTGCCCATCGAGTCTGTCTTTGCAGTCCAGTCAGGCGGTTTGAAGACCAATCGCGATACATGGTGCTATTCCTTCGGCCGGGAATCAGTGGCTGAGAACATGACCAGGCTGGTCGCCACGTACGAGACGGACCGTGCCCGAGGCGCCACCGCAGCGACCGCAACGACGGACGGCAGTTTGATCAGCTGGAACCGGGGTCTCCTGGCGGATCTGGATCGGGGGCGTCCTCGTGAATTCAAGGGTGAGCGCGTCCAGTTAGCCGTCTATCGACCATTCACGAAGGCGAACGTCTACTTCGACCGCGCGCTGAATGACATGGTCTACAGGCTTCCCACGCTGTTTCCCGGCTCAACGCACGTGAATCGAGGGCTTGTCGTTGTTGCCCCGCGCATTGAAGCAGCGCCAGGGGTGGTCATGGTCGACCAATTGCCGGACCTGAGCTTCTACAGCTACACGGGGCAGTTCTTTGCGCGGTGGCACTACGAGAAGGTCGACGACGCGGGGATGTTCGACGTCCACGAGGGCGACGTCGTCGATGGCTACCGGCAGATCGACAACATCACCGATGAGGCGCTGGCCGCATTCACCGCCGCGTACCAGGGCGAGGCGATCAGCAAGAACGACATCTTCGACTACGTCTACGGGCTGCTGCACTCGTCGGAGTACCGGGAGACCTACGCGGCGGACCTGAAGAAGATGCTGCCTCGGATCCCGTTCGCGGCCGACTTCCGGGCGTTCGCCGATGCTGGCAGGCAGCTGGCCGAGGTGCACCTGGGCTACGAGACCGTGAAGCCGTACCCGCTGGAAGGGCTTGACGTGAGTGGCCCGGGCGGCGAGGCCAACTACGGGTTCTTCGCCGTCGGCAACAAGAAGATGAGCTTCGGCAAGCCCACTGCGGAGCAGAAGACCGAAGGTCTGCGGAGCGACAAGTCGGTCATCCACTACAACGACCGGATCACCCTGCGGGGCATCCCGGAAGAGGCGTACCGGTACACGCTGGGCAGCCGCTCGGCGATCGAGTGGATCATCGACCGCTACTGGGTGAAGACGGACAAGGCGTCGGGCATCGTCAACGACCCCAACGACTGGTCCCGCGAAGTCGGCGATCCGCGCTACATCGTCGACCTGCTGGCGCGCATCGTCACAGTGTCCTTGGAGACGATCAAGGTGGTCGACTCCCTGCCCCCGCTTGATACCCGCCACGACGGGTGAACGACACGGGACGGCCAGGCCGCGATCACGGTGCGCCGGCCGCCCCGATCGGGGCACAGGCCAGCCACGAGATGACACCTGGCCGTCCGTACCCGGCGTCGCTCGTGGGCTGGCGGCCCGTGCCCTGCAGCTGCACGACGCAGAGGTCATCCACGGCCGGGGCGCGCCTTATCCGCGCCTTAAGCACCGGTCAAACCCGGTGGTCAGTGGTCAACAGGGGCGGCACCGGTAAGGCACGGAAGGAGCAGCGCTGCCCGGCTGAGCTGCACAAACGGGCATCGGAGCTGGTCAGGACGTGGAGCGGGTGACCGGGATCGAACCGGCATGGCCAGCTTGGAAGGCTGGGGCTCTACCATTGAGCTACACCCGCGAGATGTCGCCCGCCCAGGGTAGCGGTAGCGCTCAGGCCTAGACTCGGCCCTCGCCACGGGGTGTGGCGCAGCTTGGTAGCGCACCTGCTTTGGGAGCAGGGGGCCGCAGGTTCAAATCCTGTCACCCCGACACGACGTCCGCGCAGTCTCTGGGAGACTGACGGGCATCCCGGCCTGACCAGTGGTCTCGCCGTACCCATCGCTGTCTGCACCGAGGAGCGCTGCACTGTGAAGAGCACCATCGAGAACCTGGGCCCGACCCGGGTCCGGCTCGCCATCGAGGTGCCGTGGGGCGACCTGGACCACGCCTTCGGCGAGGTCTACAAGGAGCTCGGCCGGCAGGTCCGCGTCCCCGGTTTCCGACCCGGCAAGGTCCCCAACCGCATCCTCGACCAGCGCATCGGCCGGGCCGCCGTCCTGGAGCAGGTCGTCCAGCACGCCGTCCCCGAGGTCTACTCCGAGGCGATCCGCGAGAACCAGGTCCGGGTGCTGACCCAGCCCGACGTCGAGGTCACCCGCCTGGACGACGGCGACACCCTCGCCTTCACCGCCACGGTGGACGTCGCTCCGACCCTCGAGCTCCCCGAGCTCGACTCGCTGGCGGTGACCGTCGACGACGTCGAGGTCACCGACGAGGAGGTCGAGACCCAGGTCTCCACCATGCGCGAGCGCTTCGCGATGCTCACCGGCGTCGAGCGGGCCGCGCAGGACGGCGACTACGTCTCCATCGACCTGGAGGCCAAGCTCGACGGCGAGGTCCTCGAGGACGGCACCACCAGCGGCATGTCCTACGAGGTCGGCACCGGCACCCTGATGGACGGCCTGGACGAGGCCGTGCGCGGCCTGTCGGTCGACGAGTCGGCCACCTTCACCTCTGCGCTGCTGTCCGGCGACGCCGCCGGCTCCGACGCCGAGGTCACCGTCACCGTCCGCTCGGTCAAGGCCAAGGAGCTCCCCGAGCTCGACGACGACTTCGCCTCCACCGCCAGCGAGTTCGACACCCTCGCCGAGCTCCAGGACGACGTCCGTACCCGCCTGGGTCGCGTCAAGGTGATGCAGCAGGGCAGCCAGGCCCGCGACAAGCTGGTCGAGCACCTGCTCGAGGTCATCGAGGTCCCCGTGCCCGAGACGCTGGTCGAGCGCGAGCTCGAGTGGCGCACCCGGGCCATGGAGGGCGAGCTGCAGCAGGCCGGCATGGACTGGGACGCCTACTTCACCGCCGCCGGCATCGAGGGTCGCGAGGCCTACGACGCCGACATGAAGGCCAACGTGGAGAACGCCGTCCGCACGCAGTTCGTGCTCGACGCGATCGCCGACGCCCGCGAGGTCACCGTCGACAACGACGACCTGTCCGCGCAGATCATGGCCCAGGCCCAGCGCAACCGGGTGAGCCCGGAGCAGTACGCGCAGCAGCTGCAGCAGGGCAACAACATCTCCGACTTCGTCGCCGACGTCCGCCGCACCAAGGCCCTGGCCCAGCTGCTGGAGTCCACGACCATCACCGACGCCTCCGGCAACGAGGTCGACCTCGAGGGCCTGCGGCCCAAGACGGTGAAGGCCGACGACGCCGAGGCCGAGGACGGCGACGCGGCACCGAAGAAGAAGGCCGCCGCCAAGATGGCCCCGGCGAAGAAGGCGGCGGCGAAGACGGCCGACGCCGACGCGCCGGCCGACGACGCGGAGCCCGCCCCGAAGAAGAAGGCCGCCGCCAAGAAGGCCCCGGCCAAGAAGGCCGCTGCCGCGAAGGCCGCCGACGCCGCCGAGGGCAGCGCCGACGACGAGGCAGCCGTCGAGTCCTGATCGACCCCGCACCGCCGACGCCCGCCCACCGCACCCGCGGTGCGGCGGGCGTCGTCGTCCCGGGGGGTCCGCGGTGGCGCGCTGTGCGCCCTCGGCGAACACCGGCCGTCGCGGGAGTGAGGTGTCGGACGTGCGCGTTAGGGTCGACGTGACACCGAGAAGGGCCCGCCCCGACCAGGGCACGGCCCGCCCCCGGCGGCCCACCTGAACCACCGCACCACAGCCCAGAGACCGCCTGCTCGACAGTCCTACGGAGGTCACCGCACTCGTGAGCACCCCATACCCGACCGCGCCGGTGATGCGCGGCGCCGGGAACATGATGAACCTCGGCGACTCGGTCTACGAGCGCCTCCTGCGCGAGCGCATCATCTTCCTCGGCAGCCAGGTCGACGACCAGATCGCCAACCAGCTCGCCGCCCAGATGCTGCTGCTGTCCGCCGAGGACCCCAAGCGCGACATCCACCTCTACATCAACTCGCCCGGCGGCTCGGTCACCGCGGGCATGGCGATCTACGACACGATGCAGTTCATCGACTGCGACGTCGCCACCTACGGGATGGGCCTGGCCGCCTCGATGGGCCAGTTTCTGCTGACCGCCGGCACCGCGGGCAAGCGCTACGCCCTGCCGCACGCGCGGATCATGATGCACCAGCCCTCCGCCGGCGTCGGCGGCACGGCCTCGGACATCGCGATCCAGGCCGACCTGTTCCGCCGGACCAAGAAGGAGCTCAACGAGCTCCAGGCCCAGCACACCGGCCAGACCGTGGAGCAGATCGCGATCGACTCCGACCGCGACCGCTGGTTCACCGCGGCCGAGGCGCTGGAGTACGGCTTCGTCGACCACGTGGTCACCAAGGCCTCCGCGACCACCGAGACCGACAACCCGGTCACCGAGAACTGACGGTCGGAGGACCTGACATGAGCTTCCAGATGCCGGACAGCCGGTACATCTTGCCCTCCTTCACCGAGCGCACCAGCTACGGGATGAAGGAGTCCAACCCCTACAACAAGCTCTTCGAGGAGCGCATCATCTTCCTCGGGGTGCAGGTCGACGACGCCAGCGCCAACGACGTCATGGCCCAGCTGCTCACGCTGGAGTCCACCGACCCCGACCGCGACATCACGATGTACATCAACTCGCCCGGTGGCTCGTTCACCGCGCTGATGGCCATCTACGACACGATGATGTTCGTCCGGCCCGACATCCAGACCGTCTGCATGGGCCAGGCGGCGTCGGCCGCCGCCGTCCTGCTGGCGGCCGGCACGAAGGGCAAGCGGCTCTCGCTGCCCTACTCCCGGGTGCTCATCCACCAGCCCTCGGGCGAGGCGGGCGGCCAGGTCACCGACCTGGAGATCCACGCGGCCGAGATCGAGCGCGTGCGCACCCAGATGGAGCAGATCCTGGCCCGGCACACCGGCCGGTCCCAGGAGCAGGTCCGCAAGGACATCGACCGCGACAAGATCCTCACGGCCCAGGAGGCCAAGGAGTACGGGATCGTCGACGAGGTCGTGCAGAGCCGCAAGCTCAACGCGCTCATGGCCTGACAGCTCCACCGCACGACCCCGTCCCGGCAGCGCCGGAGCGGGCGCAGGACCCCCGGCGCGTGGGCTCCGGGACCCCGTCTGGGGCCCCGGAGCCGCACGGTCGCAGGGAGCCCGAGGGGTCACCCGGGGCTCGTGTGAGTCGGGGGAGGACGACAGCCGCCACCCGGGTGCGTCACTGCCCGGGAACGTCGGTGGTGGCCGGTACGGTCGGCGAACGCCTGATCCCCGGTACCCGCCGGCTCGTGCACGAGGCCCGCCGCCGGCGGGGTGATCAGGACAGATGATCGAGGGACCTGCTCTTCCCAGCAGGCCCGCTGTGACACGGAGGTCAGCCAGGTGGCACGTATCGGTGAGAGCGGCGACCTGCTCAAGTGCTCGTTCTGCGGGAAGAGCCAGAAGCAGGTCAAGAAGCTCATCGCTGGCCCCGGGGTCTACATCTGCGACGAGTGCATCGAGCTCTGCAACGAGATCATCGAGGAAGAGCTCAGCGAGTCCTCGGACCTCAAGTTCGACGAGCTGCCGAAGCCGAAGGAGATCCACGACTTCCTCGAGCAGTACGTGATCGGCCAGGACAAGGCCAAGCGCACGCTCGCCGTCGCGGTCTACAACCACTACAAGCGGATCCAGGCCGGCGGCGAGCGCGGCTCGCGCGACGACAACGTCGAGCTGGCCAAGTCCAACATCCTGCTGATGGGCCCCACCGGGTGCGGCAAGACCCACCTCGCGCAGACCCTCGCCCGGATGCTGAACGTGCCGTTCGCGATCGCCGACGCCACCGCGCTCACCGAGGCCGGCTACGTCGGCGAGGACGTCGAGAACATCCTGCTGAAGCTGATCCAGGCCGCCGACTACGACGTCAAGCGCGCCGAGACCGGGATCATCTACATCGACGAGGTCGACAAGATCGCCCGCAAGAGCGAAAACCCGTCGATCACCCGGGACGTGTCCGGCGAGGGCGTGCAGCAGGCGCTGCTGAAGATCATCGAGGGCACCACCGCCTCGGTGCCGCCGCAGGGCGGGCGCAAGCACCCGCACCAGGAGTTCATCCAGATCGACACCACCAACGTGCTCTTCATCGTCGGTGGCGCGTTCGCCGGGCTCGAAGAGGTCATCGAGGCCCGCATCGGCAAGCAGGGCATGGGCTTCGGGGCCCCGGTCCGCGGCAAGGCCGAGATCGAGGAGGCCAACGCGATCGCCCAGGTGCTGCCCGAGGACCTGCTCAAGTTCGGGATGATCCCGGAGTTCATCGGTCGTCTGCCGGTCATCACCACGGTGCAGAAGCTCGACCGCACCGCGCTGATCAACATCCTCACCGAGCCGAAGAACGCCCTGGTGCGCCAGTACCGCCGGCTCTTCGAGCTCGACGGCGTGGAGCTGGAGTTCACCGACGACGCCCTCGAGGCGATCGCCGACCAGGCGCTGCTGCGCGGCACCGGCGCCCGTGGGCTTCGGGCGATCCTGGAGGAGGTGCTCCAGTCGGTCATGTACGACATCCCCAGCCGGGAGGACGTCGCCACCGTGGTGATCACCCAGGACGTCGTGCTCGAGCACGTCGCCCCGACGATCGTCCCGCGCAAGCCCACCCGCGAGCGCCGCGAGAAGTCCGCCTGACCCGCAGCTAACACCCGAGAGGCCCGGAACCCAGGTGGGTTCCGGGCCTCTTGCGCTGCGGTCCTGCGGGGCCGGGTCAGACCCACGCCGTCCAGGCATCCTGTGCCCCTGCGGGCCGGGAGGATCCCTGGACGGCGTGGGTCTGGGGTCCGTGCGCCTACTCGGTCGGGGCGAGGACGACGTCGACGGTGAGCGGGCCCTGGCCGGGCTCGACGGTCAGCGTCGTGATGATCCCGGCGGCGACCAGGTCGCGGCGCACGGCCTCGACCAGGGCGACCTCGGTGGCCGGGGCGTGCACCACCGCGGACTCGACGGGCGCCCGCATCGACACCTTGGCCTCGCTCTTGGCCTTGCGGATCGCGGCCAGCGCCTCGGCCGCGACACCCACCAGGGCCGGGTCGCCGCCGGTCGGCAGCTCCTCGACGGTCGGCCAGGCGGCGCGGTGCACCGACCCGGTCTGCCACCAGGACCAGACCTCCTCGGTGGCGAAGGGCAGCACCGGCGCCAGCAGGCGGTTGAGCACCGACAGCGCGGTCGCCAGGCCGGCCTTGGCCGACGTCGCACCCTCGACCGGGCCGCCGTCCTCGCCGTAGGCGCGGGTCTTCACCAGCTCGACGTGGTCGTCGCAGAACTGCCAGAAGAAGGTCTCGGTGACCTCCAGCGCCCGGGTGTAGTTGTAGGCCTCCATCGCCGCGGTGGCCTCGGTGACCACCCCGCGCAGCCGGGCCAGCAGGGCGGCGTCGACCGGCTCGGAGACCTCGGCGCCCACCAGGTCGGCGGTGGCGCCCAGGCTGCCGAGCACGAACTTGCCCACGTTGAGCAGCTTGATGGCCAGCCGGCGGCCGACCTTCATCTGCACCTCGTCGAAGGGGGAGTCCGCGCCCGGGCGGGCGCCGGCGGCCCGCCAGCGCACGGCGTCGGTGCCGTACTTCTCCAGCACGTCGATCGGCGTCGTGGCGTTGCCCTTGGACTTGCTCATCTTCTTGCGGTCGGGGTCGACCACGAAGCCGGAGATGGCGGCGTGCGTCCACGGCACCTGGCCCTGCTCGTAGTGCGCGCGCACCACGGTGGAGAACAGCCAGGTCCGGATGATGTCGTGCGCCTGCGGGCGCAGGTCCATCGGGAAGACGTGCGCGAACAGCTCCGGGTCGGTGTCCCAGCCCGAGGCCACCTGCGGCGACAGCGACGACGTCGCCCAGGTGTCCATCACGTCGGGGTCGGCCATGAAGCCGCCCGGGACGCCGCGCTGGTCCTCGGTGTACCCGGCGGGCAGGTCGGAGGACGGGTCGACCGGCAGGGACTCCTCGGGGGCCAGCAGGGGCTGCTCGTAGACCGGCTCGCCGGCCTCGTCGAGGGGATACCAGACCGGGAACGGGACGCCGAAGAAGCGCTGCCGGCTGACCAGCCAGTCGCCGTTGAGCCCCTCGACCCAGTTCTCGTAGCGGTGCCGCATGTGCTCGGGGATCCACTGGATCTCCTTGCCGCGGGCCACCAGCGCGGTGCGCAGGTCGGCGTCCCGTCCGCCGTTGCGGATGTACCACTGGCGGGTGGTGACGATCTCCAGCGGGCGCTCGCCCTTCTCGAAGAACTTCACCTGGTGCGTGATGGGCCGCGGGTCGCCCTCGAGGTCGCCGGACTCCCGCAGCAGCTCCACGATCCGCTGCTGAGCGCTGAACACGGTCTTGCCGGCCAGCTCGGCGTACACCTCGGCGGGGACGCCGTCGGGGGCGTCGGGCAGCAGCCGGCCGTCCCAGCCGATGACCGCCCGGGTCGGCAGCTGCAGCTCCCGCCACCAGATGACGTCGGTCAGGTCGCCGAAGGTGCAGATCATGGCGATGCCCGAGCCCTTGTCCTTCTCGGCCAGGCGGTGGGCGACCACCGGCACCTCCACGCCGAACAGCGGCGTGCGCACGGTCTGCCCGAACAGCGGCTGGTAGCGCTCGTCGTCGGGGTGGGCGACCAGCGCCACGCAGGCCGGCAGCAGCTCGGGGCGGGTCGTCTCGATGTGCACCGGTCCGGCCGGGCCGGCGAAGGCCACCCGGTGGTAGGCGCCGGGCCGCTCGCGGTCCTCCAGCTCGGCCTGGGCGACGGCGGTGCGGAAGGTGACGTCCCAGAGGGTCGGCGCCTCCTGCGCGTAGGCCTCGCCGCGGGCCAGGTTGTGCAGGAAGGCGCGCTGCGCGGTGGCCCGGGAGGTCTCGGAGATCGTGCGGTAGACGTTGGACCAGTCGACCGACAGGCCGACCTGGCGCCAGAGCTTCTCGAACTCCGCCTCGTCGACGGCGGTCAGCCGCTCGCACAGCTCGACGAAGTTGCGCCGGCTGATCGGCAGCTGGTCCTTGCCCGGCTTCTCCGGCGGGGTGAACGAGGCGTCGTAGGGCAGCGAGGGGTCGCAGCGCACGCCGTAGTAGTTCTGCACCCGGCGCTCGGTCGGCAGGCCGTTGTCGTCCCAGCCCATCGGGTAGAACACGTGCTTGCCGGTCATCCGGTGGTAGCGGGCCACGATGTCGGTGTGCGTGTAGCTGAACACGTGCCCGACGTGCAGCGAGCCGCTGGCGGTGGGCGGCGGAGTGTCGATGGCGTAGGTCTGCGAGCGCGGCGCGGCCAGCGCGGCGGCCCGGTCGAAGCCGTAGACGTCGTCCTGCGCCCAGGCGGCTACCCACTTGGCCTCCAGGCCGTCGAGGGTGGGCTTGTCGGGCACGGTGCCCGGGGCGGTGACGTCTGTGGACATGCGCCCATCCTAGGAAGCGCCGCGACTGGCATCCTGGGCGGAGTGAGCACCCCCTCGGACGTCGCCCGGGTCGAGGCCGCCCTGCTGGCCCGTTGGCCCGAGAGCCGGCTCGAGCCCAGCCTGACCCGCATCTCCGCGCTGGTCGACCTGCTGGGCTCCCCGCACCGCGCCTTCCCCGTCGTCCAGGTGACGGGCACCAACGGCAAGACCTCGACCGCGCGGATGATCGACGAGCTGCTGCGCGGCTTCGGGCTGCGGGTCGGCCGGTTCACCAGCCCGCACCTGGAGTCGATGAGCGAGCGGATCGTCGTCGACGGCCGGCCGATCCGCCCCGACCGGTTCGTCGAGGTCTACGACGACATCGCGCCCTACGTGCAGATGGTCGACGGCTCCTCCGACGTCCCGATGTCCTTCTTCGAGGTCATGGTGGCGATGGCCTACGCAGCCTTCGCCGAGACCCCGGTCGACGTCGCCGTCGTCGAGGTCGGCATGGGCGGCACCTGGGACGCGACGAACGTGGCCGACGCCCGGGTCGCGGTGGTCACCCCGGTCTCGATGGACCACGCCGAGTACCTCGGGCCCGACGTCGCGACCATCGCGACCGAGAAGGCCGGGATCATCAAGGCCGCACCGCCGACCGAGGACGGCGTCCCGGGTCCCGACGTGGTCGCCGTCCTCGCCCACCAGCCCGCCGGTGCGCTGGAGGCCCTCGTCCGCCGCGCGGTCGAGGTCGACGCCACCGTGGCCCGGGAGGGCACCGAGTTCGGCCTGCTGGAGCGCACGGTCGCCGTCGGGGGCCAGCAGATCCGCATCCAGGGCCTGGGCGGGGAGTACCCCGAGGTCTACCTGCCGCTGTTCGGCGCGCACCAGGCGCAGAACGCCGCCGTGGCGCTGGCCGCGGTCGAGGCGTTCCTGGGGGCCGGGTCGGCCAGCGGGCCGGTGGACCCGGAGGTGGTCCGCGCCGCGTTCGCCGCCGTCCGCTCGCCGGGCCGGCTGGAGCGGGTGCGCACCTCGCCGTCGGTGCTGGTCGACGCCGCGCACAACCCCGCCGGGATGGCCGCCACCGTCGCGGCGGTGCGGGAGTCCTTCGACTTCACCAGGCTGGTGGGCGTCGTGGGGTGCGTCGCCGGCAAGGACGTCACCGGGATGCTCGCCGAGCTCGAGCCGCTGTGCGCCGAGCTGGTCGTGACCCAGAACAGCTCGGCGCGGGCGATGCCGGCCGACGAGCTGGGCGCGCTGGCCGTGGACGTCTTCGGCGCCGACCGGGTCAGCGTGCACCCGCGGCTGGTCGACGCGCTGGAGTCGGCGATCGAGCTGGCCGAGGCCGGCACCGACCACGCCCTGGGCGGGTCCGGGGTGCTGGTGACCGGCAGCGTGATCACCGCCGGGGAGGCCCGCACCCTGATGGGCGGCAAGCGGAAGTGAGCCAGCCCAGGGCGGCCGACCCGGCGCGGGCGGCCAAGGCGCTGTCCGGGGCGGCCGCGGCGACGCTGCTGCTGGAGGGCATCGCGGTGCTCTTCGTGCCGCGCGGCATCGTGCAGTCCGACGGGCTCGGGTGGGTCCGGCTGACCGTGCTGCTGGTGCTCGCCGTCCTGCTGATCCTGTCCAGCGGCATCCAGCGCCGGCCGCGCGGTCTGCTGATCGGCACCGTGCTGCAGGTCCCGCTGCTGCTGACCGGCTTCTACTCCAACGCCATGTGGTTCGTCGGCGGCGTCTTCCTGCTGGTCTGGCTGTACCTGCTGCAGATCCGCAAGGAGCTGGTGGGCACGCCGTTCGGGCCGGTGCCCGACCCGCCGCCCGTGGACTGAGCTCAGCGCTCCAGGTAGGCCAGCACCGCCAGCACCCGGCGGTTGTCCCGGGCGTCGGGCTGCAGGCCCAGCTTGCCGAACACGGTGCTGACCACGGGCTCGACGGTCTTCACGCTCAGGTGCAGCTCCGCGGCGATGGCCGTGTTGGACAACCCGCGCGCCATCAGCGCCAGGACGTCGCGCTCCCGCGGCGTCAGCTCCGGCACCGGGCGGGTGGCCGGTCGGTGCCGAACCGCAGCGGCCAGGCCGAGGTGCTCGACGACCAGGGTGGCCTGCGCCGCCAGGTCGTCCAGCAGCCGCTGCTGGGCCAGCGACAGCGGGCCGTCGCCCGGCTCGACGGCGAGCACCCCGACCCGGACACCACCGCTGACCAGGTCGCGGGTCTCGCCGACGGCGTGCACCGCGGCCGGGGTGGTGGGAGCGAGGTCGGCGTCCGGGTCGGGCCAGACGCCGACCGCGAGCAGGGTGTCGGCCCCGGACCACAGCACGACCCGGGCGGCGTCCAGCGCGGTCCCCGTGGCCCGGGTCAGCTCACCGGCCAGGTCGCCGCCGGGCCTGCGGGCCCGGGAGAGCCAGCTGAGCGCGGCACGGGCCCCGGCGTGCTGGCCGTGCACGACGGCCAGCCCGGCGGCGACCGGCACCAGCGCGGCGGCCAGCACGCCGGCCCGCGGTGAGCCCCAGCCGACCAGCCCCACCAGGAGCGCGACGCCCGCCGGCAGCACCGCGAGCAGCAGCCAGCCGAGCTGGCGGCGGGTGCCCGGGGACGCCGTGCGCCAGCGGGCGGCGACCGCGACCACCCACAGCACCTGGGAGACGACGTAGCTCGGGTGGGCCATGGCCGACCAGACCGCCTGGACCACCGGTGGCGCCGCGTCCGCGACGGGGTGCGCCGTGACGACGTCCACCGAGGAGTACTCCACCGGCCACAGCGCGGACAGCACGGCGCACACCGCGGCGACGGCCACGACGAGGCCGGCCACCGGTCGCCACCGCGGGGAGGGCAGCCGGCCGTCGGGGAAGCACAGCACCGCCAGGGTGGTCAGGGCCAGCACGACCGCGACCGGCCAGACGCCCAGCCAGCCCCACCAGGCGCTGCCCGGACCGCCCGGGGCGTGCCCGACCTGCCGGCCCAGGAACAGCACCGCCTCGGCGACCCCGGTGGCCAGGAACAGCCGGCCCTGGCGGTGGGCGGGCCGCTGGTGCAGCACGTACCCGCCGACCGCCGTGCAGGCCAGGGCCAGCACCCCGTTGTGCAGGTTGTCCAGCCACAGCCCGCGAGCGAGCCCGACGGTCACCAGGACGACGACGACGGCCAGCGCCGCCGCGGGCACGACACCGCGCGCCGGGGTCCAGCGCGGCCGGGTGCGCACCGGGTGAGCGTGGCACGGGAGGGCCCGCTGCGGTCCAGGGTTTCCCCTGGACCTGCGGCGCAGGGTCGCCCCCGTGGTGCCCCGGTCCGGCGCCGGGCGACGGTCGCCGGGTCCGGCCCCGCCCGGGGCCCGCACCGAGGAGTGCCCGTGACCACCACCGCACCGTCCGCCCACGCCGTCGTCCCGGCCTCGCCGACCGACCGGCTGCTCACCGCGTCCCTGCTCGCCGGACCGCTGCTGTCGCTGGCCGCCGACGCCACCTACGCCGTCCGCGGCTGGTCCGACCCGGCCGGCGGGGTGCTGCACGTGCTCGGCGCGATCGCCTACGGGTGGGTCGCGCTGCGCGTGGCGGGCTGGCTGCCGGCCCGCTCCCGGCTGGCCGCCGCGCTGGTGCTCGCCGGCCTGGTCGGCATGGCCGGGAACGTGGCCTACGGCTTCGAGGCGATCCACGGGTCGCTGGGCGACACCCCGCTGGTGGACCAGCCGGGCGCGGCCGGGCTGATCAAGCCGCTGGGCCTGGTCTTCCCGCTGTGCCTGGCGCTGGTCGCCGCGGCGCTGCTGCGCCTGGACCGGCGCTGGCAGGGCGGGCTGGTCCTGCTGGCCGCGGTCGCCTGGCCGGTGGCCCACATCGCCGACCTCGCCGTCCCCGCGGTCGCGATCAACGTCGTGCTGGTCGTCGCCGCCGGCAGCCTGGTGTGGACGCCGCCGGCGCGGGGCTGAGCTCAGGCCGCCCCGCGGGTGGTCAGCCGGCGGCGGAGGTCCAGCGGCTCGACGTCCTGGTCGCGCAGCACGGCGGCCACCACGGCGTCCCGGACGGCGAGCACGCCCAGCAGCACCGACGCGTCGTCCAGCCGGCGGCTGCCCACCGCCACCTCGGCGCGCAACGCCTCGTGCAGCACGCGCTTGGCCGCTCCGGAGAACCGCAGGCGGCCGGTGCGGGACCGGGTGTCCAGCGCGCCGGACCCGAAGCTCTGCTCGGCGCGCTCGCGGACCAGGTCCAGGTCGACCCCGAGCCCGGCGAGCAGGGTGGCCTCGGCCGCGGCGGCCGACGCGGCGGCGCGGTCGGCGTCCAGCCCGGCGGCGCGCAGGGCGCCGGCACCCGGGCCGGTGCCGGCGGCGGCGGACAGCAGCAGGTGGACGGGCTCGATCCGGTCGGCACCGGCCGCGCGGGCGACGTCCTGGGCCCGGACGACGACCGCGCGGGCCTCGTCGGTGAAGCATTCGAACACCTCAGGTCTCCTTCCGGGAGCGGGCGTGCTTCTTGTGGACGGCCTGCCGGCTGACGCCCAGCGCCTCGGCGACCTCCTGCCAGGACCACCCGCGGTCCCGCGCGGCCCGGACCTGGAGGACCTCGAGGCGGTCGGCGAGCTCGCGCAGCGCACGCACCCCGCGCAGCCCGGTGGCCGGGTCGTCGGCGGCGGCCGCGGTGGCGACGGCGTCGGTGGGGGAGGCCATGTGCGTCAACGTAGGTTGACGGGGTGGAGGTGTCAACCCAGGTTGACGGCGGTGGGGCCTCGGCCAGGCACTGCCGATGGGGGAGGGGGACGACCGGGCCCGTGGGAGCGTGTGGCGTGCGAGGAACGGTGCGGGGACGACGACGGGGCGCGGTGCTGGCGCTGACCGCACTGCTGCTGGCCGGCTGCGGCAGCGGCGGCCCGGAGCCGGTGGCCGCGCCCGCACCCACGTCGACGGCGGCGCCGACGACCGCGGTGCCCACCCCGCCGCCCGCCCCCCAGCCGGTCGCACCGTTGACCGGGCTGCCGGTCGCCGCCGTGGAGGCGCGGCCGGCGCTGGCGGTGAAGATCGAGAACCCGCCGATCGCGCGTCCGCAGGCCGGTCTCACCGAGGCCGACATCGTGTGGGAGCAGGTCGTGGAGGGCGGGACCAGCCGGTTCGTCGCCGTCTACCAGTCCCGGCTGCCGGCCTCCATCGGCCCGGTGCGCTCCACCCGCCCCATGGACCCGGCGATCGCCGCCCCGCTGCACGGGCTCTTCGCCACCTCCGGCGGGCAGGGCCAGTACCTGTCGGCCGTGGTCGACTCCGGGCTGCAGCTGTTCAGCTTCGACGCCGGGGACGACGGCTTCGCCCGCCAGGGACCCCGGCAGGCGCCGCACAACGTCTACCTCGACCCGGCACCGCTGCTGGCCGCCGCCGACGCCGACCACCGGGCAGCACCGGCCGCGCAGTTCGGGTACGCCCCCACCGCGGGCACCCAGACCACCGTGGCGCAGGGCACCGCGGCCAGCGGGCTGGACCTGCGGCTGTCACCGGAGGCCACGCCGTCCTGGACCTGGGACCCGGTGGGCCGCACCTGGGCGCGGTCGGAGTCCGGCACCCCGGCGACGGCGGCCGACGGCGCACGGGTGACGGCGACCAACGTCGTCGTCCTGCGGGTCGAGGTCGTGGCCACCGACGCGGTCGACCCGGCCGGCAACGCCGTGCCCGAGACGCTGCTGGCCGGCCGCGGGGGAGAGGCCCTGGTGGCGACCGCCGGGCGCACCGTGCCGGCCACCTGGACCAAGGGCGCCGACGGCGACCCCGTGGTGCTGACCGCCCCCGACGGCACCCCCGTGCTGCTCGCCCCGGGGACCACCTGGGTGGAGCTGGTGCCCACCGGGGGCGGGACGGTCGCGGTCGTTCCGTAGGCTGCGGCCTCGTGACTGAGCGCACCCTGATCCTGGTCAAGCCCGACGGCGTCGCCCGCGGCATCGTCGGCGAGGTCGTCGGCCGGCTGGAGGCCAAGGGCCTGCGGCTGGTGGCCGCCGAGCTGCGCACCCTGCCCCGCGAGACCGCCGAGCAGCACTACGCCGAGCACAGCGAGAAGCCGTTCTTCGGCTCGCTGGTCGACTTCATCACCGGGGGCCCGCTGCTGGCCCTGGTCGCCGAGGGCCCGCGGGCCATCGAGGCCTTCCGCGCCCTGGCCGGCGCCACCGACCCGGTGAAGGCCGCCCCCGGCACCATCCGCGGCGACTTCGCCCTCGAGGTGCAGAACAACATCGTGCACGGCTCCGACTCGCCCGAGTCCGCCGCCCGCGAGATCGGCCTGTTCTTCCCCGCCCTGTGAGCCGACGGGGCCCCGGGACACCCTGGGGCCCCCGTCGCAGGCGGTTACCCTCGACCACGCTATGACTGTCGAGAGCTTGTACCCCCGTCTCGAGCCGCTGCTGGCCCAGGTCCAGAAGCCGATCCAGTACGTCGGTGGAGAGCTCAACGCCCAGACCAAGCCGTGGGACGCCGTCGCCGTCCACTGGGCGCTCATGTACCCCGACGCCTACGAGGTCGGCCTGCCCAACCAGGGTCTGATGATCCTGTACGAGGTGCTCAACGAGCGCACCGACGCCCTGGCCGAGCGCACCTACGCGGTGTGGCCCGACCTCGCCGGGCTGATGCGGGCCAACGGCGTCGGCCAGTTCACGCTGGAGAACCACCGCCCGGTCCACGACTTCGACTTCCTCGGCGTCAGCTTCGCCACCGAGCTGGGCTACACCAACCTGCTCGACGCCCTCGACCTCGCCGGCATCCCGCTGCACGCGGTGGACCGCGACGAGCGGCACCCGGTCGTGGTGGCCGGCGGGCACGCGGCGTTCAACCCCGAGCCGGTCAGCGACTTCGTGGACTGCGCCGTCCTCGGCGACGGCGAGCAGGTCGTCGGCGACATGACCGACGTGCACAGCGCCTGGACGGCGGCCGGCCGCCCCGGTGGGCGCACCGAGCTGCTGGCCCGGCTGTCCCGCGTCGAGGGCGTCTACGTGCCGCAGTTCTACGCGGTGACCTACCAGGCCGACGGCACCATCGCGGCCTTCGTGCCCACCCGGGACGACGTCCCCACCACGATCTCCAAGCGCACCGTGATGGACCTCGACGAGTGGCCCTACCCGAAGCAGCCGCTGGTCCCGCTGGCCGAGAGCGTGCACGAGCGGATGAGCGTGGAGATCTTCCGCGGCTGCACCCGGGGCTGCCGGTTCTGCCAGGCCGGGATGATCACCCGCCCGGTGCGCGAGCGGACCATCACCGGCATCGGCTCGATGGTCGACGCCGGCCTCAAGGCCACCGGCTACGAGGAGGTGGGCCTGCTCTCGCTGAGCTCGGCCGACCACTCGGAGATCGGGCAGCTGGCCAAGGAGCTGGCCGACCGGTACGAGGGCACCAACACCGGGCTCTCGCTGCCCTCGACCCGGGTCGACGCGTTCAACGTGACCCTGGCCAACGAGCTGTCCCGCAACGGCCGGCGCTCGGGGCTGACCTTCGCCCCCGAGGGCGGCAGCGAGCGGATCCGCCGGGTCATCAACAAGACCGTGTCCAAGGAGGACCTGGTCCGCACGGTCACCACGGCCTACGCCAACGGCTGGCGCCAGGTGAAGCTGTACTTCATGTGCGGTCTGCCCACCGAGACCGACGAGGACGTGCTGGAGATCGCCGAGCTGGCGGTCGAGGTCATCCGGGCCGGCCGGGAGGCCGCGGGCAACAAGGACATCCGCTGCACGGTGTCCATCGGCGGCTTCGTGCCCAAGCCGCACACCCCGTTCCAGTGGGCGTCGCAGGCCTCGGCCGAGACCATCGACCACCGCCTGCGGGTGCTGCGCGACGCGATCAACGCCGACCGCCGGATCGGTCGCTCCATCGGGTTGCGCTACCACGACGGCAAGCCCGGCGTGATCGAGGGACTGCTGTCCCGCGGCGACCGCCGGGTCGGCCGGGTCATCGAGCGGGTGTGGCGCGACGGCGGGCACTTCGACGGCTGGAGCGAGCACTTCTCCTACGACCGCTGGGCCACCGCCGCGGCCGAGGAGCTCGCTCCCTTCGGCGTCGACCTGGCCTGGTACACCACCCGCGAGCGCGGTGAGCACGAGGTGCTGCCCTGGGACCACCTGGAGTCCGGCCTGGACAAGGAGTGGCTCTGGGACGACTGGCAGGAGGCGCTCAACGAGGACGAGGTCGCCGACTGCCGCTGGACCCCCTGCTACGACTGCGGCGTCTGCCCGACCATGGGCACCGAGATCCAGATCGGCCCCACCGGCCGCTCGCTGATCCCGCTGGCCGTCGTCGGTGCCGGGCCGCGGCCCGACGTCCGCGCGCAGGTCGACGTGGACGTCGACGCCGCGGTGGCCGACCCGGTCCACACGCACTGATGGCCCGCCAGCCCGACGGCCCCCCGCCGCCGCCCACCGTGCAGAAGCTGCGGCTGCGCTACACCAAGCGCGGTCCGCTGCGGTTCGCCTCCCACCGCGACCTCGCCCGGGCGCTGGAGCGTGCCCTGCGGCGCGCCCAGGTGCCGATGGCGTTCTCGGCCGGGTTCAGCCCGCACCCCAAGATCAGCTACATGGGTGCGGCCCCGACCGGCGCGGCGTCCGAGGCGGAGTACGTGGAGATCGGGCTGGCGGCCCGGTGCGACCCGGAGGCCGTGCGGGTGGCGCTGGACGCCTCCCTGCCGCCGGGCATCGACGTCCTGGAGTGCGTGGAGGCCGCGGAGGGCACCGGTGGCCTGGCCGAGCGCCTCGACGGCACCCGCTGGCGGATCGACCTGGCCGGCGTCGACCCCGACGAGCTGGGCCGGGCCGTCGAGGCGCTGCTGGCCGCCGAGGTCGTGACGGTCTCCAAGCGCACCAAGAACGGGCCCCGGGACATCGACGCCCGGGCCGCCGTGGTCTCGGCCGCGGCCTCCGGGGAGACCGGGCGTGCCATACTGCACGTGGTCGTACGGCAGGTGACGCCTACCGTCCGACCGGACGACGTGTTGGCCGCACTGGCTGCCGTCGCCGACCTGCACCCGCCGTTGCCCCCCCGGGCCGTGCGTGAGGCGCAGGGCCGGCTCGACGACAGCGGTGAGGTGGCCGACCCGCTCGGCCCGGACCGCGAGGCCGGCTCCCGCTGCCAGGGGGAGCCCCAGCCGGTCTGAGCCGGTGGGGCCGGACGCCCGGGCCGACGCAGGACGTCGCCCCGCACCGCGAACTGCCAGCCGCGGCGCACAACAGCCTTCGCACCACCGCTCCACCCAGCGAGCCAGCACCGAGAACCTGCACCAGCACCACCGGGACCCGATCACGTGGCCGGGTCCTGGCACCAGACTTCAGCGGGCCCCGGCACGCCACCTCGGCGGACCGACCCGCCCGACCCGTACCCCTGTGCGGCCGCCGACCGTCGACGACGGTCGGCGCCCGGGGGTGCACCAGGAGGCGAGCCCTTCGTGGCCGACACCGACGACACCACCACAGAACCCCTGACCGGGGAGGTCTCCCCGGAGACCGAGCCGCAGGACACCACACCCCCGGACACCGCCGCCGGCGACCCGGCCCCGGACGAGGTCGCGGAGCCCGAGCTCGAGGACCCCCAGCCCGAGGACCCGCAGCCCGAGGTCACCGGCGAGCTGCGCCTCCAGGCCGACGCCGAGACCCTCGAGGCGGCGGCGATCCCGCCGACCCGCCCGCAGGACGACGCCGTCGAGGCCCCCCGCTTCGGGGCCCAGTTCAGCTCGCCCGAGCCCACCACCGTCACCGCCCGGCCGCGTCGCCGGGCCACCCGGCCGGCGCTGGCCGCCGACCCCGGCTCGGTCGAGCCCGCCCCCGCGGCACCCCCGACGGCACCGGCCTTCGTCGCCGCGCCGGCCTTCGTCGCGGCGCCCGCCGAGGCCGAGCCGGCCGCCCCGGCCCCGCGCCGGCGCAGCCGCCGCACCCAGGCCGAGACGCCGGCCGAGCCGGTCGAGGTCGCCGACGCCGTCGAGGAGCCGGTGGAGGAGCAGGAGGAGACCGGCGGCCGCCCGCGCCGCAGCCGCTCCCGGCGCAAGCCGGCCGCCGAGGTCGAGCGCCCGGCCGAGGACGAGGCCGACGACGAGGCCGTCGTGCTGCCGGCCCCCGACGCCGAGGACGACACCGACGACGACGCCGAGGACGGCGAGGACCGCGACGACGCCGGTTCGAGCAGCCGTCGCCGGCGCCGCGGGCGCCGTGGCCGCGGCCGCGGTCGCACCGGCGAGGACGACGAGGACCGCGACGACACCGACACCGCGCAGGACGACGCCGCCACCGACCCCGAGGACGGCGAGACCTCCGACGAGGACGCCGACGACTCCGGCGAGGCCGCCGGCTCCGGCACCCGTCGGCGCCGCCGTCGCCGTCGGCGCGGGAGCGAGTCCACCGGCACCGACACCACCGACAGCACCGACGACGACCGCCCCGAGCGCGCCGGGCGCAACGGCCGGGACTCCAGCGACGACGCCGTCAAGGGCGTCGCCGGCTCCACCCGCCTGGAGGCCAAGCGCCAGCGCCGCCGCGACGGCCGGGACACCGGTCGCCGCCGCGCGCCGATCCTGAGCGAGTCGGAGTTCCTGGCCCGCCGCGAGGCCGTCAACCGCACGATGGTCATCCGCCAGCAGGGTGAGCGCACCCAGATCGCCGTCCTCGAGGACGACGTGCTGGTCGAGCACTACGTCACCCAGGCGCAGTCGGCGTCCTTCGCCGGCAACGTCTACCTGGGCCGGGTGCAGAACGTGCTGCCCTCCATGGAGGCCGCCTTCGTCGACGTCGGCAAGGGCCGCAACGCCGTGCTGTACGCCGGCGAGGTCAACTGGGAGACCGCCGGGCTGTCCGGCAAGTCCCGCTCCATCGAGCAGGCGCTGAAGTCCGGGGACAAGGTCCTGGTGCAGGTCACCAAGGACCCGATCGGCCACAAGGGTGCCCGGCTGACCCAGCAGATCAACCTGCCCGGCCGCTTCCTGGTCTACGTGCCCGGCGGTTCGATGACCGGGATCAGCCGCAAGCTGCCCGACAACGAGCGCCAGCGGCTCAAGGACATCCTCAAGAAGATCGTCCCCGAGGACGCCGGCGTCATCATCCGCACCGCGGCGGAGGGCGCCTCCGAGGAGGAGCTCACCCGCGACGTGGCCCGGCTGCAGGCGCAGTGGGAGGTCATCCAGACCAAGGCGAAGTCGGTCAGCAACGCACCGACGCTGCTGTACGGCGAGCCCGACCTGGCCATCCGGGTCATCCGCGACGTGTTCAACGAGGACTTCTCCAAGCTCGTCGTCCAGGGCGACGACGCGTGGGACACCGTCGAGGCCTACGTCGCGCACGTCTCCCCGGAGCTGTCCGGCCGGCTGGAGCGCTTCGTCGGCACCGGTGACGCCTTCCGCGAGCTGCGGATCGACGAGCAGCTGCTCAAGGCCCTGGACCGCAAGGTCTGGCTGCCCTCGGGCGGGTCGCTGGTCATCGACCGCACCGAGGCCATGACCGTCGTCGACGTCAACACCGGCAAGTTCACCGGCTCCGGCGGCAACCTGGAGCAGACGGTCACCCGGAACAACATCGAGGCCGCCGAGGAGATCGTCCGCCAGCTCCGGCTGCGCGACATCGGCGGCATGATCGTCATCGACTTCATCGACATGGTGCTGGAGAGCAACCGGGACCTGGTCCTGCGCCGGCTCACCGAGTGCCTGGGCCGGGACCGGACCAAGCACCAGGTCGCCGAGGTCACCTCGCTGGGCCTGGTGCAGATGACCCGCAAGCGGGTCGGCCAGGGCCTGCTCGAGGTCTTCAGCGAGAACTGCGAGCACTGCCGCGGTCGGGGCGTCATCGTGCACCTGGACCCGGTGGACGAGAAGAAGCGCTCCGGCGGCCAGGTCGGCGGCAACGGGGGACACCCCGTGCCCGGCGGCGGCAACCAGGGCAACCACGGCGGCGGCAACCCGGGCACTGGCAACCAGGGCAATGGCAACCAGGGTGGCGGCAACCAGGGTGGTCGCGGCCGGGGCGAGGACCGTGCGGTCGAGGCCGCGGCGGTCGAGGCCGACGCCCCGACCACCGGGCCCGAGGGCGACGCGGAGGCCCCGCAGGAGCCCACCGGCCGGTCCGGGCGCCGCAACCGCGGCCGCCGCAACCGCGGCCGCACCGGCGACGACCAGGTCGTCGAGGACGCCGCCGCGCTGGCCGCGAGCCACGGTGCGTCGGAGGACGGCGACGACGAGCCGGACGCCGTCGATGACGTCGTCGACGTCGTCGACGACGTCGCCGTCGTGGACGAGCCGGCCGACGGCGGCCAGGGGGAGAAGGCCGGGGTCGTCGAGCCCGACGAGGTCGCCCAGGCCGTCGCCGAGGTGAGCGGGACCGAGGCTCCGGCCGAGCCGGTCGTCGAGCTGGACCTGCCCGAGCCGGCGGCCACGGTCGTCGAGGAGACCCCGGCGGGCTCCGTCGAGGGCGACGCTGCCCCCGAGCCGGATGTCGCCCCCGAGGTCGAGACCGTCCCCGAGCCCGAGGCGGCCCCCGAGGTCGTCGCCGAGCCCGAGGCCGTCGTCCCCGAGCCCGTCGCGGTGGAGGAGGCCCCGGCTGCCCCGGTGGCCCGTCCGCGCCGTCGCCGGGCCGCCAGCCGGCCGGCCGGACCGCCCGTCGAGTGACCTGCTCCGCGGCCGGGGGCGACCAGCTCGCCCCCGGCCGCGGAGCACGCACGCAGGACCCGGCGAGAGGTCGGGCACAGGGGTTCGACCGCGGCGGGCGGGCTCGGGTACGCTAACCGGGTTGCTCCCCTCCGGAGTGGCTGCTGCCCCGCGCCTCGTGCGCCGGGGAGGGCGGGCCCCGGGTGTGCGAGCAGCCCGTCCCGCACACCGGTTCGCGCCGGGGTGCGCCCAGGACAACGAAGACCTATCGAGGAGTCAGTGGTGTACGCAGTCGTCAAGGCCGGTGGGAAGCAGCACAAGGTGGCTGTCGGTGACCGGTTCACCGTCAACCGTCTCGCAGGAGCTGCCGGCGACACCGTCGCGCTCCCCGTGGTGCTCCTGGTCGACGGCGACACCGTCACCAGCGACGCCGACGCGCTGGCGAAGGTCACCGCGACCGGCGAGATCGTCGAGCACGGCAAGGGCCCGAAGATCAAGATCCACAAGTTCAAGAACAAGACCGGCTACCACAAGCGCCAGGGGCACCGTCAGCCGCTGAGCGAGGTCGTGGTGACCGCCATCGGTTCCGAGAAGAAGGGCTGACGCCGCCATGGCTCACAAGAAGGGCGCATCGTCGTCCCGCAACGGTCGCGACTCGAACGCCCAGCGCCTCGGCGTGAAGCGCTTCGGCGGCCAGGTCGTCAAGGCCGGCGAGATCATCGTCCGCCAGCGCGGCACCCACTTCCACCCCGGCCTCGGTGTCGGCCGCGGCAAGGACGACACGCTGTTCGCCCTGACCCCGGGTGCGGTCGAGTTCGGCCGTCGCGGTGGCCGTCGGGTCGTCAACGTGCAGCTCGTCGAGCCCGCTCTCGAGCCGGCCGTCTGAACCTGATCCACCAGCACCACCTGTTCCATCCGGGCCCGGCGGGAGATCCTGCCGGGCCCGGTCCCATCCGTACGGCCGTTTGACGTAGAGAGGCGGCGATCATGGCCGCTTTCATCGACCGGGTGACCGTGCACGTGTCCGCAGGCAACGGCGGGCACGGGGTCAGCTCCGTGCACCGCGAGAAGTTCAAGCCCCTCGGTGGCCCCGACGGCGGCAACGGCGGGGACGGCGGCGACGTCGTCCTGGAGGTGGACAGCAGCGTCCACACGCTGCTGGACTTCCACCACCACCCGCACCAGAAGGCCCCCAACGGCAAGCCCGGCGGCGGCAGCAACCGCAACGGCGCCCGCGGCGAGGACGCCGTGCTCCGGGTCCCCGAGGGCACCGTGGTCACCACCGCCGACGGCGAGGTGCTCGCCGACCTGATGGGCGTGGGCACCCGCCTGGTGCTGGCCGCCGGCGGCCGCGGCGGGCTCGGCAACGCCGCGCTGGCCAACGCCCGCCGCAAGGCCCCCGGCTTCGCGCTGCTCGGCGAGCCCGGCGAGGCCGTCGACGCGGTGCTGGAGCTCAAGAGCGTCGCCGACGTCGGCCTGGTCGGGTTCCCCTCGGCCGGCAAGTCCTCGCTGGTCGCCGCCATGAGCGCGGCCAAGCCGAAGATCGCCGACTACCCGTTCACCACGCTGGTCCCCAACCTGGGCGTGATCCGCTCCGGCGACGTCACCTACACGATGGCCGACGTCCCCGGCCTGATCCCCGGTGCCTCCACCGGCCGCGGGCTGGGCCTGCAGTTCCTCCGGCACGTCGAGCGCTGCGCCGTCCTGGTGCACGTGGTCGACATGGCGACGATGGAGCCCGGGCGCGACCCGGAGAACGACATCGCCGCCCTGGAGCACGAGCTGCGGGAGTACGACGACGAGCTCGACCTGGTCGGCCGGCTGAAGATCGCCGTGCTCAACAAGATCGACGTCCCCGACGGCCGTGAGCTGGTCGACCTGGTCCGGGCGACGCTGGAGGCCCGCGGCCTCGAGGTCTTCCCGATCAGCGCGGTCACCGGCGAGGGTCTGCCCGAGTTCGGCTACGCCCTGGCCCGCGAGGTCGAGGCGCACCGGGCCTCGCTGCCCGCGCCGGACGCCGTCCGGATCACCCTGAGCCCCAAGGCCGTCGACGACGGCGGCTTCACCGTGCAGCCCGACCCGCGGACCGACGGCTGGATGGTCGTCGGCGTGCGCCCCGAGCGCTGGGTGCGGCAGACCGACTTCAGCAACGACGAGGCGGTCGGCTACCTGGCCGACCGGCTCAACCGCCTGGGTGTGGAGATCGAGCTGGCCAAGGCCGGCGCGAAGCCGGGCGACGCGATCACCGTCGGCGACGTCACCTTCGACTGGGAGCCCACGCTGCCGGCCGGCACGCTCACCGTCGAGGAGACCGCGGGCCTGGGCGGGCGCGGCACCGACGTCCGGCTGGAGAACAACTCCCGGCCCCGCGCCGACGAGCGGCTGGCCGCCAAGCGCCGCCGGCGCACGCCCTACGAGCTGCTCGAGCCGGAGGACGACGACCCCAGCTGGGACGACACCCCGTGACCCGGGCGGCCGTCGCCGCGGCCCACCGGGTGGTGGTGAAGGTCGGCTCCTCCAGCCTGACCACCCTCGAGCACGGTCTCGACGAGGGGCGGCTGCAGGCCCTGGTCGACGTGCTCGCCGGGCTCCGGGCCGCCGGCCGGGAGGTCGTGCTGGTGTCCTCCGGGGCGATCGGCGCCGGCCTGGCGCCGCTGGGCATCGGCGGCCGCCCCCGCGACCTGGCGACCGCGCAGGCCGCCGCCAGCGTCGGCCAGCTGCGGCTGATGCGGGCCTACGCCGACGCCTTCGCCCGCCACGGCATCACCGTCGGCCAGGTGCTGCTGACCGCCGACGACCTGACCCGGCGCGGCCACTACCGCAACGCCCGCCAGACGGTCGACCGGTTGCTGGCCCTCGGCGTGCTGCCGGTGGTCAACGAGAACGACACTGTGGCCACCGAGGAGATCCGGTTCGGCGACAACGACCGGCTCGCCGCCCTGGTGGCGCACCTGTCGGTGGCCGACGCGCTGGTGCTGCTCTCCGACATCGACGCGGTCTACGACGGCGACCCCCGGGTGGGCCCGGCGGCCCGGATCGACACCGTGGCCGACCCCGGTGACCTCGCCGCGGTCGTGCTGGGCTCGGCCGCCCGCAACGGCGTCGGCACCGGCGGCATGGCCACCAAGGTGGAGGCCGCCTTCATCGCCGCGCAGGCCGGCGTCCCCGTCGTCGTCACCTCGACGACGCAGGCGGCCGCGGCGCTGGCCGGCGAGCCGGTCGGCACGCTGTTCACCGCGCGCGGCCGTCGTCCCTCCGCGCGGCAGTTCTGGCTGCGGTACGCCTCCCGCCCGCGCGGCCAGGTTCTGCTGGACGCCGGCGCGGTCGCCGCCGTCCGCGACCGCGGCGCCTCGCTGCTGGCCGCGGGCATCACCGGGGTGGCCGGGGACTTCCTGGCCGACGACCCGGTCGAGCTGGTCGACCCCGACGGCACCGTGGTCGCCCGCGGCCTGGTCTCCTACGACGCCCGCGAGATGCCGGGGCTGCTGGGTCGGTCCACCGGCGACCTCGAGCCCGAGCACCGCCGTCCCGTCGTGCACCGCGACGAGATGGTGCTCGTCCGGGCGCCCGTCGGCGCCTGAGAAGATCTGCCCGTGGCTGTCCGTCCCATCCGTGAACTCGGCGACCCGGTGCTGCGCACCCCCTGCGACCCGGTGCGTGCCTTCGACGCCGCGCTGGCCGGGCTGGTCCGCGACCTCGAGGAGACCGTCGACCACCCCGGCCGTGCGGGCCTGGCGGCCAACCAGATCGGCGTCTCGCTGCGGGTCTTCTCCTACAACATCGACGGCGTGATCGGCCACCTGGTGAACCCGGTGGTCGTGGAGCGCTCCGACGAGGTGCAGGACGGCGACGAGGGCTGCCTGTCGGTGCCGGGCCTGTACGCCCCGACCGTGCGGGCGCTGTGGTGCGCCGCCGAGGGCTTCGACGTCGAGGGCAACCCGCTGCGGCTGGAGGGCGAGGGCCTGATGGCCCGCTGCCTGCAGCACGAGGTCGACCACCTCGACGGCATGGTCTTCCTGCAGCGCCTCACCGGCGACGCCAAGAAGGCCGCCTTCCGCGCGCTCCGCGGCTGATCACCCCGGGGCCGGGGCGGTGAGCGGGTCGGGGGACTGCCGCCTGCGGCCCTCCGGTCCCACCACGGCGAATCCCTCCCGGACCCAGTACTCGTAGCCGCCGATCAGCTCCCGCACGTGCCGGTAGCCGAGCTCGACGAGCGCCAGCGCTGCCTTGGTGCTGCCGTTGCAGCCCGGGCCCCAGCAGTGCACGACCAGGTCGGCGTCCCGGTCGGGCAGCACCTCTGCTGCCCGGGTGACGTCGGGCAGGTGGACCGCGCGCGGGAGGTGGCCCTGGAGCCAGGCCTCCTCCGACCGGACGTCGACGACCACCGGGCCCGGGCCGGATGCCCGGGCGGCGGCCAGGTCGGCGGGGTCGGTCTCGAAGGCGAGCTTGGCGGCGAAGAACTGGACGGCGGTCGTGGTGGTCTGCACCTGCACAGTCCACCGTGGCCGGGCCTCCCCGGACAGGGGTGATCCGGGGTGGTGCGGGCCGATCAGCACGGGATCGCCGGTACTTTGCCCCGCATGCCCTCGGATCCCCGGCCGCCGCTCGACGAGACCGATCGCCGCATCGTCGCGGCGCTGCAGCGCGACGGCCGGCTCAGCACCGCCGAGCTCGGCCGGCTGGTGTCCCTGTCCGCCAGCGCCACCGCCGACCGGGTGCGTCGGCTGACCGACACCGGCGTCCTCACCGGCTACACCGCCACCGTCGACCCCGAGGCGCTGGGCTACCCGGTGAGCGCGTTCGTCCGGCTGGCCTACCCGTCGGGGAACTACAAGCCGTTCCACGACCTGGTCGAGGTGACGCCGGAGGTCGTCGAGGCCCACCACGTCACCGGTGACGACTGCTTCGTCGTCCGGGTGGTGGCCCGCTCCATGCGCGACCTGGAGCGGATCACCGGCCGGCTGGCCACGCTGGGCGGCATCACCACCAGCGTCGTCTACTCCAGCCCGCTCCCGCGCCGCCACCTCGCCCCCGCCTGACCAGCGCAGGTCGTAACGGTCAGCGCTGACGGCTGCGTATCCTCGGGCGCGTGCCTGCCGACCTGCCGCTGATCGGAGACGCCGCCCGCCGCGCCCGCACCGCCGCCCGGGTGCTGCGCACGCTGCCGTCGTCCACCAAGGACGCCGCCCTGCTGGCCATGGCCGACGCCCTCGTCGCGCACACCGAGGACGTGCTCGCCGCCAACGCCGAGGACGTCGAGGCCGCGCGGGTGGCCGGCACCGCGGAGTCGGTGCTCGACCGGCTGCGGCTGGACGCCGACCGGGTCGCCGCGGTGGCCGAGGCGCTGCGCCAGCTGGTCGAGCTGCCCGACCCGGTGGGTGACGTCGTGCGCGGGTCGACCCTGGAGAACGGGCTGCAGCTGCGCCAGGTCCGGGTGCCGCTCGGGGTCGTCGGGATCATCTACGAGGCCCGGCCCAACGTGACCGTCGACGCCGCCGGGCTGTGCCTGAAGAGCGGCAACGCCGCGCTGCTGCGCGGGTCCGCCTCGGCCTTCGGCACCAACACCGCCCTGGTCGCCGTCCTCACCGAGGCCGCCGAGAAGGCCGGGCTGCCCGCCGGGTGCATCGCCCTGCTGCCCGCCGACCGGGCCAGCGTCGGCGAGCTGCTGGGCGCCCGCGGGCTGGTCGACGTGGTGATCCCGCGCGGGGGAGCCGCGCTGATCCAGCGGGTGGTCGCCGAGTCCACCGTGCCGGTCATCGAGACCGGGGTGGGCAACTGCCACGTGTACGTCGACGCCTCCGCCGACGCCGGGATGGCCGAGGCGATCGTGCTCAACGCCAAGACCCACCGGGTCAGCGTCTGCAACTCCGCCGAGTCGCTGCTGGTGCACCGGGACTCCCCGCACCTGGCCCGGCTGCTCACCGCGCTCGTCGACGCCGGGGTGACCCTGCACGGCGACGAGGCCGCCCGCGCCGCGCACCCGGCCGTCGTCCCGGCGACCGACGAGGACTGGGCCACCGAGTACCTGTCGATGGACATGGCCGTGCGGGTCGTGGACGACCTGCCGCAGGCGCTGGACCACATCGCCGCCTGGGGGAGCGGGCACTCCGAGGCGATCGTGGCCGACTCCGCCGCCGCGATCGCCGACTTCGTCGCCGGGGTGGACGCCGCTGCCGTGCTGGTCAACGCCTCCACCCGGTTCACCGACGGCGGCGAGTTCGGCTTCGGCGCCGAGATCGGCATCTCCACCCAGAAGCTGCACGCCCGCGGACCGCTGGGCCTGCCGGAACTGACCTCCACCACCTACGTCGTGACCGGCAACGGCCACACCCGATAGGAGCCCCGTGCCCCCGCAGCAGCCAGCCCGTTTCGCCGACGTCGCCGACGTCACCGCCCGGCTGTCCGCCGCGGGGTACCTGCCCGACGCGCAGATCGCCACGACGGTCTTCCTGGCCGACCGGCTGGGCAAGCCGCTGCTGGTCGAGGGCCCGGCCGGTGTCGGCAAGACCGAGCTGGCCAAGGCGCTGGCGACGGCGACGTCCTCGGACCTGATCCGCCTGCAGTGCTACGAGGGCCTCGACGAGGCCCGCGCGCTGTACGAGTGGAACTACAAGAAGCAGCTGCTGCGCATCCAGGCCTCGCAGAACTCCGCGGACGGCGGGGACTGGGGCGACCTGCACGACGACGTCTTCGGCGAGGAGTTCCTGCTCTCCCGGCCGCTGCTGACCGCCATCCGGCGCACCGAGCCCACCGTGCTGCTGATCGACGAGACCGACAAGGCCGACGTCGAGGTCGAGGGCCTGCTGCTGGAGGTGCTCAGCGACTTCCAGGTGACGATCCCCGAGATCGGCACGATCGTGGCGACCCGCCGTCCGATGGTGGTGCTGACCTCCAACGCGACCCGCGAGCTGTCCGAGGCGCTCAAGCGGCGCTGCCTCTACCTCGCCCTGGACTACCCGAGCGCCGAGCGCGAGCGGGAGATCGTGCTGTCCCGGGTGCCCGAGCTGGCCCCGGCCCTGGCCGAGCAGCTGGTCCGCACGGTGCGGGCGCTGCGGGCCATGGAGCTGAAGAAGTCGCCGTCGATCTCGGAGACCCTGGACTGGGCGCAGACCCTGCTGGCGCTGGGGATGGACACCCTGGGCACCGACGAGGTGCGGCAGACCCTCGGCGTGGTGCTGAAGCACGGCAGCGACCAGACCCGCGCCGCGGCCGAGCTGCGGCTGAATTGATGGACGGGATCACGCCGGGCGGCCTCCCCGCGCACCTGGACGGCTTCGTCCGGGCGGTGCGCGAGGCCGGCATCCCGGTGGGGATCTCCTCCGCCGTCGACGCGGCCCACGTGCTCACCGCCGTCGACCTGCTGGACCGGGAGCAGCTGCGGCACGGGCTGGCCGCCGTCCTGCTGCACCGGGCCGCGCAGCGCCCCACCTACGACGTGCTGTTCGACCTGTGGTGGCCGCTGACCGACCGCCCGTCGGTCCCGTCGGAGGCCGAGCCGGCGCAGGACGGCGCCCCGGACGACGGGGTGCCCGACGCCGACCGGCAGGCCGCGCTGGCCGCCGAGCTGCGCGCGGAGCTGCTCCGCAAGCTGCTGGACGGCGACGAGGAGGCCCTGCGCCGCTTCGCCCGGCAGGCCGTGGAGCAGCTCGGCCAGGGCCAGCCCTCGCCGTCGGGCCAGTCCTTCTTCTCCTACCGGGTGCTGCGCGCGCTGTCCCCGGACACCCTGGTCTCCCAGCTGCTGGACGGGCTGCTGGGCGGGGCCGACCGCGGCGGGCTGGCCGAGCAGGTCGCCCGGCAGACCGTCCGCGAGCGGCTGGCCGCGTTCCGGGCCGCCGTGGAGGCCGAGGTGCGCCGCCGGTCGGCCGCCGAGCGCGGCCGCGAGCGGGTCGCCCGGACGGCGGTCAAGCCGCTGGCCGACCAGGTGGACTTCCTCCGCGCGCAGTCCGCCGACCTGGCCGAGCTGCGCCGCTCGGTCGCCCCGCTGGCCCGGCGGCTGGCCGCCCGGCTGTCGGCCAAGCGCCGGCTCGGGCGGGCCGGGCGGCTGGACTTCCGCAAGACGGTGCGGGCGTCGCTGGCCACCGGCGGGGTCCCGGTGGTCACCCACCACAAGCCGCGGGCGGTGCACAAGCCCGAGCTGGTCGTGCTGTGCGACATCAGCGGCTCGGTCGCCGGGTTCAGCCACTTCACGCTGATGCTCACCCAGGCGCTGCGCGAGCACTTCTCCGGTGTGCGGGCCTTCGCCTTCGTCGACTCCACCGACGAGGTCACCCGGTTCTTCACCCCCGGCGCCGACGTCGCCGACGCCGTGCAGCGGATCGGCCGGGAGGCCGACGTCGTCTCCTTCGACGGGCACAGCGACTACGGCAACGCCTTCGGGGTGTTCGCCGAGAGGTGGGCGTCCGCGGTCGGGCCGAAGACCTCGCTGCTGGTGCTCGGCGACGGGCGGACCAACTACCGGCAGCCCGGCCTCCCGGTGCTGGCCGACCTGGTGCGGCGGTCCCGCTCGGCGTACTGGCTCAACCCCGAGCCGGCCCGGCTGTGGGGGAGCGGCGACTCGGCGGCGGACAAGTACAAGCAGGTCATCCCGATGATCGAGGTCCGCAACGCGGCCCAGCTGGCGGAGTTCGTCACCACCCTCTGAGGCGGTGTGACGGGACCCACGTCGGCCCGTCCAGAATTGTTCGTCGTTCGGCCGTAACCGAGTCGTCCCGGTGCCGTTGGTCCATGCGGAGGCAGCGAGACCGCCTCCGCGCGCCGGCCGGGGAGACCCGGCCGGGTGGCCGGCGACACGGGGGCGCCGGTCCAGCAGGCCGGACGGTCCTGCCACCGAGAGGTGGGGGACGGCCGGCCCGCTCGTGCGCCCGCAGCGCCCCGGCCTGCACGATCGCGGCGGTGGCACCGCCGGGGGCGGGCTACGCTCGGCAGGTGGCGGGCAAGCGACTGGGCGTGATGGGCGGCACCTTCGACCCGGTGCACCACGGTCACCTGGTCGCCGCCAGCGAGGTCGCCAGCCTGTTCGGGCTGGACGAGGTGGTCTTCGTGCCCACCGGCGAGCCGTGGCAGAAGGCCGACCGCGAGGTCAGCCCGGCCGAGGACCGGTACCTGATGACGGTGATCGCGACCGCGTCGAACCCGCGCTTCTCGGTCAGCCGGGTCGACGTCGACCGCGGCACCACGACCTACACGATCGACACCCTCACCGACCTGCGCCGGCTGCGCCCGGACGCCGAGCTGTTCTTCATCACCGGGGCCGACGCGCTGGCCCAGATCGTCGGCTGGCGGGACACCGCCCGGCTGTTCGACCTGGCCCACTTCGTCGGCGTCACCCGGCCGGGCTACCAGTTCGCCGAGCTGCCGGCCGGGCTGCCCCCGGACTCGGTCAGCCTGGTGGAGATCCCGGCGCTGGCGATCAGCTCGACCGACTGCCGCGACCGGGTCCGCCGCGGGATGCCGGTCTGGTACCTCGTCCCCGACGGCGTCGTGCAGTACATCGAGAAGAGCGGTCTCTACCGCGACGGCCTGCCCGTCGTCCCGACCGGGCAGCTGCTGCCCGGGACCGGGGTGCGCCACCTCGGCGCACCGACGGTCACCCATGCCTCCCCGTCGGGACCGGTCCGCGGTCCCGACACCCCCGAGCTCCAGGAGATACCCCGATGACCGCCTCGACAGAGGCCCGCGAGACCGCGCTGTGGGCCGCCCAGGCCGCGGCCGACAAGCTCGCCACCGACGTGTCCATCGTCGACGTCAGCGACCGGCTGGCCATCACCGACGCCTTCGTGCTGGCGTCGGCGCCCAACGAGCGGCAGGTGCAGTCCATCGTCGACGAGGTCGAGGACCGGCTGCGCGAGCACGGCATCAAGGCCGTCCGGCGCGAGGGCGTGGCCGAGTCCCGCTGGGTGCTGCTGGACTTCGTCGACGTCGTGGTGCACGTCCAGCACGCCGAGGAGCGGGCCTACTACTCCCTCGAGCGGCTCTGGAAGGACTGCCCCACCATCCCGTTCACCGACAGCGCGCTGCCCCCGGCGGCGCGCGTCGCCAGCACCCCGGTGACGCCGTCGGCGCAGGACGCCGACGCGGTGCCCGGCGGGTTCTCCGGCGAGGGCGAGGCCGCCCCGCAGGCGCTGGACCCGGCCACGTCGGACGCCCCGCAGGCCGACACCACCCGGTGAGCGCTGCGGCCGAGGCGCCCACCCTGCCCACCGTCGAGCGCGTGCTCGTCTGGCGGCACGGGCGGACCGAGTGGAACGCCAGCGGTCGCTTCCAGGGGCAGCTGGACCCGCCGCTGGACGACACCGGCCGGGCCCAGGCCCGGCGCGCGGCCGACGCCCTGGCCCGGGAGCTCCCGGCCGGGACGCTGGTGGTCTCCAGCGACCTGGTGCGCGCCCGCGACACCGCGCAGACCCTGGCCGACGCGCTCGGCACGCCGCTGCGCGTCGAGCCCCGGCTGCGGGAGCACGGCCTGGGCAGCTGGGAGGGCCTGACCCGGGAGGACGTCGCCCGGGACCTGCCCGAGCAGTACGCCGACTGGGTCGAGGGCCGGCCCGTCCGCGGGCGCGGCGGCGAGGACCCGGCCGCGGTGGCCCGCCGGGCGCTGTCCGCGCTGTCGGACCTGCCGCCGGCCCCGGTCGCGGTGCTGGTCACGCACGGCGGCACCGGAGGCCGGCTGGTCGAGGCTCTGCTGGGGCTCGGTCCGGAGCACCGCCGCATCTTCGGCCCGCTGGGCAACTGCCACTGGACCGAGCTTGCGCACCAGGGCAGCCGCTGGCGGGTGCTGCGGCACAACGCCTCGGCCACCGGCGGCGCCCCCGGGCTGCCGCGCCGCTCCGGCGCGGAGACCGGTCCGGACGTGGCCGAGGCGGCCGGCGTGGCCGAGCCGGCGGTCGCGGCCGGTGCTGCCCCGCTGCCCGCCGGGGCCACCCCGGACGACGCCGCGCCGGCCCCGACGGACGCCGACGCCGCCCTCTGAGCTGCTCCTGCGCTGCCTGGGCGGGTGCCGGTCGGGGCTGACCAGCCGGTTCCCGTCGGGGCCCGGCGAGGTCCGTCGGGGTTCCGGTTAGCCTCGCGCCCATGTCCGTCGCCGTGGTCACCGATTCCACGGCCTACCTGCCGGCCGAGCTGGTCACCGACCTCGGGATCGAGGTCGTCCCCCTCTACGTCGTGCTGACCGGTCGCTCCGGCCGGGAGGGCCTCGACGTCGGCCCGGCCGAGGTCGCCAGGACGCTGGCCGTGCGGGGCCAGCAGGTCACCACCTCGCGGCCGACACCGGGGGACTTCGTCGGGGCCTACCGCCGGTGCCTGGACGCCGGCGCCGACCGGGTGGTCTCGGTGCACCTGTCCCGCGAGCTGTCCGGGACCTGGGACGCCGCCCGCTCGGCGGCCAACCAGGTCGGCGAGCACGTGGTGTCCGTGGTCGACAGCGGCACGGCGGCGATGGGCACCGGGTTCGCGGTGCTCGCCGCTGCCCGGGCCGCGGCGGCCGGCGCCGGGGCCGACGAGGTCGCAGCCGTCGCCCAGGGCACCGCGGACGGCAGCAGCACCCTGTTCGTGCTCGACACCCTGGAGCACCTGCGGCGCGGTGGCCGGATCGGGTCGGCGGCCGCGGTGCTCGGCACCGCCCTGGCGGTGCGCCCGGTGCTGCACGTCCTGGACGGCCGGATCGTGGTGCTGGAGAAGGTGCGCACCACCACCCGGGCGGTGGCCCGGATGGTGCAGCGGGTCGTGGACCTGGCCGGGGACCGGCCGGTCTCCTTGGCCGTGCACCACCTGGCCGCGGCCGCCCGGGCCGACGCGCTGGCCGACCAGCTGCGCGAGCGGGTGCCGACCCTGCGCGAGCTGTACGTGAGCGAGCTGGGTGCGGCGATCGGGGCGCACGTCGGCCCCGGTGCACTGGGGGTCGTCGTCGACCCGAGCGGCACCCGGGCGGCCGGCCCGACCTGATCCGACGTCGGCAGGGCCGGTCCGGTCCCGGTCAGCAGTGCCCGGCCGGCCGCCACCCGCTGGTCAGCGTGACCGGGCCCGCCGCGGTCATCCGCAGCCGCACCGTGCCGGGCAGGTCACCGGGCTCCACGCAGCCGTCGCCCTCGAGCACCAGGCGCTCGTCCCAGAACACCGACAGCAGCACGTCGCCGGGCCGCTGCACGGACACGGTCAACCCACGCCGGTCGCTGTCGACCAGCTCCGCCGGCCCGGCCAGCACGACGCCCGGCCCGTCGACGGCGTACAGCGACCAGGAGGCGTCGGACCAGACCAGGTCCACCCCCGGGACCCCAGCCCGGACCAGTGCGGCCTCCGCCCGGCCGGCCCAGTCGGGCCGCTGCGCGGACAACGCGACGTAGGAGACGCCCCGCGCGCGCAGCCAGGCCAGGTAGGAGGCGGCGTCCAGCGAGCCGTCGTAGAACAGGCGGTTGCGGGCGACGTCGAGCTGGCGGGTCCAGCCCCGGGCCAGCGGCACCTGCGTGCCCATCGTCGCGTCCGAGTGGTCGGCCAGCGGCACCACCTCCACCCGGCCCACCGGGCCCCGGCGAGCCAGCTCCGCCAGCACCGGGGCGCTCGCCCGGTCCTGGACCGCGGTGTCCCGCGGGCCCAGGTCCTGCGGCACCAGCGGCGGGAGCAGCCAGGTCACCAGCGCGACCGCCAACCCCACCAGGAGCGCCGGTCGGTGCGGCACCGCGACCAGCACCGGGGCGGCGAACAGCAGCACCAGGCGGGTCGCGTTCGAGCCCACCGGGTCCGGCAGCAGCCAGGTCCCCACCAGCAGCGCCGCCGTCAGACCCGCTCCGGCCCGCACCACCGGCAGCCGCGGCCCGGCCACGGCCGCCACCACCCCGCTGGCCACCGTCGCGGCCAGCGCCTGGTGCGCGCTCGCCGTCATCGGCCCGCTCGCGGCGTCCAGGGCCACCATCGCGGCCAGCGGCGTCGCCGTCCCGGCCAGCAGCGCCGCGACCTCCCACCCGGACCGTGATCTCCTGGCGCCGGCCAGCCACCACGCCCCGGCAGCCACGGCGAGCAGCACGGCGGACACCGGGCTCAGGGCCCCCGCCAGCGCCGCCAGCAGGCCCGCCCCGGTCCGCCGCACCGGCGGTCGGATCCTCGGGTCGCCGGCCACCAACAGGGCCAGCAGCGCCGCCGCCGTCCCCGTCGCGAACGTCGTCCGGCCCGACAGCTGGTCGGCCAGGAACACCAGCACCGCCGTGACCGCCACCGTCCGGGTCCGGGTCGCCCCCGCCCGGACCAGGAGGGCGGTGGTCGCCGCCGCCCCGGTCGCCGTGCTCAGCACCCCCGCCACCGCCGGGCCCACCAGGGCCAGCAGCCACGGGGCCAGCAGGCTGTAGGAGAAGGCGGGCGAGCCGGCGTACCAACCCAGGTCCACCGGCTGCCCACCGGCGGAGGCGGCCCAGGAGAGCCACCAGCGCTGCGCGACCAGGTCGCCGCCCACCACCGGGAGCAGCTCCACGGCGACGCCGCCGACCAGCCCCAGGCCGGCCGCCAGCACGACGGCCGCCGGCACGCGGCGGCGACGGGCTGCTGGTGGACACGGCGGCAGGCTGACCTGCTGCGGCATGGTCGTGCATGCTGCCATCCACAACCGGGTGCCCTGTCCACAGATGTGGCCGGACCCCGCCGCGACGTCCCGGGCGGCCCTACCGTCCTGGCCGTGCTGTTCTCCTCCCGCCGGGCCGACGACGCCGACGTGATCCGTGCCCGGCTGCGCGCGCTGCTCGACGAGGGCGGCGCCCGGCGGGGGTGGGTGCCCGACGACGCCGACCCGGGACCGGGCTCCGGGCCTGCGCCGTCCTGGGGCCTCGACGACGACCCCCGGGACGACCCCGCCGACGACCTGGACGAGGACACGGACGGCGACCCGGACAGCTGGTCCGTGGATCCCGCCGACGCGGTGACCACCCCGCTGCCGGCCACCGACGACGGGGATGCAGGCGCCCCGGCCGGGCGGCACCGCGCGTCCGGGCCGGCCACCCGGGTCGATCCCGGCCCGCACGGCGCCCGGACGCTGTGGGTGGTCGCCCTGCTGGCCGCGATCGCCGTCGCGGGCTGGAGCTGGCTCGGCCGTCCGGACGTGGCGCCGGTCGACGTCGCCGCGGTGAACGCCCCGGCGGTCCCGGTCGCGAGCACCGGACCCCCGACCTCCGGGTCACCGACCTCCGCGCCGGCCGCAGTGGTCGTGGTGTCGGTCGTGGGCCAGGTCGTCAGCCCGGGTCTGGTCACGCTGCCGGCCGGCTCCCGGGTCGCCGATGCCCTGGCCGCCGCCGGCGGGCTGCTGCCCGAGGCCGACCCGGCATCGGTCAACGCCGCGGCGCTGCTCACCGACGGCCAGCAGGTCGCCGTCGGGGTGCCTGGTGCGGCCGGCGGGACGGGCACGGGGGCAGGGACGGCGGCAGGGGGAGGTGCCGGGTCCGGGCCGGTCGACCTCAACTCAGCCACCGCGGCCGACCTCGACGCGCTGCCGGGGATCGGCCCGGTGCTCGCCCAGCGCATCCTGGACCACCGGGAGGAGCAGGGACCCTTCGGCAGCGTCGAGGAGCTCGACGACGTCAGCGGGATCGGGCCGGCGCTGTACGCCGAGATCTCCCCGCTGGTCACCGTCTGAGGCCCTCGTGTGGGATGGCGGGATGGACACCGGTCTCTACGACGCCATCCACCGCCGGCGCGACGTCCGGCGCGAGTTCACCGGCGAACCGGTCGACCCCGCGGCCCTGCGCCGGGTGCTGGACGCTGCGCACGCGGCCCCGAGCGTGGGCATGACCCAGCCCTGGGACTTCCTCCTGGTCCGCGACGCCGACCTCCGCCGGCGGTTCCAGGCGCACGTCGCCACCGAGCGCCAGGTGTTCGACGCCGGTCTGGACGCCGACCGCGCCGCGGTGTTCTCCCGGATCTCGGTCGAGGGCGTGCTCGGCTCCAGCCTCGGCGTCGTGGTCACCTACGACGCCGGGCGCGGTGCGCCGGCGGTGCTGGGCCGGCACGCCATCGC
This sequence comes from Klenkia terrae, assembly GCF_037083865.1. NCBI lineage: Bacteria > Bacillati > Actinomycetota > Actinomycetes > Geodermatophilales > Geodermatophilaceae > Klenkia > Klenkia terrae. The sequence goes on along the minus strand of NZ_JBAPLV010000010.1, from coordinate 78,364 downwards.
CGACACGGGCCTGTACTCCACCTGCCTGGCGATCCAGAACCTGTGGTTGGCCGCCACCGCCGAGGGCTGGGGCGTGGGGTGGGTGTCCTTCTACCGGGAGCCGTTCCTGCGGGACCTGCTGGGCATCCCCGAGGACGTCCGCCCGGTGGCGTGGTTGTGCGTGGGCCCGGTGGCGCAGCTGCAGGAGGTGCCCGACCTGGAGCGGCACGGCTGGCGGTCCCGCCGGCCGCTCGCCGACGCAGTCCACGCCGACCGCTGGGGTGCCCCCGCCGCGGACGTCTAGCAGGCCGAGGGCGGGACTGCCGGTCGCCGTCCACACCCGGGACGCCGGTCCACAGCCGTCCCCGAGGCGGGTCCGGGGGCGGCCCGGCTCCCTAGCGTCGCGGGCGTGCGGGTGCAGCGGCGGCGGGTGGCGGACCGGTGGTCGTGGACCGACCTCCGGCTGGTCCCGCCCGCCCTCGGCGTCTGGGCGACCACGCTCGTCGCCCCGCTGCTCCCCGCCCTCGCCGCGGCCGTGGTGGCGGCGGGGTCCGTCGTCCTCGCGGTCGCGCTCGGCCGGCACCGCGGAGCCGGTGCGGTGCGCCGGGCGGTGGTCGCCCTGCTCGCCGGGGTGGCCGTGGCCGCGGCGGCTGGGGCCGTGCGGACGGGGGAGCGGGAGACGTCGCCGCTGGTGGACCTGGCCGACCGCGGCGCGGTGGTGACGGTGAGGCTCGCCGTCGGGGACGACCCGCGGGCGCTGACCGGTGGAGCGGGCCCGGCCCGGGTGCTCGTGGCCGGCACGGTCACCGCGGTCACCGGGGCGCCGTCGTTGCGCCCGGCCCGCGTGCTGCTGTTCGGCACCGCCGAGGACTGGACCGGGGTCCTGCCCGGCACGGAGGTGCTCGTGCGGGTGGAGGTGGGCTCGGCCGAGGACGGCGACGACGTCGTGGCCGTCCTCTCCGCGCGGGCACCACCGGAGCCGGCAGCCGCGGCCGGGACAGCGCAGCAGGTGGCCGGCGAGCTGCGTGGCGGGTTGGCCGCCGCGGCCGCCCGGGTGCTGCCCGCGGACGAGGCAGGCCTGCTGCCCGGCCTGGTGGTCGGGGACACCACGGGGATGCAGCCCGGGGTGACCAGCGACTTCCGCCGGGCCGGCCTCGGCCACCTCACCGCGGTGTCCGGGGCGAACGTGGCGATCGTGCTGGCGCTGCTGCTGTGGCCGCTGCGGCGGCGGGCGGTCGACCGGCGCTGGCAGGCTGCGGTCGGGGTGCTCGGGCTGGTCGGGTTCGTGCTGCTGGCCCGGCCGAGCCCCAGCGTGCTGCGGGCCGCCGCGATGGGGGCGGTCACCCTGCTGGCCCTGGCCTCGGGGCGGTCCCGGGTCGCGGTGCCCGCGCTGGCGGCGGCGGTGTGCGTGCTGGTGCTCGTCGACCCCGGCCTGGCCCGCGACGGCGGGTTCGCCCTGTCGGTCGCGGCCACCGCCGGCATCGTGCTGCTGGCACCGGGGTGGTCCCGGGCCTGGCGGCGCCGGGGGACCCCGGCGCTGCTGGCCGACGCCCTCGCGGTCAGCGCGGCCGCCGGACTGGTCACCGCACCCCTGGTGGCCGGGATGTCCGGTCTGGTCAGCGCGGTGTCGTTGCCGGCCAACCTGCTGGCCGCCCCCGCCGTCGCCCCGGCCACCGTGCTCGGGCTGCTCGCCGTGCTGGCCGGTCCGGTCAGCCCCGCCGTCGCCGACCTGCTCGTGTGGCTGGCCGGGTGGCCCACCCGGTGGCTGGTCCTGGTCGCCGACCGGGCAGCCGCCGTGCCCGACGGGGCGACCGGGTGGCCGGCCGGTCCCCTCGGGGCCCTGCTGCTGCTCGGCCTGCTGGTCGCCGGCGGCGCCGTGCTGGTCCGCTGGCCGCGCACCCGGCCGCTCGCGCTGGCCGTGGTCGTCGGGGTCGTCGTCCTGGGCTGGCCGGCCCGCCAGCTGACCACCGGGTGGCCGGTGCCCGGCAGCGTGCTGGTGGCCTGCGACGTCGGCCAGGGCGACGCGCTGGTGCTCCCGACGGCGCCGGGGGAGGCCGTGCTGGTGGACGCCGGGCCGGACCCGGAGCTGGTCGACGACTGCTTGACCCGGCTGGGCGTCGACCGGTTGCCGTTGGTGCTGCTGTCCCACCTGGACGCCGACCACGTCGCCGGGCTGGCCGGCGCCCTGGCCGGGCGGGAGGTGGGGGAGGTGGCCACCGGGCTGCTGGCACCCACCGAGGACCGGATCGGCCCGGTCGCCCGGGAGGTCGCCGCCGCCGGGGCAGTGCTCACCCAGCTGGCCGCCGGCGCGGTGCGGACCGTGGGGACGGCGCAGATCGAGGTGCTCGCGCCGACGGGCGCCGACGCCCGCCCCGGCGCGGACGCCAACGCGCTGTCGATGGTGGCCCGGGTGGTGCAGCGCGGCATCTCGGTGCTGCTGACCGGCGACCTCGGCGCGGACACCGAGGCCCGGCTGCTGGCGCGCGGGCTGGACCTGCGGGCCGACGTGCTCAAGGTGCCCCACCACGGCAGCGGGGACGCCGACCCGGACTTCCTGGCCGCCACCGGCGCCCGCGTCGCGGTCATCTCGGTGGGCGCCGACAACGACTACGGCCACCCGACCGGCCGGTTGCTCGACTGGCTGGCGGACGCCGGGATGGAGGTGCACCGGACCGACCTGGAGGGCGACCTGGCCGTGGTGGGGCAGGCCGGTGACTGGGGGACGGCCGCCCGCGGGGTGGACACCGTGCAGCGGGCCGTGGCCGGTCCCGCGATGGCGGTCGGCTCCCTGCCCGGGCCCCCGCGCAGCCGACGGCGGCGTCGGACCTGCGTGACACGATGGGCCGGTGCCGCCGACCGCCGCTCCACCGCCTCCGCTGTCCCGGTTGCGCCTGGTCGTCGGCGAGGAGGAGCTGCTGCGGGCCCGCGCGGTGTCCGAGGTGCGGGCCGCGGTCCGCCGGATGGACCCCGACTCCGAGGAGCACGAGCTGGCGGCCCTCGGCCTGCCGGTCGGTCAGCTGGCCGATGTGCTCGCCCCCTCGCTGTTCGGCGGTCACCGGCTCGTCGTCGTCACCGGCGTGCACGAGGCGGCCGGCGCGCTGGTCGACTCCCTGCTCAGCTACGCCAAGGACCCCGATCCCGAGCTGACCCTGGTGCTGGTGCACAGCGGCGGCAAGCGCAACGAGGCACTGCTCAAGGCGTTCCGACAGGCCGGGGCGGCGGAGGACGAGTGCCCCAAGCTGGTCTCGGCCGGGGACCGGATGACCTTCGTGCGCAACGAGGTCCGGCGGGTCGGCGGCAAGATCACCCCCGATGCCGCCACCGCGCTGCTCGAGGCGGTCGGCAACGACCTGCGCTCCCTGTCGGCGGCGGCCAGCCAGCTGGTCTCGGACTTCGGCGGCTCGATCGACGCCGACGCGGTCGCGCGGTTCCACCGCGGGCAGGCCGAGGTCACCGGCTTCACCGTCGCCGAGCGGGTGCTCGTCGGGGACAACGCGGGGTCCATCGAGATGCTGCGGTGGGCACTGGACCGGGGGGTGCCGCACGTCCTGCTGGCCGACGCCATCGCCGACGGGGTGCGCACCGCCGCGCGGGTGGCCTCGCTGGGCACGACCAACATCGGCGACCTGGCCCGCCAGCTGAAGATGCCGCCGTGGAAGGTGAAGAAGGCCCAGGCGCAGTCCCGGGGCTGGACCATCCCGGCGCTGCAGCAGGCCATCGGGGTGGCCGCCGAGCTGAACGCCGACGTCAAGGGTGTCGCGGCCAGCGCGGACTACGCGCTGGAGCGGGCTGTGCGCCGGATCGTCGAGCTGCGGACCGCGGCCGGCGGTGGCCGGGGCGGCCGGTCGACGTCCCGCTACTGACCTGCGCCCTGCAGGTCCGTGCGGCCGGCCCGACCCCCGGGACGCGACGAGCCCCCGTCCCCGGTGCGGGGAGGGGGGCTCGTCGAGCGGGCGCGGTGCCTCAGAGCGAGGCGGCCTGCTTGGCCAGCGAGGACTTGCGGTTCGCGGCCTGGTTCTTGTGGATGACGCCCTTGCTGGCGGCCTTGTCCAGCAGCTTGCTGGCGGCGCGCAGGGTGGTGTCGGCGGCGTCCTTGTCCCCGGCCGCGGCGGCGGCGTGGAAACGCCGGACCGAGGTCTTCAGGGCGGACTTGACAGCGACGTTGCGCTGACGCGCCTTCTCGTTGGTCTTGATCCGCTTGATCTGGGACTTGATGTTCGCCACGCGTGAGCCTCGGGTCTTCTCGGGGAAAGTCTGCTGTCACGTCCACGGCGCACAGGCGCAGCGTGGACCGGTTCGCCAGGTTACCAGCCCGTCCGACCGCTGCCCAGCGTGGCCGAGGCCACCCCGGCGCGGGCCACCCGGCGGGGTCACCAGTGTCCGCCCGCCGCCCGCTGCCGCACCCAGGTCAGCGCCGCGTCGTGGAACCGGCGCTGGAAGCTGCGCAGGGTCGGCATGTGCGGCGGGGCCGGCCGGCGCATGGACACCCCCCACATGCCGGTGAGCCCGGCCAGCACGTCGGTGACGTCCCGGGGGCCGGCCGCCCGGACCGCGGCGAGGTCCCCGACGAGGGCCTGCGGGCGCCCTCCCGGCCCCGCTGCAGGGGCCCGGGGCGAGCTTGCGAGTCCTGGGGGGCAGCGGGGTCCTTCTGCCAGGCCCAGTCGAGCAGCACGGTGCCGCCGTCCGGGGTGACCAGCAGGTTGTCCGCGCGCAGGTCGGTGTGCACGAGGGAGTCCCCGACGCAGCCGCCCCGGTCGAGCAGGCGGTCCGGCACGCCGACCAGCCGGTCCAGGTGCTCCCGCTCCCACCCGGTGAGGTCGGCCGGCGGTTCATCGACCAGCAGGGCCCAGCGGGCCAGGTCGTCGCCGACCACGGCGGCGAAGGGCGGCAGGCCCGGGACCGGGCAGGGCGTGGCGGCAGCGGTGCAGGCCGCCACGTCGTCCAGCACCGCCCGGGCCGCCTCGACGGTCCACGGGGTGGCCGGCGCGGCCCCGGCGACCTCCTCGAGCAGCAGCGCCGTCCAGGCCGACCCGTCCGGGGCGACGTGGTCCACCTGGGCCACCAGCGCCGGGACCGGCAGCGACGCGGGCAGCAGGGCCGCCGTCCGGCCCTCCCGGCGGACCAGCTCGAGGGTGCCGGGGTCGATCGACGTCCCCACGGCCTTGACGAACACCCGGCGCCCGGAGGCGCAGGTGAGCACGGCGGCCGGGCCGGCCGAGAAGCCACCGGTGCGGGGCGACACCGACACGACCGGCGAACCGAGGGCGTCGTCCACGGCGGCCCGCAGACCGGCCGGGAGGTCGGCGTAGGGCAGACGGGGCGAACCGGGGGAGGACACCGGCAGAGCATCGCCGGACACGTCTCGGCAGGCGATCGCATTCTCCGTCGTCCCCGCGTGGGACGATGGGGGCACTGTGACTGCACCCGCCCGCACCGACCCGGCCCGCATCCGGAACTTCTGCATCATCGCCCACATCGACCACGGCAAGTCGACGTTGGCCGATCGGATGCTCGAGGTGACCGGCATCGTCGAGGGGCGCAACATGCGCGCCCAGTACCTCGACCGGATGGACATCGAGCGCGAGCGCGGGATCACCATCAAGAGCCAGAACGTCCGGCTGCCCTGGACGCCGCGCAGCGGTGAGCACGTGGGCACCGAGTACGTGCTGGACATGATCGACACCCCGGGCCACGTGGACTTCACCTACGAGGTGTCCCGCTCGCTGGCCGCCTGCGAGGGTGCGGTGCTGCTGGTCGACGCCGCGCAGGGCATCGAGGCGCAGACGCTGGCCAACCTGTACCTGGCCATCGAGAACGACCTGACGATCATCCCGGTGCTGAACAAGATCGACCTGCCGGCGGCGCAGCCGGAGAAGTTCGCCGCGGAGATCGCGCACATCATCGGCTGCGAGCCCGACGACGTGCTGCGGGTCAGCGGCAAGACCGGCGAGGGCGTGCCCGAGCTGCTGGACATGATCGTGGAGAAGATCCCGGCCCCGACCGGTGACGCCGACGGCCCGGCCCGGGCGCTGATCTTCGACTCGGTCTACGACATCTACCGCGGGGTCATCACCTACGTCCGCGTCGTCGACGGCCGGATCTCCGGCCGCGAGCGGATCAAGATGATGAGCAACAACGTCACCCACGAGCTGCTGGAGATCGGGGTCATCAGCCCCGAGCCCAAGCCGGTGGAGAGCCTCGGCGTCGGCGAGGTCGGCTACTTCATCACCGGGGTGAAGGACGTCCGGCAGTCCCGGGTCGGGGACACCGTCACCCTGCAGCACCACCCGGCCGCGGAGTCCCTCGGCGGCTACCGCGACCCCAACCCGATGGTCTACTCCGGCCTGTACCCGATCGACGGCAGCGAGTACCAGCTGCTGCGCGAGTCGCTGGACAAGCTGCTGCTCAACGACGCGGCGTTGGTCTACGAGCCCGAGACGTCGGCGGCGCTGGGCTTCGGCTTCCGGGTCGGCTTCCTGGGCCTGCTGCACCTGGAGATCGTCCGGGAGCGGCTCGAGCGCGAGAGCGGCCTGAGCCTGATCTCGACCGCGCCGAACGTGGTCTACCGCGTGGTGATGGAGGACGGCAGCGAGCACGTCGTCACCAACCCCAGCGACTGGCCGCACGGCAAGATGGACAAGATCTTCGAGCCGATCGTCAACGCCACGGTCATCGCCCCCAGCGACTACACCGGCACGATCATGGAGCTCTGCCAGGGCCGGCGCGGGTCGCTGTCGGGGATGGACTACCTCTCGGAGTCCCGGGTCGAGCTGCGCTACACGCTGCCGCTGGGCGAGATCATCTTCGACTTCTTCGACGCGCTGAAGTCCCGCACCCGCGGCTACGCGAGCCTGGACTACGCCGAGGCCGGCGAGCAGGAGGCCGACCTGGTGAAGGTGGACATCCTGCTGCAGGGCGAGGCCGTCGACGCGTTCTCCTCGATCGTGCACCGGGACAAGGCCTACGGCTACGGCGTGATGATGGCCGGCAAGCTGCGCGAGCTCATCCCGCGCCAGCAGTTCGAGGTGCCGATCCAGGCCGCCGTCGGCGCCCGGGTGATCGCCCGCGAGACCGTCCGCGCGATCCGCAAGGACGTGCTGGCCAAGTGCTACGGCGGTGACATCTCGCGCAAGCGCAAGCTGCTGGAGAAGCAGAAGGAGGGCAAGAAGCGGATGAAGATGGTCGGCCGCGTCGAGGTCCCCCAGGAGGCCTTCGTGGCCGCGCTCTCCAACGCCGAGCCCACCTAGAAGTGACCGGCCGGGTCGAGGCGGTCTGCGTCTCCGGCGACGACCTGCTGCCGCTGCCGGGCAAGCGGCCCGCGACGTCGGGGATCCGCAAGCGCCCGGTGCCGGGCCGGGTCGCCGTCCTCGCCGAGACGCTGGACGGCGACCGGCAGGTCAACCGCAAGCACCACGGCGGCGAGGGCCAGGCCGTCTACGCCTACGCGCAGGACGACGCCGACTGGTGGGCCGCCGAGCTCGACCGCGAGCTGCCGCCCGGGTCGTTCGGGGAGAACCTGCGGACGACGGGGCTCGACCTCACCGGCGCCGTGCTCGGCGAGCGGTGGGCGGTCGGCACCGCGCTGCTCGAGGTCACCGGCCCGCGCATCCCGTGCGCCAACTTCGCCCGATACTGGGACGTCCCCGACCTGGTCAAGCGGTTCACCGCGCACGGCGCGAGCGGGGCCTACCTGCGCGTGCTGCAGGCCGGCGAGCTCGGTGCCGGGGACGCCGTCGAGGTCGTGCACCGGCCCGACCACGGGGTCACGGCGGGCCTGTTCTTCCGCGCGCTGACCACCCAGCGGTCCAAGCTGGTCGAGATCGAGCCGGCGCTGGACGTCGTCCCGCACAAGGACCGCGAGAAGCTCGCCCGGCGCATCGCCGCGCTCGTCGGCTGAACCGTCGGGCCCCCGCGCTACTGTCCGCGCGGGCCTCACGGGGAGTCCCCGGGGAGGCGACATGAGACTGCGGACGACGGCGGCGCTGCTGCTGACCGCCCTGGTGCTGGCCGGCTGCGGCGGCGGGAGCTCCGACGAGTCCGCCGGCGACCTGCTCGCCCGGGCCAAGACCACCCTCGACGACGCCGCCAGCGTGCACTTCGTGCTGACCAGCGACGGCGCCCCGGCCGGGGGCAACGCCCTGCTCGGCGGCGAGGGCGACATCGCCCGGCCGGCGTCCTTCAGCGGCACGCTGCAGGTGCAGGCCTTCGGCAGCTCCATCGACGCGGAGGTCATCTCGGTCGACGGCACGGTGTACGCCCAGCTGCCGCTGACCACCGGCTACAGCGTGGTCGACCCGGCCACCCTCGGCGTCGGCGACCCCGGCGCGCTGATCGACCCGGACACCGGCATCAGCCAGCTGCTCACCGCCGCGCAGTCGCCCGAGCTCGGCGACGAGTCCCGGGTGGACGGCGAGGTCGTCCGGGAGGTCACCGGCACGCTGCCCGGGGACCTGGTCGCCGACCTGCTCACCAGCGAGGACCCGGCCCAGGACGTCACCGCGGTCTTCTCCGTCGCCACCGACTCCGGCGAGCTGCGCCAGGTGGAGCTGACCGGGCCGTTCTTCAGCGCCGACGACACCGGCAGCTACACGATCGTCCTGTCCGACTTCGGGGCCGATGTCTCCATCACCGCACCGCCCACCAGCTGAGGTCACCGCGCCGGGGCGGCTGACCGTCGTCCTGGCGACGCTGGCCGTCCTGGTCTCGGCGGCCGACACCTATGTCGTCGTCCTGGCGCTGCCCGACATCCTCGCCGGGGTCGGTGTGGGCCTGGACCAGCTGCAGGAGGCCACGCCGATCATCGGCGGGTTCCTGCTCGGCTACACCGCCACGCTGCCCCTGCTGGGCCGGTTGGCCGACCTCCGCGGGCGGCTGCCGGTCCTGGTCGGCTGCCTGCTGCTGTTCGCGCTGGGCTCGCTGCTGACCGCGACCGCGGTGGACCTGGGCCCGGCGGTGCTCGGTCGCGGGCTGCAGGGCATCGGCGCCGGCGGCCTCGTCCCGGCCACCCTGGCGCTGGTCGCCGACCGGTGGCCGCCCGAGCGGCGCGCCGTCCCGCTCGGGGTGGTGGGTGCGGTGCAGGAGGCCGGCGCGGTGCTCGGACCGCTGGCCGGTGCCGCGGTCCTGGCGGTCTCGGACTGGCGGGCCATCTTCTGGCTGAACCTGGCGCTGGGGGTGGGGCTGGCGGTCGCGCTGCGGGTCAGCGGCCCGCGGCGGGCCGGCCGGGACCTCGTCGGCGTGGGCTGCGCCGTGGTCGCGGCCGCGGCGCTGGGGCTGCAGCTGGCCGAGCCCGACGTCCTGGCCACCGACGTCACCTTCGGGCTGGCCTGGGTCCCGGTGGCCGGGCCGGCCTGGACGACGCCGCTGGTGCTGGTGGCGGTGCTGGCGACCGTCGGCGTGCTGATGCGGTCGGCGACCGCGGCGCACCCGCTGCTCCCGCTGCGCGGCCTGCCCGCGCTGGCCCGGGAGGTGGACCTGCTCGGCGCGGTGCTGGTGGTGGTCGCGCTGGGCAGCCTGGTGTGGGCCTTCGCCGCCGCCGACCCGGCCACCCAGGTGGTCGCGCACGGGCCGGTGCTGCTGCCGCTGGCCGCCGTCGCGGCCGCGGTCTTCGTCGTGCACGAGCGCCGGACCGCCGAGCCCCTGCTGCCGCTGCCCGAGCTGCGACCGGTCGGCGCGTGGGGTGCGCTGCTGGTCAACGTGCTGGTCGGGGTGGCGCTGGTCGCCGCCCTGGTCGACGTGCCGCTGTTCGCCCGGGCGACCACGGAGACCGACCAGCTGGGTGCTGCCCTGGTCCTGGTGGAGCTGCTGGTCGCGGTCCCGGTGGGCGCGGTCGCCGGTGGGTGGCTGTGCCGGCGGGTGGCGCCGCGGTGGGTCGCCGGGGTCGGCATGGCGCTGGCCGCGCTGGCCTTCGTCGCGATGACCCGCTGGGACGCCACCGCGCTGGACAGCTGGACGTCGACCGTCGCGCTGGTGGCGGCCGGTCTGGGGTTCGGTCTCGCGGTGGCGCCGGTGAACGTGGTGCTGCTGGCCGTGACGCCGTCCCGGGTGCACGGCAGCGCGAGCTCGCTGGTCGTGGTCGCCCGCACGATCGGCATGCTGGTCGGGCTCTCGCTGCTGACCGCGATCGCGCTGCGCCGGTTCACCGAGGTGGTGCGGGGCATCCCGAGCCCGTTGGTCAGCTGCCCGACCGCACCGGGCGACTGCGCCGTCTACGACCGGGCGGTCGACGCCGCGGTGCTCACCCAGCTGCACACCGTGTTCGCCGGTGCTGCGGGGGCCGCGGGGCTGGCCGCCGTGGCCGCCGTCCTCCTGCTCCGCGACCGGGTCCCCGCTTCCTCCGGACGTTGATCAGGGGGGTGCCGGGAAGTCCGTCCTCCTGCACCAGATCTGCGGCAGGAGGACGAACTCCCGCGCACCCCCCTGATCAACGCTGGGGGAGGGGACGGGTCAGACGGTGAAGACGATCTTTCCGTTGGTGCGGCCCTCGAGCATGCGCTCGAAGCCGTCGCGGGCGTCGGCCAGCGGCAGCTCCACGTCGATCTGCGGACGCAGTCCGGTGGTGGCGCACAGCTGCACCAGCTGCTGCAGCTCGGTGCGGGTGCCCATGGTCGAGCCCTCGACCCGCAGCTGGGTGAAGAACACCCGGTTGAGCTCGGCGGACGGGTCGAAGCCGGTGGTCGCGCCCGAGGTCACGATGACCCCGCCGGGCTTGAGCGACTTGACGCTGTGCGACCAGGTCGCCTTGCCGACGGTCTCCATGACGGCGTCCACCCGCTCGGGCAGTCGCGCGCCGGTCTCGAACGCCTGGTCGGCGCCCAGGGCGAGCGCGGCGGCCCGCTTCTCCTCGGACCGGCCGGTCACCCACATCCGGTAACCCGCGGCCCGGCCCAGGGCGGTGAGCGCGGTGGCGACGCCGCCGGAGGCGCCCTGCACCAGCACGGTCTGCCCCGGCTGGAGCCCGGCCTTGGTGAACAGCATCCGGTAGGCGGTCAGCCACGCGGTGGGCAGGCAGGCGGCCTCGGCGAAGGACAGCTCGGCCGGCTTGGGCAGCACGTTGGCCGCCGGCACCAGCACCTGCTCGGCCAGCGTGCCCTGGTGCAGCTCGGACAGCAGCGAGCGCTTGGGGTCCAGCGTCTCGTCGCCCGACCAGCCCGGCGTCCCGGTGATGACCGCGTGCACCAGGACCTCGTTGCCGTCGGGGTCGGTGCCGGCGGCGTCGCAGCCCAGGGTCATCGGCATCCGCTCGGCCGGCAGCCCGACGCCGCGCAGGCTGAACAGGTCGTGGTGGTTGAGCGAGGCCGCCTTGACGTCGACGACCACCCACCCGTCCCGGGCCTCCGGGGCGGGCCGTTCCCCGACCTCCAGCACGGACAGCGGGTCGTCGGTGGACGGGGAGGAGACGAAGGCAGCCAGCATGCCGGGGACGTTAACGCCGGCTCACCGCGAGCACTACCGGACGACGACGGCGAACTCCCCGGCGGCCACGAACTCGCCGACCACCGGGGCGCCGGGCACCTCGCCGGCCAGCAGCAGCCCGCCCGAGGTCTGCGCGTCGGCCAGCAGCAGCGCGTCGTCCTCGCTGGCCGCGGACAGGTCGGTGTGCGGCCGCACCCAGTCCAGGTTGCGCCGGGTGCCGCCGGAGACGTAGCCGTCGGCGACCGCCTGCCGCGCGCCCGCCAGGTACGGGACGTCGGCCGCGCTGACCACCGCGGTGACGCCGCTGGCCCGGGCCATCTTGTAGAGGTGGCCCAGCAGCCCGAAGCCGGTGACGTCGGTGCCGGCCCGGATGCCCGCGGCGACCGCGGCCACCGACGCCTCCGCGTTCAGCCGGGTCATCGAGTCGATGGCCTCGGGCGAGGGCTCGCCGGTGGCCTTCATCCGGTTGTTCAGCGTGCCCACGCCCAGCGGCTTGGTCAGCGAGATCGCGTCCCCGGCCACGGCGGCGTCGTTGCGGATCAGCCGATCCAGGTCGACCAGCCCGGTCACCGCCATGCCGTAGGTGGGCTCGGGGGAGTCGATGGAGTGCCCGCCGCCGACGTGGCAGCCGGCCGCGTGCGCGACCTCCAGCCCGCCGCGCAGCACCTCGGCCGCGAGCTCGGCGGGCAGCACGTCCCGCGGCCAGCCCAGCAGGTTCACCGCGACCACCGGGGTGCCGCCCATGGCGTAGACGTCGGACAGCGCGTTGGCCGCGGCGATCCGCCCGAAGTCGTAGGCGTCGTCCACGACCGGGGTGAAGAAGTCCGTCGTCAGCACCAGGCCCTGGCCACCGGGCAGGCGGACGACCGCGGCGTCGTCGCCGTCGTCCAGACCGACGACCAGCTCGGTGGCCGGGTCGCGCGGGCCGGTGTGCGTGAGCCCGGCGACGACGGCCTCCAGCTCACCCGGCGGGATCTTGCAGGCGCACCCGCCGCCGTGGGCGTAGGTGGTCAGGCGGACGGCGTCGGACCGGGCAGCAGTCACCGGTCCAGTCAACCGGAACCGGCCGGGTCCGGCAGGATCGGGAGGGCAGCGGACGGCGAGCGGGACGGGCGGCGAGGACGGCATGGCGAGCACCACCGGGCAGGCACCGACGACCACGGAGGTGCCCGGACCGGGCCGCCGGCGGCTGGTGCTGCTGGGCGGGTTGGCCGTCGTCCTGCTGGTCGGCGGGCTCTGGTGGGCCAAGTACGGCCCGTACAGCGGCAAGGTGCCCGCGGTGCTGGGCAGCCACGACCTCGGCGACTCCATCGTCACCGGCGGCGGCGAGGCGGCACCGGCGGTGTCCCTGGCGGCCGGCTGGGACTTCACGGTCGCCTACACGGCGGCGATCTGGAAGGCCCTGGTCGTCGGCCTGGTGCTGGCCGCCGCCGTCCAGGTGCTGCTGCCGGCGACCTGGCTGCGCCGGGTGCTGGGATCGTCGGACGCCGGCACGGCCCGCGGCGGCCTGCGCGGGGACTGGCCTCGGTGCCCACGCTGATGTGCTCGTGCTGCGCGGCCCCGCTGGCCGTCGGCCTGCGCCGGGCGAAGGCCAGCACCAGCGCCGTGCTCGCGTTCTGGCTGGGCAACCCGGCGCTGAACCCGGTGGTGCTGGTCTTCTGCCTGGCCGTGCTGCCCTGGCCGTGGGCGGTGCTGCGGTTCGGCGCCGGCCTGCTGGTCGTGGTGGCCGCGGTCGGCCTCGCCGGGTGGCTGGGCCGCCGCCGTGCGGTCGCGGAGACCGTGCCGGCCGACGTGCCCGAGCCCGAGCCGGACACCCGGCCGGTCCTGGTGCGGTTCGGCGCCGTGCTCGCTGGCCTCGCCGTGCGGTTGCTGCCGGAGTACCTGGCCGTGGTGTTCGTGCTCGGCACCTTCCGCGGGGTGCTCTTCCCGGCCGACGGCGGCAGCGGGTGGGCCGCCGTCGCGGTGCTGCTGCTCCTGCTGGTCGCCGGGCTGGCCCTGCCGGTGCCCACCGGCGGCGAGGTCGCCGTGGTCGCCGCCGCGCTGGCCGCGGGGCTGGGCGCACCGGCCGCGGCCGTGCTGCTGGTGACCCTGCCGGTGCTCAGCCTGCCCTCGCTGCTGATGGTCCGGCACGTCTTCCCCGCGCGGCTGCTGGCCGGCACGACCGGGGTGGTCGCCGTGGTGGCGCTGGCCGGTGCCGGGGCCGCCGCCGTGCTGACCGGGTGAGCCGCCCGTAGGCTCTGCGACGGAGGCGTCAGGGTGTCTGGTGACCCCCGCGGCCTCTAAAGCCGACGTGGCCCGGCAACCGGGTCAGGCGGGTTCGATTCCCGTCCGCCTCCGCCATCCCCCGCCGATGAGTTCCTGCTCGGCGCCGGGTCTCCCCGGGCGTGGACGAACCCCGGGGCAAGGTCGTGGTCAACAGGTCGATGTCGCTGGACGGCTTCGTCGCCGGACCCGGCGACGACATGAGCTGGGTCCACGGGTACTTCCGCGACGACCCGTTCCCCGAGGTGGCCGCCGCGACCGGGGCGATGCTGGTCGGCCGGCGCACGCACGACGTCGCCCGCGCGATGTCCCCCGAGGACACCGCCTACGACGGCGGGCCCGTGTTCGTGCTGACCCACCGCGTGCCCGACGACCCGCAGGCCGGGGTCACCTACCTCACCGACGACCTGCCCGACGCCCTGCAGACCGTGCGCGCCGCCGCCGGCGGGAAGGACGTCGAGGTGCTCGGCGCCGACCTCGCGGCCCAGTGCCTGCGGCAGGGACTGGTCGACGAGGTGCTGGTCTACCTGCTCCCGGTGCTGCTCGGGGACGGCGTGCGCTTCTCGCCCCCGGGTGCCGCCCGCGTCGAGCTGGAGCCCTTCCACGTCTCGCAGGAGGGCCCGGTCACCCTGCTCCGGTTCCGCGTGCGCAGGTAGGTCGCCACCGGCCCTCCTACGCTCGGGGGCGATGACGACCGACCCCCGACGCCTCGTGCCGCGCACCGACGTCCTCCTGGCCGACCCGCGGGTCGCCGCCGGCGCGCAGCGGCTGGGCCGCGACCTGGTGAAGACCGTGGTGCAGGACGTCCAGCGGTCGGTGCGGTCCGGTGACGTGCCGCCCGAGGACGCCGCCGACGCCGTGGTGGCCGCGCTGCCGGTGAGCGCCTCCTCGCTGCGCCGGGTGCTGAACGCGACCGGGGTGCTGGTGCACACCAACCTCGGCCGGGCGCCCTGGTCGCCGGCCGCGGTCGACGCCGTGGTCGCGGCCAGCGGCACCACCGACGTCGAGCTGGACCTGGCCACCGGTCGGCGCGGCCCCCGCGGGGAGGGCGCGATCGAGGCGCTGCTGGCCGCCGTCCCGGCCGCCGAGGCGGCGATCGTGGTGAACAACTGCGCGGCGGCGCTCGCGCTGGTCGCCACCTGCCTGGGCGGCGAGCTGGTGGTCGCCCGCGGTGAGCTCGTCGAGATCGGGGACGGCTTCCGGATCCCGGACCTGCTGGTGTCCACCGGCGCCCGCCTGCGCGAGGTGGGGACGACGAACCGGGTCGCCCTGGCCGACTACACCGACGCGATCGGCCCGGACACCGGGGCCGTGCTGAAGATCCACCCGTCGAACTTCGTGGTGCGCGGGTTCACCCGGTCCGTCGAGGTCGCCGAGCTGGCCGCCGCGGTCGACGTCCCGGTGGTGGCCGACATCGGCTCCGGCCTGCTCGCCCCGCACCCTGCGCTGCCGGACGAGCCCGACCTGCAGTCCACCCTCGCCGCCGGGGCCGACCTGGTGCTGTGCAGCGGGGACAAGCTGCTCGGCGGCCCGCAGGCCGGCCTCGTGCTGGGATCCGCCGCTCTCGTCCAGCGGCTGCGCCGGCACCCGCTCTACCGCGCGCTCCGGGTCGACAAGACGACCCTGGCCGCGCTGGAGGCCACCCTGCGGGGTCCGCAGCCGCCGGTGCAGCGCATGCTCGCCGCGTCGGTCGAGGAGCTGCGGTCCCGCGCGGGCGCCGTCGTCGCCGCGCTCGGCGGCGATGCGCACGTGGTGGACTCCGGGGCCCGGGTCGGCGGCGGGGGAGCGCCGGAGTTCGAGCTGCCCAGCGCCGCGGTGTCCCTGCCGGCACGGCTGGCCGAGCCGCTGCGGCACGGCACGCCCCCGGTGGTCGGGTACGTCGCCGACGGCCGCACGCTGCTGGACCTGCGCAGCCTGGACCCGGCCGACGACGACGCGCTGGTCCAGGCGGTCCGCGCGTGCAGGTGATCGCCACCGCGGGGCACGTCGACCACGGCAAGTCCTCGCTGGTGACCGCCCTGACCGGGATGCAGCCCGACCGGCTGGAGGAGGAGCGCCGCCGCGGGCTCACGATCGACCTGGGGTTCGCCTGGACGACGCTGCCCGGCGGCCGGGTGGTGGCCGTGGTCGACGTCCCCGGGCACGAGAAGTTCGTCGGCACCATGCTCGCCGGCGTCGGCTCGGTGCCCGCCGCGCTGGTCGTGGTCGCAGCCGACGACGGCTGGTCCGCGCAGACCGCCGAGCACGTCGCGGTGCTGGACGCCCTCGGCGTCCGGGACGCGCTGCTGGTGGTCACCAAGTCCGACCTGGCCGACCCCGGGCCGGTGCTCGCCGACGTCACCGAGCGGCTGGCCGAGACCTCGATGGGCGTCGTCCCGGGCGTGGCCGCCAGCTCCCGGACCGGGGACGGCGTGCCCGCGGTCGCCGCAGCGCTCGAGGAGCTGCTGGCCGGGCTGCCCGCCCCGGACACCGCGGCGCCGGTCCGGCTGTGGGTGGACCGGGCCTTCACCATCCGCGGTGCCGGCACCGTGGTCACCGGGACGCTGGCCGCGGGCATCGTGCGCACCGGCGACCGGTTCACCCTGGCCGGCCGGGAGGTCGTCGTCCGCGGCCTGCACTCCCTGGGCGAGCCGGTGGAGCAGGCGGCCGCGACGGCCCGGGTGGCGCTCAACCTGCGCGGCACGGCGGTGGAGGACCTGTCCCGGGGGGACGCGCTGCTCACCCCGGGCGCCTTCCGCAGCACCGCCGAGCTCGACGTCGTCCTGGTGCACCCGGTCGAGGGCAGGCTGCCGGCCGAGCTGGTCGTGCACGTCGGCTCGGCCACGGTGGCCGCCCGGGTCCGGCCGTTGGACGACGCCGCGCTGCGCCTGCGGCTGGCGCACCCGTTGCCGGTGCGGGTCGGCGACCGGCTCATCCTGCGCGACCCGGGGGCCCGGCGGGTGCACGGCGCCGACGTCCGCGACGTCGATCCCCCGCAGCTGCGTCGCCGGGGTGCGGCCCGGGCGCGCGCCGCCGACCTGGACGCCGGGTGGGACGCCGCCGCCGACCTCGCCCGGCGCCGCTTGGTGCTGCTCGAGGAGTTCGCGGCCATGGGGTGGCCGGTCCCGACCGGCGCGACGACGGTCGGCCGCTGGCTGCTGGCACCGGGTCTCGCCGACGAGCTGTCGGCGCGCGTGCCCGCCGTCGTCGCCCGGTACCGGCAGCTGCGGCCGCTGGAGTCGGGCCCGCCGGTCGCCGTGCTGCGCAGCGCGCTGGAGCTGCCCGACGCCGAGCTGGTCGCCGGGCTGGTGCGCGCCCCGCTGACGCTGCGCGACGGCCGGGTGGTGGCCGCCGACAGCGGTCTGCCCGAGCCGGTGCAGCGGGCGGTCACCGGGGTGCTGGCCGCGCTGGCCGCGGACCCGTTCGCCGCGCCGGACACCGAGGCGCTGGCCGCCGCCGGCCTGGGTCCGCGCGAGCTCGCCGCCGCCGTCCGGGACGGTCAGCTGGTCAAGATCGCCGAGGGCGTGGTGCTGGCCCCCGGCGTCGAGGACCGGGCCCGGCGGGCGCTGGCCGGGCTGCCGCAGCCGTTCACGCTGAGCCAGGCGCGGCAGGCCTGGCGCACCTCGCGGCGGGTCGCCGTCCCGCTGGCCGAGTGGCTGGACGCCCGCGGGGTCACCGTCGCGCTGCCCGACCGGACCCGGCGGATGCGGTGAGGGCCGTCGTCCGGACGGCGGTGGACGGCGAGGCGGCCGCGCTGGACGACGCCCTCGGCGCACCGCCCGGGGTCTACGCCGGGCTGCTGGGGATGCAGGCCGAGGGAGCGTGCGTGCTGCTGGTCGCCGAGGTCGGTGGCCGGCCGGTGGGCGCCGGGGTGCTGCGCTGGGCACCCCGGGACGCGGCCGTCCGGGAGCGGTTCGGCGCGCTGCCCGAGATCAGCAACCTGCAGGTGCACCCCGACGAGCAGGGCCGGGGCCACGGCACCGCGCTGGTGGCCGCCGCCTGCGCCCGGGCCGCGGCCGCCGGGCAGGCGAGCGTCGGCATCGGCGTGGACGAGGACAACCCGGACGCCGCCCGGCTGTACCTGCGGCTCGGGTTCGCCGACACCGGGCTGCGCTACGTGGACTCCTACACCTGGGTGGACCACGACGGCGTCCAGCACGACGAGCAGGAGGCCGTGCGGTACCTGGTGCGCACGCCGGGCTGAGTCAGCCGCCCGGGCCGACGACCGTGGTGCGCCAGGCCTCGGCCGCCTCGCCCTCGCGGGCGGGCGGGCCGGAGGCGTCGGCGGTCTCCACCGCGTCCTCCGGCCGCACCGGGTCGGGCAGCTCGCGGAACCGGGCGTGCGGGTCCTCGGTCATGCCGCGATCGTCCCGCGGGGATCAGTCCTGCGGAACCCACGAGGCCGGGCGCTTCTCGCGGAACGCGGCGATGCCCTCCTGGCCCTCCGCGGAGGCGAAGAACCAGGCCGACAGCCCGAGCAGCTCGCCGAACTGGTCGGCCAGCGAACCGGTCGGCGTGGAGCGCAGCAGCCGCTTGGTCTCGGCCAGCGCAGCCGGGGCACCGGCGGCCAGCGCCCGCACCTGGGCGGCCACGGCGGCGTCCACCTCGTCGTCGGCCACGGCGAGGTCGACCAGCCCGGTCTGCGCGGCGGTCGCCGCGTCGAAGACCTCGCCGGTGAGCATCAGCCGGTGCACCGCGTGCGGCAGCATCCGCGGTCGGCAGACCGCCGAGATGATCGCCGGCACGACCCCGATCCGGACCTCGGCGAAGCCGAAGGTGGCCGAGGCGCCCGCGACCACGACGTCGCAGGCCGCCAGCAGCCCGACCCCGCCGGCCCGGGCAGGTCCGCGGACGGCGGCCAGCACCGGCTTGGGGGAGTGCCAGATCGTCTCCAGCAGCTCGGGGAACTCGTTGACGCCCTGGTCCTCGGCGGCGCCCCCGGCGGCCTCGGAGAGATCCATGCCGGAGCAGAACACCCGGCCGGTGTGGTCCAGCACGACCACCCGGACGGCGTCGTCGGCCAGCGCGTCGGCCAGCGCCTGCTTCAGCTGGGACCGCATCGCCCGGGAGAGCGCGTTGCGGTTGGCGGGGGAGTCCAGGGTCAGGGTGGCGACGCCGCGGGACGCCTCGACGTGCAGCACTGTGTCGGTCACGCGACCCATCCTGCCGGGCCGGGGGACACTGGGTGCAGCGATGACCACCACCCTGCCGATCCTCGGCCAGACACCCGCCCTCCCGGCCGACCCGTCGATGCTCGACGACGCAGCACGGGCCACGGTGCCGGGCACCCCGTTCGGGCTCTACGTGCACGTGCCGTTCTGCGCGACCCGCTGCGGCTACTGCGACTTCAACACCTACACCTCCGACGAGCTGGGCCCCGGGGCGAACCGCAGCGAGTACGCCGGGACCGCGATCGCCGAGCTGGAGCTGGCCGCCCGGGTGCTGGGGCCGGAGCTGCCGACCATCAGCACGGTCTTCGTCGGCGGCGGGACGCCGACCCTGCTGCCGGCGGACGACCTGGTCGCCGTCCTCGACCGGGCCCGGCAGCTCTTCCCGGTCGCCGACGACGTCGAGGTGACCACCGAGGCCAACCCGGAGTCGGTGACGCCGGCGTCGCTGGCCACGCTGCGCGCCGGCGGGTTCACCCGGATCAGCCTGGGCATGCAGTCCGCCGCCCCGCACGTGCTCGCCGTCCTGGACCGCCGGCACACGCCTGGCCGGGCCGCCGAGGCCGCCCGGGAGGCGCGGGCGGCCGGCTTCGACCACGTCAACCTGGACCTGATCTACGGCGCGCCGGGGGAGTCCGACGCGGACTGGGACCTGTCGCTGCAGGCCGTGCTGGACGCCCCCGTCGACCACGTCAGCGCCTACGCGCTGATCGTCGAGCAGGGCACGAAGCTCGCCCGCCGGGTGGCCCGCGGCGAGCTGCCGATGCCCGACGACGACGTCCTCGCTGACCGCTACGAGCAGGCCGACCGGGTGCTGCGCGGGGCCGGCCTGGAGTGGTACGAGGTGTCCAACTGGGCCGCCGACCGGGCTGCCCGGTGCCGGCACAACGAGCTGTACTGGGCCAACGCGCACTGGTGGGGGATCGGCCCCGGCGCGCACAGCCACGTCGGCGGGCTGCGCTGGTGGAACGTCAAGCACCCGGCCGCCTACGCCACCCGGCTGGCCGCCGGCGAGCACCCGGCCGCCGACAGCGAGCGGCTCACCCCGGCCGACGTCGCGCTGGAGACGGTGATGCTCGGCCTGCGGCTGCGGGACGGGCTGCCCCTGACCGCGCTGTCCGACGCCGGCCGGGCCCGTGCCGCCGGCGCCGTCGTCCGCGGTCTGCTGGAGCCCGGTCCGCACGACGAGGGACGCGCGGTCCTGGCCGACCGCGGGCGCCTGCTCGCCGACGGCCTGGTCCGCGAGCTCACCGACTGAGGAGCCGCACCAGGGGGACGGCACCTGGACGCGGTGTGGTCCGCAGGACCACGATGCACATCGTGCGCCACCGCTACGACGTGCTCACCCGGATCACCGCCATGGACCCGGTCCGCGACCACCTGGAGATCCACCGGCTGACCGCGACGGTCGAGTTCCCGTGGGACATGAACCAGGCGCTGAGCTTCGCCCTGTTCCGCACCTACGCCGTCCCGAGCATCGGCGGGCTGCTGGCCCGGACCGGGGAGTTCACCGAGCGGGTGCAGAAGCGCTACGACGACACCGCGCTGATCCTGGACGCCGTCCTGGAGCACGGTCCGGACTCGACGCCGGGCAAGGCCGCCATCCGCCGGATGAACGCCATGCACCGCGCCTACGACATCAGCGACGACGACATGCGGTACGTGCTGTGCACCTTCGTCGTCACCCCGATCCGCTGGATGGCCGCCTACGCCTGGCGGCCGATGAGCGGGGTCGAGCAGATCGCGTCTGCCGAGTACTACAAGGCGCTGGGCCGGCGGATGGGCATCCGCGACATCCCGGACACCTGGCAGGAGTTCGCCCGGGTGCACGACGCCTACGAGGCCGAGCACTTCGCCCACAGCGAGGGCGGCCGGGCCGTCGCCGACGCCACCCTCGCGCTGCTGGGCACCTTCCCGCCGCACGACCGGCTGCCGGCGCCGGTCGTCCGGCAGACGTCGTTCGCCCTGATGGACGACGCCCTGCTGGCCGCCTTCCGCTACCCACAGCCGAACCCGGTGCTGGCCGCTGCCACCCGGGCCGGCCTGCGGGCGCGGGGGATCGCGCTGCGGTTCGCCCGCCCGCGCCGCGACCCGTTCCACGCCCGCCAGCTGCCGACCATCCGCAGCTACCCCGACGGCTACGACCTCGGCGCGCTGGGCACCTTCCCGACCGGCTGCCCGGTGCCGCACGCCGGGCGGGTGACCGGCGGCTGAGGCGGCTCGTCGCACGCAGGGGGTCACCGGACAGTCATCGGGTTACCGCACGACGCGACCCGATGACTGCGGGGTGACCCGCTGCGGGACGGGTCAGCCGCGCAGGGCCTCGAGGATCCCCTCGCCGTAGCGCTCCAGCTTGGCCGCGCCCACGCCGCTGATCGTGCCCAGCGCGGCGACGTCGGCCGGGGACTCGGTGGCGATCTGGCGCAGCGTCGCGTCGTGGAACACCACGTAGGCCGGCACGCCCTGCTCCTTGGCCGTCGCCGCCCGCCACGCCCGCAGCCGCTCGAACGCCGGTGCCGCCTCCGGCGCCAGGTCGACGGCGGCCTTGGTGCTGCGGCTGGACCGGGACCGGGCCGAGCGCTCGGCCTCCCGGCGCATGGGCACCGACTGCTCGCGGCGCAGCACCGGACCGCTGGCCTCGTTGAGCGCCAGCGTCCCGTACTCGCCCTGCACCGCCAGCAGGCCCTGCGCCAGCAGCTGCCGGACGACGCCGCGCCACTGCTGCTCGCTGAGGTCGGTGCCGATGCCGAAGGTGCTGAGCTGGTCGTGGCCGTGCTGGGTGACCTTCTCGGTGCGCTTGCCGAGCAGGATGTCGATGGACTGGCCGGCCCCGAAGGACTGGCCGCGCTCGCGCTGCAGCCGGAGCACGGTGGACAGCAGCATCTGCGCCGGGATGGTGCCGTCCCAGGTCTCCGGCGGGGTCAGGCAGGTGTCGCAGTTGCCGCAGGCCTCGCTCTCCTGGCCGAAGTGCGCCAGCAGCCGCACCCGCCGGCAGTCGACGGTCTCGCAGAGGGCGAGCATCGCGTCGAGCTGGCCGGTGAGCACCCGGCGGTGCGCGGCGTCGCCGTCGGAGCCGTCGATCATCTTGCGCTGCTGCACCACGTCAGCCAGGCCGTAGGCCAGCCAGGCGGTGGAGGGGAGTCCGTCGCGGCCGGCCCGGCCGGTCTCCTGGTAGTAGCCCTCGACGGACTTGGGCAGGTCGAGGTGGGCGACGAACCGGACGTCGGGCTTGTCGATGCCCATGCCGAACGCGATCGTCGCCACCATCACCAGGCCGTCCTCGCGGAGGAACCGGGACTGGTTGGCTGCGCGGGTCCGCTGGTCCATCCCCGCGTGGTACGGCAGCGCCGGGATGCCGTTCTTCACCAGGAACGCCGCGGTGGTGTCCACCGAGGCGCGGGACAGGCAGTAGACGATGCCGGCGTCGCCGGGGTGCTCGGTGCGCAGCAGGTCCAGCAGCTGCTTGCGCGGCTCGTCCTTGGGCGCGATCCGGTACTGGATGTTGGGCCGGTCGAAGCCGGCGACGACGTGCAGGGCGTCGTCCAGCTGCAGCCGGGTGCTGATCTCGGCGTGCGTGCGCGGGGTGGCAGTCGCGGTCAGCGCGATCCGGGGGACGTCGGGCCACTTCTCGTGCAGCATCGACAGCGCGAGGTAGTCGGGCCGGAAGTCGTGGCCCCACTGGGCGACGCAGTGCGCCTCGTCGATGGCGAACAGCGCGATGGTGCCGCGCTCCAGCAGCCGGGCGGTGGGGGAGTTGCCGCCGCCCAGGGACTCCGGCGCGACGTAGACCAGGTCCAGCTCGCCGGCGAGGTAGGCCTGCTCGACCAGCCGGCGCTCGTCGCGGTCCTGGCTGGAGTTCAGGAAGCCAGCCCGGACGCCGAGGGCGGTCAGCGCGTCGACCTGGTCCTGCATGAGCGCGATCAGCGGGGAGACGACGACGCCCACGCCTTCGCGCAGCAGAGCCGGCACCTGGTAGCACAGCGACTTGCCGCCGCCGGTGGGCATGAGCACCAGGGCGTCGCCACCGGCGACGACGTGGTCGACCACCTGCTTCTGCGGGCCGCGGAAGGCGTCGTAGCCGAAGACCCGGCCGAGCACCTCGAGCGCGGGGTCGGTCAGCTCGTCGGTCGGTGCCAGGGTCACGCCCCGAGGGTAGGGCGACCGGTCTGACATCCGTCAGCTGCTCCTGCCGACGTCTCGCACTCCCGCCGGGACCCCCTCGCCGACCAGGGTGGACGCATGCCCGAGACCCCCGCCCTCGACGTCCGCGGACTGACCGTCCGCTACGGCGGCACGACCGCCGTCCACGACCTGACGCTCACCATCGCCCGCGGCGAGACGGTGGCGCTGCTGGGTCCCAACGGCGCCGGCAAGTCCTCCACCGTCAACGCCGCGCTGGGCCTCTTCCGGCCCACCGCCGGGACCGTGGAGCTGCTGGGCCGCGAGCCGCTGGCCGCCGTCCGGTCCGGCGGGGTCGGCGCGATGCTGCAGCACGGCGGGCTGCCCAGCGAGTCCCGGGTGGGCGAGGTGCTGCGGCTGGTCGCCGGCCGCTACGCCGACCCGTGGCCGATGGCCGACCTGGTCACCACCACGGGGATCGAGGGGCTGCTGGACCGGCGCACCGAGCAGCTGTCCGGCGGTCAGCGCCAGCGGGTGCTGCTGGCGCTGGCGCTGGCCGGCGCGCCGCCGCTGCTGGTCCTGGACGAGCCGACGAGCGCGATGGACGTCGAGGGCCGGCACGCCTTCTGGGCGACGATGCGCAGCCTCGCCGACCGGGGCCACACCGTCGTCTTCGCCACGCACCACCTGGCCGAGGCCGACGCGGTCGCCGACCGGGTCGTGGTCGTCGACGGCGGCCGGGTGGTCGCCGACGGCACCGCGGCCCAGGTGAAGTCCGGCATCGCCGGGCGCACCGTCCGCTTCACCTGCACCGACCGCACCGGGCTGGCCGACCTGCCCGGGGTCACCGCCGTCGGCGGCAGCGGGGAGCTCGTGGAGCTCGCCACCACCGACGCCGAGGCCACCCTGCGCGCCCTGCTCGCCGGCCGCGACCGGCTGCCCGACCTGGAAGTCCGCGGCGCGAGCTTGGAGCAGGCCTTCCTCACCCTCACCGGAGGCACCCGATGACCGCCCTGTTCGTCTTCCAGCTCCGCCGGGTGCTGCGCTCCTGGCAGTACCTGTTCTTCACCGTCCTGCTGCCCGCGCTGTTCACCGTCTTCTTCACCAAGATCTTCGGCGGGCAGGCGGCCAGCCCGGGGGAGTACCAGGAGTACGCGCAGGACTACATGGTCTCGATGATGTGCTACGGCGGGCTGGGGGCGGCGCTGGGCGCCACCATCCGGCTGTCGTTCGACCGGGCGTCGGGCTGGTTGCGCCAGCTGCGGGTGCTCCCGCTCCCCGGGCGCACGGTGGTCGCCGTGGACGTCGCGGTCGGGATGGTGCTCGTGCTGCCCAGCCTGGTCGTCGTCGCGTTGGTCGGCCGCTTCGTCAACGACGTCCAGCTGGGCATCGGCACCTGGGCGACGCTGCTCGGCGTCCTGTGGCTGGGGTCGGCGGCGTTCGTGGCGCTGGGCATGCTGCTGGGCCTGGCGCTGGAGGAGAAGGCCGCCGGCGCCGCCATCGGCATCCTCTCGGTGGTGCTCGCGGCCCTGGGCGGGCTGTGGATCCCGGTCTGGATCTTCCCCGACGGGCTGCAGGTGGTGGCCCGGGCGATGCCGTCCTACTGGTACGGCGAGCTCGGCCGCGACGTGGTCACCGGCGGGAGCCCGGCGATGGCCGCGGTCGTGCTGGTCGGCTTCGCCGCGCTGTTCGCGGTGGCCGCGGTCGGGGTGGGCGCGCGGCGCCCGCTGCACGCGGTCGCCGGCTGAGCGGGACACTGACCCCCGTGGAGCCCGTCCCCGTCACGCGACCGCCCCTGTGGCGACGGCTGGCCTGGTCCGCGCCGTGGCTGGTGTTCCAGGTCTTCCCGGTGCTGGACCTGGTGCTCACGCCCCGCCCGCTCGCGGCCCGGCTGGTCATCGCGGCCGCGCTCGTCGTGTTCACGGTGGCCTACCTCGGCGTGCTGGGCCGGTTCGCCGAGGCCCGCGGCGTGCGGCCGGACTTCGTGGTGGTCGTCGTCCTGGCCCTGGTGCTCTCGGCGGCGCTGGGCACCAGCTACGCCGGGTTGTGGATCTACGTGTCGGCCGCGGCGGCCGCCACCCTGTCCGAGAAGCTGGTCTGGCCGGTTGCCGGTGCGGCCACGCTGGCCTGCCTGGTCGTCGTCCTCTCCTGGCAGGACTGGACGTCGCTGTTCCTGCCCGTGCTGTGCCCGCTGACCGCGGCGACGCTGTGGGGCACCCGGCACCTGATCACCGTCAACGCCGAGCTGCGGGAGGCCCGCGAGGAGCTGGCCCGCAACGCCGTCGCCGAGGAGCGGCTGCGCTTCGCCCGGGACCTGCACGACCTGCTGGGCCACTCGCTGTCGCTCATCGCGCTCAAGAGCGAGCTGGCCCGCCGGCTCGCCCCGGTCGACGTGGAGCGGGCGGGGGCGGAGATGGCCGACGTCGAGGCCGCTGCCCGCCGCGCCCTGGCCGAGGTCCGGGAGGCGGTCAGCGGGTACCGGCAGGTCAGCTGCGGCCAGGCGGTGGCCGAGGCCCGGGCCGCGCTGTCCGGCGCCGGCATCGCCTTCCGCGGCCCCGACCGGCTGCCCGTCCTCCCCGGTCCGGTGGACGCCGCGCTGGGCTGGGTGGTCCGCGAGGCGACCACGAACGTGCTGCGGCACAGCCACGCCCGCACGGTGACGGTCACGCTCACCGAGGACGGCGTCTGCGCCGCGCTCACCGTCGTGGACGACGGCCGCGGACCGGCCGAGGACACCGCGCCCGGCTCCGGGCTGACCGGGCTGCGCGAGCGGGTGACCGCCGTCGACGGGTCCCTCACCGGGGGTGCGGCCCCCGGCGGCGGCTACCGGCTGCACGCCGAGGTCCCGCTGGTGCCGGCCGCGGCGGTGGTCGCGTGATCCGGGTGCTGCTCGCCGAGGACCAGCAGCTGGTCCGGGGCGCGCTGCGGGCGCTGCTCGAGCTGGAGGAGGACATCACCGTCGTGGCCGAGGTGGGCCGCGGCGACGAGGTGCTGGCCGCCGCCCGGGAGCACGTGCCGGACGTCGCGCTGATGGACATCGAGATGCCGGGCCAGGACGGGATCGAGGCCGCCCGCGACCTGGCGGCCGAGCTGCCGACCGTGAAGGCCGTCATCCTCACCACGTTCGGCCGGCCGGGGTTCCTGCGCCGGGCGATGGAGGTCGGCGCGGCCGGGTTCCTGGTCAAGGACTCACCGGTCGCCGAGCTGGCCGCCGCGATCCGGTCGGTGATGGCGGGGGAGCGGGTCATCGACCGGGACCTCGCCGCCGCTGCCCTCGCCCTGGGCGCGACCCCGCTCTCGGCCCGGGAGGCCGACGTGCTGCGGGCCGCTGCCGACGGCGCCACCGTGGCCGACATCGCCGGGCGGCTGTTCCTCTCCGAGGGCACGGTGCGCAACTACCTGTCCAACGCCATCGGCAAGACCGGCGCCCGCACCCGCGTCGAGGCCGCCCGGGTCGCCGCCGACAAGGGCTGGCTCTAGCTGTACTCACCCGCGGCGTGGATCAGCTCCGACGAGCACCGTGCATCCTCAGCCGCCGACGTCGGTGGCTGAGGACGCACACGCGTCGTCCCACCTGATCCACGCCGGAGGTGAGCCCCGGCTCAGGTGGTGGGCATCAGAGAGTCGAGGTCCAGGACGCGGACGTGGATGACGTTGCGCTGCTGCAGGGCCGCGCGCAGCGCCCGGTGCAGGCCGTCCTCCAGGAAGAGCTCGTTCTTCCACTGCACGGCGTGCGGGAATAGGTCGCCGTAGAAGGTCGAGTCGTCGGCCAGCAGCGCGTCGAGCTCGAGCTGCCGCTTGGTGGTGACCAGGGTGTCCAGCCGGATCTGGCGGGGCGGGATCATCGCCCAGTCCCGGGTGGAGAAGCCGTGGTCGGGGTAGGGACGCCCGTCGCGCACCGCCTTGAAGATCAGTGCCCGACTCCCCTCAGACCGGCCCCGTGACACGGGACACCCACCGAGTGCCCCACCCTAGTGGGGGCCGGACCGGGGGGCCCGGCGCCTCCCCGACGTGCGGGACGACGTCCCGGTCCGGTCGTATGCTGGGCTGGCACTCGGGAACCCCGAGTGCCAGCGGATCCGCGACGGGAGGTGGCACGTGGCGCACGAGGACCGCCGCCTGCAGGTCCTGCGGGCGATCGTGCAGGACTACGTCTCGACCAACGACCCGGTGGGCTCCAAGGCGCTGGCCGCCCGCTACGACCTCGGCGTCTCCCCGGCCACCATCCGCAACGACATGGCGGTGCTGGAGGAGGAGGGGTACATCACCCAGCCGCACACCAGCGCCGGGCGGGTCCCCACCGACAAGGGCTACCGGTTCTTCGTGGACCGGCTCTCGCAGGTCAAGCCGCTGTCGGCGGCCGAGCGCCGGGCGATCGAGCGGTTCCTGGACGGCGCCCTGGACCTGGACGACGTGCTCACCCGCACCGTCCGGCTGCTGGCCCAGCTGACCCGCAACGTGGCGGTGATCCAGTACCCGACGCTGTCCCGCTCCGCCGTCCGGCACCTGGAGGTCGTGCAGCTGGCCACCAACCGGCTGCTGCTGGTGCTGATCACCGACACCGGGCGCGTCGAGCAGCGGGTGGTGGAGATCCCCGCGGTCACCGACGCCCCGGCCGGCACCGACCCGGTCGCCGAGCTGCGCACGCTGCTCAACGCGGCGTTCGTCGGCGCCAAGCTCGCCGAGGCGGGCGTCAAGGTGGCCGACCTGCTGGACACCGCCCCGGCCCACCTGCGCGGCCTGGTCGCCGCGGTCAGCGCCACGCTGATCGAGACCCTCGCCGAGCCCGGCGAGGACCGCCTGCTGGTCGGCGGCACGGCCAACCTCACCCGCGGTGGGGCACTGGACTTCCCGGGCACCCTGCGCCCGTTGCTGGAGGCGCTGGAGGAACAGGTCGTCGTCCTCCGGCTCATGGGCGAGGTGGCCCCCAGCACGGTGCTGGTGAGCATCGGCGAGGAGAACGCGCACGAGGGGTTCACCGGCGCGTCGGTGGTCTCCGTGGGCTACGGGTCGGCCGGCGGGACCGCCGACCTCGCGCTCGGGGGACTCGGCGTCGTCGGACCCACCCGGATGGACTACCCCGGGACCATGGCCGCGGTACGAGCCGTGGCCCGCTACGTCGGCCAGTTGCTGGCCGAGAGCTGAGGACTGAGAACACCAGATGGCTACGGACTACTACGGCGTGCTCGGGCTCTCCCAGGGGGCGACCGACAAGGACATCAAGAGCGCGTACCGCCGCAAAGCCCGCGACCTGCACCCCGACGTCAACCCCGACCCCGGGGCCAAGGAGGAGTTCCAGCAGGTCAGCCGGGCCTACGAGGCGCTGACCGACCCGGACAAGCGGCGCATCGTCGACCTGGGCGGTGACCCGTTCGAGACCGGCGGCGGCGGGGGCGGCAACCCCTTCGGCGGGGGCGCCGGCTTCGGCGGCCTGGGCGACATCATGGACGCCTTCTTCGGCGGCGGTGGCGCCACCCGTGGCCCGCGCAGCCGCACCCGGGCCGGCGGCGACGCCCTCATCCGGGTCGACCTGGACCTGGACGAGACGGTCTTCGGGACGACGACCGAGATCACCGTGGACACCGCCGTCCTGTGCACCACCTGCACCGGGGCCGGCACCGCGCCGGGCACCCACCCGACCGGCTGCACGACGTGCGGCGGCCGCGGCGAGGTGCAGAGCGTGCAGCGCTCGTTCCTGGGCCAGGTCGTGGCCTCCCGCCCCTGCCCGACCTGCGGCGGCACCGGCCAGGTCATCCCCGAGCCGTGCCCGCAGTGCGCCGGCGACGGCCGGGTGCGGGCCCGCCGGACCATCCCGGTGAAGATCCCGGCCGGCGTCGAGGACGGCATGCGGATCCGGCTGTCCGGGCACGGCGAGGTCGGCCCCGGCGGCGGCCCGGCCGGCGACCTCTACGTCGAGGTGCGCGAGCGCCCGCACGACGTGTTCACCCGCGACGGCGAGGACCTGCACTGCCGGGTCACCGTGCCGATGGCCGCGGCCGCGCTGGGCACCACGCTCACGCTGCGCACCCTGGACGGCGACGAGCCCCTGGACATCAAGCCCGGCACCCAGTCCGGCTCGGTGCTCACCCTGCGGGCGCACGGTGCTCCCCGGCTGCGGGCGACCGGGCGGGGCAACCTGATGGTGCACGTCGACGTGCAGACGCCCACCCGGCTGGACGCCGAGCAGGAGGAGCTGCTGCGCACGCTCGCCGCCCTGCGCGGCGAGGACCACCCGGAGGCCAGCCGGGCCCAGCACAACGGGCTCTTCGGGCGGGTCCGCGACGCGTTCAACGGCCGATGAGCCAGCCCGACACCCTGGCCCCGGACGGCGCCCCGCTGTTCCTGGTCGACGAGCTGCCGGAGGGGCCCACGGTGCTGGTCACC
The DNA here is from genome assembly GCF_037083865.1 of Klenkia terrae. Lineage (NCBI taxonomy): Bacteria > Bacillati > Actinomycetota > Actinomycetes > Geodermatophilales > Geodermatophilaceae > Klenkia > Klenkia terrae. The sequence goes on along the minus strand of NZ_JBAPLV010000010.1, from coordinate 49,061 downwards.
GGGCACGAGGCGCGGCACGCCGTCGACGTGCTGCGGCTGACCGCCGGGGAGCGGGTCCGGGTGGCCGACGGCGAGGGCACGGTCGTCGAGGGCGTCGTGGCCGCGGCCGGTCCCGAGGGCCTGCAGGTCGAGGTGCTGGCCCGGCACCTGGTGCCGCCGCCGGCCCCGGAGCTGGTGCTCGTGCAGGCGCTGCCCAAGGGCGACCGCGGCCCGCTGGCCGTGGAGCTGGCCACCGAGCTGGGCGTGGACCGGATCGTGCCGTGGACGGCGGCGCGCTGCGTCACCCGCTGGCGCGAGGACCGGGTGGACAAGGGCCTGGCCAAGTGGCGCTCGGCCGCCCGAGCGGCCAGCAAGCAGGCCCGCCGCCCCCGGGTCCCCGAGATCACCGACCCGATGAGCACCCGCCAGGTCTGCGGCCTGCTCGGCGACACCGACCTGGCCCTGGTGCTGCACGAGCAGGCCCGCCGGCCGTTCTCGGCCGTGGAGGTGCCGACCGAGGGCATCGTGGTGGTCGTCGTCGGTCCCGAGGGCGGCATCACCGACGGCGAGGCCGTGGCCTTCCGCGCGGCCGGCGCGGTCGTCGTCCGGCTGGGCGACGAGGTGCTGCGCACCTCCACCGCCGGTCCCGCGGCCCTGGCCGCGATCGCCGCCCGCACCCGCTGGCGGTAGCCCGGCGGGCCGGGGGGCGGCGTGGTTGGGTGCCGGGTGTGACCGACTGCCTGTTCTGCCGCATGGTCGCCGGGGAGATCCCGGCCGACGTCGTGCACGAGACCGAGCGCACCCTGGCCTTCCGGGACATCGACCCGCAGGCGCCCACCCACGTGCTGGTGATCCCCAAGGACCACCACGCCACCGCCGGCCTGCTGGTCGGCGCCGACCCGGGTCTGCTGGCCGAGGTGGTCGCCGCCGCGCACGCGGTCGCCGTCGCCGAGGGCCTGGCCACCGACGAGGCGCCGGAGCCGGGCTACCGGTTGGTGTTCAACTCCGGGCCGCAGGCCGGCCAGACGGTGCACCACGTGCACGGCCACGTGCTCGGCGGCCGCGACCTGACCTGGCCGCCCGGGTGACCGCCCCGGTGCGCATCGAGCGGGACGGCGACGTCGCCGTCCTGGTGCTGGACAACCCGCCGCTGAACCTCTTCGACGCCGCGACGTTCGACGCGCTGGAGTCCGCGGTCGCCGAGCTCGGCCGGCTGACCGACCCGGCCCTGACGGACCGGGCCCGGGCGGTGCTGGTGCGGGCCGAGGGCAAGGTCGTCTCCGGCGGCGTCGACGTGCAGCTGTTCGCCGACGCCGCGGCCCGCGACGACGCCACCGAGGTCGGCGCCCAGCTCTGGACACGGCTGCTGCGGGTGGAGCAGGCCCTGGAGGACCTGCCGGTGCCCACGGTCTTCGCCGCGCACGCGCTCACCCTCACCGCGGCGTTCGAGCTGGCGCTGGCCTGCGACCTGCTGCTGGCCTCGGAGAAGGCCTCCTTCGGGCTGGTCGAGATCGTCGTCGGGCTGACGCCGTCCATGGGCGGTCCGCAGCGGCTGGCCGAGCGGGCCGGGTCCGCGCGGGCCAAGGAGCTGGTGTTCACCGGCCAGCGGTACGACGCCGCCACCCTGCAGACCTGGGGCGTGGTCAACCGCGTGCTGCCCGTCGAGGGCTTCGCCGAGGCCGCGCTGGCCCTCGCCCGGCAGCTGGCCACCGGCCCGACCGTCGCGCACGCGGCCACCAAGACCATCGTGGCCACCGCGGTCCGCGACGGGGTCCGGGCCGCCGACGACGTCGTCCCCGCGGTGTCCGGAGCGCTGTTCGACACCGACGACCTGCGCGGCGCCGTGACCTCGTTCCTGGCCGACGGGCCCGGCAAGGCCACCCACCGGGGGCGCTGACCGGGGAATGCGGGCGCCGGGGAGCGGGCCCCGGCGTAAGCTCGGCCGGGTCCCACTCCCGTCGCAGGAAGGCAGGGTCGAGCGTTCTTGCCCGACACCTCTCCGAGCTCCACCCCGACCGAGGGCACCGCCCCGGTCCGGACGTCGATCACCGTGCCCCAGTCCGTCTCCATGGTCGCCCTGCTGGGCTCCGGCGACGAGCTGCTGCGGCTGGTCGAGACCGAGCTCGCCGCCGACGTCCACGTACGCGGGAACGAGATCTCGCTGACCGGGCTGCCGGGTGACACCGCCTTCGCCGTCCGCGTCTTCGACGAGCTCATCGCGCTGGTCCGCCGCGGCCAGACCCTGCGCCCGGACGAGGTGCAGCGGGTGGTCGGCATGCTGCGCTCCGGCGGCAGCGAGCGCCCCGCCGAGGTGCTCAGCCTGGACATCATCAGCCGCCGCGGGCGCACGATCCGGCCCAAGACGCTGAACCAGAAGCACTACGTCGACGCGATCGACGCCAACACGATCGTGTTCGGCATCGGCCCGGCCGGCACCGGCAAGACCTACCTGGCGATGGCCAAGGCCGTGCAGGCGCTGCAGACCAAGCAGGTCGACCGGATCATCCTGACCCGCCCGGCCGTCGAGGCGGGGGAGCGGCTGGGGTTCCTGCCCGGCACGCTCAGCGAGAAGATCGACCCCTACCTGCGGCCGCTGTACGACGCGCTGCACGACATGGTCGACCCCGAGTCGATCCCGCGGCTCATGCAGAGCGGCACCATCGAGGTGGCCCCGCTGGCCTACATGCGCGGCCGCTCGCTGAACAGCTCCTTCGTGATCCTCGACGAGGCGCAGAACACCACCGCCGAGCAGATGAAGATGTTCCTGACCCGGCTCGGGTTCGGCTCGAAGATGGTCGTCACCGGCGACGTCACCCAGGTCGACCTCCCCGGCGGGGCGCCCTCGGGCCTGCGGGTGGTGCGCAACATCCTCGGCGACGTCGACGACATCCACTTCTCCGAGCTGACCAGCTCCGACGTCGTCCGGCACCGCCTGGTCGGCGACATCGTCGAGGCCTACGAGCGCTACGACGTCGCCACCGCCCCCCGCACCACCGACCCCGTGCGCGGCTCCGGCCCGCGGCGGCAGAAGGGCAGCTGACCCGTGGCCGTCGAGGTCGCCAACGAGTCCGAGATCGCCGTCGACGAGACCTCGCTGACCGGCATCTGCCGGTACGTGCTCGGCGAGATGGGCGTGAGCCCGCTGGCCGAGCTGTCAGTGCTGTGCGTGGACGTCGAGTACATGGCCAGCCTGCACGAGCGGTGGATGGGCGAGAAGGGCCCGACCGACGTGCTGGCCTTCCCGATGGACGAGCTGGACACCAAGCGGCCCGACGACCCCGACCCGGGTCCCGAGCTGCTCGGCGACGTCGTGCTGTGCCCGGCGGTCGCCATCCGCCAGGCCCGCGCCGCCGGCCACACCATGGACGACGAGCTGCTGCTGCTGGTCACCCACGGCGTGCTCCACCTGCTGGGCTACGACCACATGGAGCCCGACGAGGAGAAGGAGATGTTCGGGCTGCAGTCCGACCTCCTGCAGAAGTTCGCCGCCGTCCCGCGGGACCAGGTGACCGGCGAGGAGACCGCGCCGCGATGAGCTCCACCGCGATCACGCTCCTGGTGATCGCCGTCCTGCTGGTCCCGCTCGCCGGGGTGTTCGCCGCCGTCGACGCCGCGCTGCAGGGCATCTCCCGCGCGCGGGTCGAGGCCCTGCGCCGCGACGACGTCCGCCGGGCCGGCGCGCTGCTGGAGGTCGTCGAGGACCGGGCGCGGCACGTCTCGCTGCTGCTCCTGCTGCGGATCGCCTGCGAGATGACCGCCGCGGTGCTGATCGGCGTCATCCTCTACGCCCAGTTCGACGGCGTCGGGGCCGGCGTGGTCACGGCGGCGGCGGTCACCACGGTGATCAGCTACGTGCTGGTCGGCGTCGGCCCGCGCACCCTGGGCCGGCAGCACGCCTACGCGATCGCGCTGGCCGCGGCCGGTCCGACCCGGCTGCTCGGCCGGCTGCTGGGCCCGGTGTCGACGCTGCTGATCCTGCTGGGCAACGCCATCACCCCCGGCCGGGGGTTCCGCGAAGGACCGTTCTCCACCGAGGTCGAGCTGCGCGAGCTGGTCGACATGGCCGAGGAGCGCGGCGTCGTGGAGTCCGACGAGCGCGACATGATCCAGTCGGTGTTCTCCCTGGGCGACACGATCGCCCGCGAGGTCATGGTGCCCCGGCCCGACGTGGTGTTCGTCGAGTCGACCAAGAGCCTGCGGCAGGCGCTGGCGCTGGCCCTGCGCAGCGGGTTCAGCCGGATCCCGGTCATCGGGGAGAACGTCGACGACATCGTCGGCGTCGTCTACCTCAAGGACCTGGTCCGGCGCACCCAGGGCGACCAGGACGTCAGCCGGATCCGGGTCGAGGACCTCATGCGGCCCGCGGCCTTCGTGCCCGAGTCCAAGCCGGTCGACGCCCTGCTGCGGGACATGCAGGCCCGCCGCATCCACATGGCCGTCGTGGTCGACGAGTACGGCGGCTTCGCCGGCCTGCTGACCATCGAGGACATCCTCGAGGAGATCGTCGGCGAGATCGACGACGAGCACGACGCCGTGCAGCGCCCCCCGGTGGAGGAGCTGCCCGACGGGTCCTACCGGATCACCGCGCGGTTGCCGGTGGAGGACCTGGCCGACCTGTTCCGGGTCGAGCTGCCGCAGGACGACGACGTGGAGACCGTGGGCGGGCTGCTGGCGCGGGCGATCGGCCGGGTGCCGATCGAGGGCTCGGAGACCGTGGTCGGCGAGCTGCACCTGCTGGCCGAGCGGACCGGCGGACGGCGCAACCAGATCGACACCATGCTGGTCCGCCGGGTGGAGGAGCCCGCCGACGCCGAGGAGGCCGAGGCCGACGAGCCCGCCCCGGCGACCGAGCCCGAGGACGAGGAGCGCGCGGAGCGGCGGGCTCGGCGCAAGCGGGAGAAGAAGGAGGCCGCGGCGGCCGCCGCGGAGCCCGAGGACGTCGACGCCGACGCGGCTGGGAGGCTGTCGTCGTGACCGACCTGCAGCCCGAGGACCAGAAGCTCGTCACCCTCGCCCGCTCGGCCCGCGGCCGCACCGGGGCGCCGGAGGGGGCCGCCGTCCGCGACACCGACGGGCGGACCTACCTGGCCGCCACCGTCGCGCTGCCCTCGCTGCAGCTCTCGGCCCTGCAGGCGGCGGTCGCCGCCGCGGTGTCCTCGGGCGTCGAGGGCCTGGAGGCGGCCGCGGTGGTCAGCGGCGCCGGTGCGGTGGAGCCCGCCGGCCTGGCCGCCGTCCACGACCTCACCGCGGGCGCGCCGGTCCACCTGGCCGGCCCCGACGGCACCCTGGTCACCACCGTCTGACCCGCCTGCCGAGGACGGTCCGCCCAGCTGGGGGATGGTCCGCGGCCGGCCCCGGACCTCCCCCCACCCCGGCGGACCTGCCCCGGGTCAGCGGGCGAGGTGCTTGGCGAGGTGCACGAGCTCGACCGTCGGCGACAGCTGCTCGCGGTGGGTCTCGACGTAGCCGTGCCGCTGGTAGAGCCGGAGGTTGGCCTCGCTGAGGTGCCCGGTGAACAGCGTGGCCGTCGCGCACCCGGAGGCTGCCTCGGCCGCGGCCAGGAGACGGCTGCCGGTGCCGTGGCCCTGCAGGTCCGGGGCGACGACCAGCCTCCCGATGTGCAGGACGCCGTCGACCTCCCGGGTGCGCACCGCGCCGACCAGGCGCGGGCCGTGCCAAACGGCCAGGCACGAGGAGCCGGCCAGCTCGGCGACCAGCTCCGGCAGCGTCTGGGTCAGCGCCGGCAGCCGGGCGTCGGCGTAGAGCTGCGCCTCGGTGACGTAGGCCGCGCGCTGCAGCGTGAGCAGCTCCCCGGCGCGCTCCCGCGGGAACGCGCCGAGCTCGACCGGGGGGAGGGTCACGCGGTCAGGCCAGCGGCCGGTCCAGGGCGTCGGCGACGGCCTCGTGGTCGCGGACCCAGATGGCGAAGGCCCGGTCGGCCACGCCGTCGGCGGCCAGGTGCCGGACGACGACGCGGGTGCGCCCGGGCCACCAGCCACCGCGCCGCTTGGCCCGCGGCCAGTCCGCCGGGGCGCGGCCGACGACGACGTCCTCGACGAGCACCAGCGGGACGACGCCGAACGACGACGTCTGGCGCAGCCCGGCGATGTCGTTGGACACCGCGAAGTCCGAGATCGTGAACCGGCTGGTGGCCAGCACCAGCACCGCGGCGCCCAGGCCGACGGCCAGCGGGACCTCGTCCTGCGCGGCGGGCCAGCCGCTGATCAGCCCCAGCGCCAGCAGCCAGACGACGACGGCGGCCACGGTGGCCAGCGCGATGCCGGGGCTGACCGCGACGTACTGCCAGTACCGCAGCGGCGCCGGGACGACGGTGACCGACCGCTTGGGGCCACGGCGGGCGAAGAACCCGTAGCTGGTGACCTGGCTGATGTGCCGCTCCCGGTCGCGGGCGGCGCGGACCGCGGGCGGCTCGTCGTTCGGGCGTCGGGTTCGGCGGGCCATGCCGACATCGTCCCAGCCGTCGTCCCCGTGGTGTCGGTGGGCGGTGGGAGGATGGTCGGCGTGAGCACCCCTGATGCCCCGTACCGCAGCGGCTTCGTCGCGCTGGTCGGGCGCCCCAACGCGGGCAAGACCACGCTCACCAACCGCCTGGTGGGCGACAAGGTCGGCATCGTCAGCAACCGGCCGCAGACCACGAGGCACGCCATCCGCGGCGTCGTGCACCGGCCCGACGGCCAGCTCGTGCTGGTCGACACCCCCGGGCTGCACAAGCCCAAGAGCCTGCTGGGCCAGCGGCTCAACGACGTCGTCCGCGACAGCCTGGCCGACGTCGACGTGATCGTGTTCTGCATCCCGGCCGACCAGCCCGTCGGCGCCGGCGACGCGTTCATCGCCCGACAGCTGAAGAACGTGAGCACCCCGGTGGTCCTGGTGGTCACCAAGACCGACGCGGCGTCGAAGAAGGCGATCACCGCGCAGCTGATCGCGGCCTCCCAGCTGGTCGAGGCCCGCGAGGTGGTGCCGGTGAGCGCGGTGGCCGACGAGCAGGTCGACCTGCTCGCCGAGCTGCTGGTCGGCATGCTGCCCGAGGGCCCGCCGATGTACCCCGAGGACCAGCTCACCGACGACGACCTCGAGCGGCAGATCGCCGAGCTGGTCCGCGAGGCCGCGCTGGAGAAGGTGCGCCAGGAGGTGCCGCACTCCCTGGCCGTCAGCGTCGAGGAGATCATCCGCAAGCCCGATCCCCGCGACCCCGAGGCCGTCTTCACCGAGCTGCACGTCCTGCTGCACTGCGAGCGGGCCAGCCAGAAGCCGATGCTGCTGGGCAAGGGCGGCGCCACCATCAAGGCGATCGGCAGCGAGGCCCGGGTCGGCCTGGAGCACCTGCTCGGTGGCCGGGTGCACCTGTCGCTGCACGTCACGGTGCTGGGGGAGTGGCAGGACGACCCCAAGAAGCTGCAGCGGCTGGGCTACTAGGTGTCGGCGCACACCCCGAAGGCCCTCTACCGCGACGAGGGCGTCGTCCTGCGGGTGCAGAAGCTCGGCGAGGCCGACCGGATCGTCACCGTGCTCACCCGGCGCACCGGCAAGGTGCGCGCGGTGGCCAAGGGCGTGCGCCGGACCAAGAGCAAGTTCGGTGCCCGGCTCGAGCCGTTCAGCCACGTCGACCTGCAGCTCTACACCGGCCGCAACCTCGACATCGTCAGCCAGGCCGAGTCCCTGCACTCCTACGGCCCGGCCATCGTGGCCGACTACCGGTGCTACACCGCCGGCACCGCGGTGCTCGAGACCGCGGACCGGCTCACCGCCGAGGAGAAGGAACCGTCGCTGCGGATGTTCCTGCTGGTCATCGGGGCGTTGCGGTCCCTGGCCGAGCAGACCCACCCGCCCGGCCTGGTGCTCGACGCCTTCCTGCTGCGGGCCATGTCGGTGGCCGGCTGGGAGCCCGCGCTCACCGACTGCGCCCGCTGCGCCGAGCCCGGACCGCACCGGCACTTCTCCGTGCCCGGCGGCGGCATGGTCTGCCCGGCCTGCCGGCCCACCGGTTCCACGCTGCCCAGCCCGGTCACCGTGGAGCTGCTGGAGGCCCTGCTCACCGGCGACTGGGCCACCGCCGAGGCCAGCCAGGGCACCAACCGACGCGAGGGGAGCGGGCTCGTGGCCGCACTGCTGCAGTGGCACCTGGAGCGCGGGCTGCGCTCGCTGTCCCTGGTGGACCGCTCGTGAGGCGCGCCGTCCGGCCGCCCACCCCGCACGCCTCCGGCGCCCGGCCCCCGGCCATCCCGGCGGACAAGGTGCCGCACCACGTCGCCGTGGTCATGGACGGCAACGGGCGGTGGGCCAAGCAGCGCGGGCTGCCCCGCACCAAGGGCCACGAGGCCGGCGAGGCCTCGCTGTTCGACTGCGTCGAGGGCGCCATCGAGCTGGGCATCGGCGCGATCAGCGCCTACGCGTTCTCCACCGAGAACTGGAAGCGCAGCCCGGAGGAGGTCCGCTTCCTCATGGGCTTCAACCGCGACGTGATCCGCCGCCGCCGCGACGAGATGCACGAGCTGGGCGTGCGGGTGCGCTGGGCCGGGCGCCGTCCGCGACTGTGGGGCTCGGTGATCAAGGAGCTCGAGGTCGCCGAGGAGCTGACGCAGGACAACGACGTCCTCACCCTGACCATGTGCGTGAACTACGGCGGGCGGGCCGAGATCGCCGACGCCGCCGCGGCGATCGGTCGCGAGGTCGCCGCCGGCCGGCTGAACCCGGACAAGATCACCGAGAAGACCGTGGCCCGGTTCCTCGACGAGCCCGACATGCCCGACGTCGACCTGTTCCTGCGCAGCTCGGGGGAGAACCGCACGTCGAACTTCCTGCTCTGGCAGTCCGCCTACGCCGAGCTGGTCTTCCAGGACGTGCTGTGGCCGGACTTCGACCGCCGCAACCTCTGGGCCGCCTGCGAGGAGTACGCCTCCCGCCAACGCCGCTTCGGCAGCGCCTGAGCGCTGCCCGTCAGCCGGCGAAGGTGGTCGTGCTGCGGTCCCCCGACCACCAGGTGACCAGGTCGGCGAGCCCCTGGGTGCCGGCGCCGGCCGCCGTGGCGGTGACCAGCACCTGGCCGGCGCTCTCGGTCCAGAACAGGACGGCGTCCCCGCGGGTGGTGGTCAGGCAGCCGACCCGGCCGGCGGTCTGCCGGTCGTCGTCGAGCCAGTAGTAGTAGCCCTGCGTCGACGGGCAGGTCTCCCGCGACGGCAGCGGCGTCAGGCCGTCGGCGTCCACCCGGGCCAGGAACGCGGCGTCGGCCGCCCCGGAGTCTGTGAACCGCGAGACCTGCACCGCGGACGGTCCGGGCTGCACCGGACTGGCGCCGCAGTCCACCGCGGCGACCTCGCCGAGGGCCGAGGTGGTCGCCGGCGAGCAGCCGTCGATCGCGCTGGGCAGCGCCGCCAGCAGCTCGGCGTCCTCGGCCGACGTGGTGGGGGCCGCGCTGGTCGTGGGGGTCGTCGTCGTGTCGGGGTCGCCGTCCTGGCTGACCACCACGCCGACCACCGCGGCGACGGCCACGGCCACCACGCCGGCGGCGGCCCAGGGCAGCCAGCGGCGGCGGGCCGGTCGACCGGGGTCGGTCACCGCGCCGACCGGGGGACCGGACCAGCTCGGCGGGGGTGCGGGGGGCATCGTCCAGCCCGGGCCGGACATGCCGACGGCCTGCGGCTGCGGCGGGGGAGGCCCCGGGGCGAACCGGGACTCCTGCTGCGGGGTGACCCCGCCGGAGGTGAGCGCCGCCCGCGCGGCCGCGGCCATCGCGCCGGCGCTGGGCCAGCGCGCCGCGGGGTCCTTGGCCAACCCGCGGGCGACGACGGCGTCCAGACCGCCGGGCAGCCCGGCCCGCAGCGCCGACACCGGCGGCGGGGCGGTGTTCAGGTGGGCGTACATCATCGTGGCCAGGTTGTCCCCGGTGAAGGGACGGCGGCCGGCCAGGCACTCGAAGAGCACGCAGGCCAGCGAGTAGACGTCGGTCCGGGCGTCGATCGGCCGCTCCATGAACCGCTCGGGGGCCATGTAGTCGAACGAGCCCACCGCCGAGCCGGTCTGGGTGAGCGAGGGGCCCTCGGAGTCCGCGGCCGACCAGGCGATGCCGAAGTCGACCAGGTAGACGAACTCGTCGCCGGGCTCACCGGTGACCAGCACGTTGGAGGGCTTCACGTCGCGGTGCACCAGGCCCTCGGCGTGCGCGGCGTCCAGCGCCCGGGCGACCTGGCCGACGACCGCCACGGCCCGGGCCGGCTCCAGCGCGCCGTGCGCGTGCAGCAGGTCCCCGAGGTCGACGCCCTTCACCAGGCGCATGTCCAGGAAGAGCTTGCCGTCGATCTCGCCGTACCGGTGGATCGGGACGACGTGCGGCTCGGACAACCGGGCGGCCGCGTGCGCCTCGCGCCGGAACCGCTCGCGGTAGCCGTCGTCCCCGGCGAGGCCCGAGGACAGCACCTTGAGGGCCACCGTACGCCGGTGCTCGGTGTCGTAGGCCCGGTAGACCTCGCCCATCCCGCCCCGCCCGATGAGCTCCTCGATGCGGTAGGGCCCGAACCGACCTGACTCCACGGGCCTCCTCCGACGCGTGCGGGACCCCAGGCGACCCCCGGCGTCGCGACGATCGTAGAGGGCGCGACGACACGGTCCGGTCTCGTTCCGGCCCAGGTTGCGCCGCAGGGCGTTGACACGGGCACCCGGGGGCAAGACAGTTCCCCGGACGACGTCCGCCCCGACGTACCCGAGGTGCCCTCCGTGAGCCATCCCCTCGCCCCGCCGCCCCCCGCCGCGGGCGACCTCAGCGACCGCCTGGTCGGGACCGACGTGTGGACCGACGGGATGCTCGCCGAGCACGGGATCCCCGTCGTCGACGTGCCGTTCGTGACCTTCGGCGGCGGCATCGGCTCGTTCGTGACCACCGACTACCTGCGGATCTGCGGCGTCCCCACCTCGGCGATCCGGGTGCTCACCCCGCTGGACACGCCCTGGCAGAGCTACGAGTACCTGACGACGGTGTCCCAGGTCCCGCGCGGGGAGCGGCTGCGCTCGGACTCGGCGTCCTGCCCGGACAACATCTGGGGGTTCCCGAGCTACGCGCTGCGCGAGGGGCTCAAGGGCGACCTCAAGCAGCTGTGGAACGTGCTGGTCGAGCCGATCTGGGCCAACTACTACACGCCGAAGGCCGGGCACGCCTTCGTCTCCATGGAGGCGGAGATGCACCGCATCCGGTACCCGGAGATGGTGGTGCGGGGCCAGGTCCGGATGGTGCGCCGGCGGGCCGGCGGCGGGTACTTCACCGTCCTCACCCCGCCGCAGGGCGCGACGTCCACCCGGCGGATCGCCTACCGCAGCCAGTGGGTGCACGTGGCCGTCGGCTACCCGGGGCTGAAGTTCCTGGACGACCTGCAGGACTACCGGACGCTCACCAACGACTACGCCAGCGTCGTCAACGCCTACGAGCCGCACGAGCAGGTGTACGAGAAGCTGCGCGCCAAGCCGGGCGTGGTGCTCATCCGCGGCGGCGGCATCGTCGCCTCCCGCGTGCTGCAGCGGCTGGTCGACGACCGGGACCGGCTGCGGCTGGACACCCAGATCGTGCACCTGTTCCGCACCTACACCGACAAGCCGCACGGCACCGGGATCCTCAAGCGCCGCAAGGGCGCCGACGGCTGGGCCTACCAGGGCTTCAACTACCCGAAGTCGGTGTGGGGCGGCCAGCTCAAGCAGCAGGTGCGCAAGAGTGAGGGCGCCGAGCGGGCCCGGCTCTACAAGGAGATGGGCGGCACCAACACCCCGGTCCGGCACAACTGGCAGGAGCAGCTGTCCCGCGGCCGCGCCCAGGGCTGGTACCGGGTGATGGTCGGCCAGATCGGCCGGATGACCAAGACCGGCGAGCTGGTCGAGGTGGCGGTGAACAGCGACCAGGGGCCGCAGCTGGGCTCCTTCGACGCGGTCATCGACTGCACCGGGCTGGAGGCCGACATCCGCGAGCACCGGGTGCTGGCCGACCTGCTGGACCACTCCGGAGCCGGCCGCAACCCGGTCGGGCGGCTGGACGTCGAGCGCAGCTTCGAGGTCCGCGGCACCCGCAGCGGCAACGGCCGCATCTACGCCTCGGGCAGCGCCACGCTCGGCGGGTACTTCCCCGGCGTCGACACCTTCCTCGGTCTGCAGATCGCCGCCCAGGAGATCGCCGACGACCTGCACGCGCAGGGCTTCGGCAGCAAGCTCGGCCCCGGCCGCTCCACCAGCCAGTGGTGGAAGTGGGCCCGGGGCAAGCAGATCTGACCCACCGAGAACCCCTCGAGACCCGGAGAGCCCCTCGTGCTGCCCACCCTCAACGGCCGGATCCAGACCCGGGTCGTCCTGCTGGTCGTCGTCGGGTCCCTGTGGACCCTGCTGGTCACCCCGGTGCTGCCCACCGGGGTCGGGATCGGCGCCTCGTACGCGGCGACGTTCTCGGTGCTGCTGGTGGTCACCGTGCTCGGCGTGCTGTGGGAGCTCGTCTACCACGGCATCCAGCAGTTCCGGTGGGAGAAGGACTGGCCGACCCTGTTCGGCCTGGTCACCATGGTCCCCGAGGGCCTGCTCGTGTGGTTCCTGTTCGCCGGCGGGGCCATCCCGTGGGTGGGTTCGCTGCCCGGCTGGGCGTTCCTGATCCACTTCGTCACGACCTGGATGTGGGTGTTCCTCATCGCCAACGGACCGATGCGGGTGCCGTTCGTGCACTGGCGCTTCAACGGCGGGCGGCTGGTCTGATGCCGTCGTCCCCGCTGCCCCCCATCCCCGGCCGGCCCCCGGCCCCGGACCGGCCGGTGCCCCCGCGGCCGGCGCCGGCGTCCTCGGGCGCGGCCACGGTGCCCGCCTTCGACCAGGTCTCGGTCGCCGTCGTCCCCGGTGCCGACCTGGTCGTCCGGATGCCGGGCCTGCTGCTGGTCGTCGTGCCCGAGACCACGCCGCCGGCGCCCCGGGCGTCGGCCGGGCTGGACGGCTGGGGCCGCAGCCCGGGCGCCCGGCACTCCGGACCGCCGACCGCGCTGGGGACCGGCGGTCCCGACCGCCTGGCCGAGCTGGTCGCGCTGTGCCGCAAGGTCTCGGCCGAGGGCAGCCGCGCGCCGGGCCGCCGTCTGCAGGAGACCCTGGGCGGCTGGCTGGACGGGCAGAGCGCCATGACGTCGCTGGCGGTCGCCGCGGCCACCGAGGACGGGCTGGCCATCACCCTGGTCGGCAGCGCGCTGGCCCAGGTGCCCGAGCTCGGGCTGCGGCTCAGCGCCGACGAGGGCGAGCCGCTCGCCGACGGCACCCCCCGCCTCGAGCGCACCGTGGACTGGCCGCCGGCCGCGCTGCGCCTGTCGGCCGGCACCGACCCCGGCGGCTCGCCGCACCCGCTCGCCGACCTGGAGAGCGGCGCGGTGCCCGGCGGCGCCGCCGTGCTGTCCCCGGTGGCCTCCCCGGGTGGCACCGGGGCGTTCGGACCGGCGTCCACCACCGCCGTCCGGCTGCCGCCCCCGGGTGCTGTCTCGGCGCCGACGGACGCGCCGACGCCACCGGTGGTCTCCAGCGCACCGCCGCCGCGGCCCACCGAGCCCTCGGAGCCCCCGGCCCCGCTGCCGGCCCCGGCGCGCTCGTTCGACCTGCTCGCCCCGGCCGACCCCCTGCCGGTCGCGCAGCCGTTGCCGGTGGTCAGCTCCGCCCAGCCGGTCACCCCGCTGGCCGCCGAGGAGACCGACGACCGGGCCAAGGTGCACGGCTTCCTCTGCTCGCGGGGCCACCTCAACGACCCGCGGGTGCACTTCTGCGCGTTGTGCGGCATCCGGATGGCCGAGCGCACCGGGGTGTTCCTCGAGGGCGTGCGGCCCCCGCTGGGCCTGCTGGTGTTCGACAACGGCGCGACGGTCAACCTGGACGCCGACTACCTCCTGGGCCGCGAGCCCGACAGCGACGAGCGCGTGCTCGCCGGGGAGCTGCGTCCGCTGCTGGTGGTCGACACGACCGGTGGGGTCAGCCGGCACCACCTCGAGGTCCGGCTGCACGAGTGGGACGTGCTGGTCATCGACGCCGGGTCGGCCAACGGCACGCTGGTCGCCGCCGCCGGTGCGCCCGGGTGGTCCTCGCTGGTGCCGGGTCAGGCCGTCCGGCTCACCCCGGGGACGGCGGTCCGCCTCGGCGGCCGGCAGTTCGCCTTCCAGTCGCCGCACGGCGGCTTCTGACCCATCAGGGGGTCTCGAGGTCGGCGACGGTCTCGGACAGGTCGCGGTCGCGGTCGTCGGTGCCGGCGAGCACGGCCAGCACGACGCCGTCCTCGACCGGCTCGGCCGCCCCGACCGGGCCCAGGTGCAGCCCGGTCGGGGCCGCGGTCGCCCCGCGGTGCACGGTCAGCCCGGCCCGCTCCAGCAGCTCGACCACCCCGTCGGCCTGCCGGCGGGCCCGCCAGCCGTCCGCGCCGACCAGCCGCAGCGGGACGTCGCGGGCCGCGGCGAGCTGAGCGGCCAGCCGGACCGCCGCGCGGGCGTCGGGGGAGCCGTCGACGTGCAGCCAGACGTCGTCGTCCTCGGTGCCCGTGCCGTGGACCTGGACGACGGAGGCCGCGAGCTCGTCGGCCTCGGTGGGCGCCGCGCCGGCCGTGCCCCACCCGGACCGCACCAGGACGACGTCGGCCGCCGTCGAGCGCGCCTGGTCCCGCACCACCTGCCACGGGTCGTCGCTGAACCGGGCGCTCACCGACGTGGTCAGCCCGCGCGCTTCGGCCGGCCGGCCCAGCCGGCGCAGCTGGTCCCCGGAGGCGGCGATCAGCCCGAGCTCCTGGCCCAGGCCGCTGGCGACCTCCAGGCCGGGGCGGGCGGGCAGCACCCGGCTGAGGACCAGGTGGGCCGGGCGCTCCAGCCCGGCGAGGTCCGCGGCCAGCTGCACCAGCTGGGCGTCGGCCTCCGGGTCGCCGACCACCACGAGCACGGTGAACGCGTCGGGCAGTCCGAGGGCGGCGCGCTCGGCGGCCTCGATGTCGCGCTGGACGGCCCGCGGCGGGTAGGTGATCCGCAGCAGCGGGGCGGTCATCACGGTGGTGACCACGGCCATGACCACCAGCAGCGTGAACATCGTGCCGTCCAGCACGCCCAGGCCGACCCCGATGTTGAGGATCACCAGCTCGGTCAAGCCGCGGGTGTTCATCAGCACGCCCAGCGAGGTGGCCTGGCGGCGCGGCACCCCCTGGGACCGCGCGGCCACCGAGGCGCCGATCCACTTGCCGGCGACGGCGACCAGCAGCACCAGGAGCAGCTCGACCAGGTTGCGCGCCGACAGCCCGCCGATGTCCACGCCCAGCCCGGTGACCACGAAGAACACCGGCAGCAGCAGCAGCACGCTGACCTGCTCGATCCGGTCCAGCACCTCCCGGTTCAGCGCCGCCGCACCGGTGCGGGGCATGGCGACCCCGAACAGGAAGGCGCCGAAGATGAAGTGGATCCCGATCTCCTCGGTGATGAACGCGCTGCCCAGCACGCCGACGAGGACCAGCGCCAGCATGTCCGGGGTCAGCCGGCCGTGGTGCTCGTAGCGCTCCACCAGCCGGCGCAGCAGCGGGCGCAGCACCAGGAAGACCACCAGCGCGAAGCCGACGGTGAGCAGCAGGATCTGGGCGACGCCGGTGAACGTGCCGCCCACGGTGACCGCGACGACGACGGCCAGCAGCGCCCAGGCGAAGACGTCGTCCACCGCGGCGCAGGCCAGCGCCAGCACGCCGGTGGGGGTGCGGTGCATGCCGCGCTCGCTGAGGATCCGGGCCAGCACCGGGAACGCCGTGATGGACATGGCCACGCCCAGGAACAGCGCGAAGGCGACGAAGCCGACGGCGTCCCCGCCGACGACGTCGTGCCGGGGGTGCAGCACGAACGCCAGGCCGATGCCGAGCCCGAAGGGCAGCAGGATCGAGGCGGCGGAGACGGTGAAGGCGACCCGCTCCCGGCCGCGGATGAACGACAGGTCGACCTCGAGGCCGACGATGAACATGAAGAGCACCAGCCCGAGCTGGGCCAGGACGTTCAGGTACGGCCGGACGTCGGTGGGGAACAGCAGCTGGTCCAGGTCGCCGGGCAGCGCCCCCAGCAGGCTCGGGCCCAGGGCGATGCCGGCGATGATCTCGCCGACCACCGCCGGCTGGCCCAGCCGGACGGCCAGCCGGCCGACCAGGCGGGCCACCACGACGATGACGGCCAGGCCCACGAAGACGTAGGCGACGATCTCGGCCGGAGTGTGCTCCACGGACGGCTCCCGGGCTGGTCGCTGGTCGGGCGGAACGGCTCGGTCCGCCACCGCGTTCGCCGGAGCCTAGCGACGGCGGGACGGACGTGGGAGCCTTTCGCCCGCCGCCCGTGGGGGACGGCGGAGGACCTCGTCGCGAGGAGTCGGCAGTGGACGTCTCGACCCGGACCAGCACGCCCAGCCACGTGGCCGACTACCCGGTGGTGCGACTGCTGGGCGAGGGCAACAACGGTCGCTACTACCTGGCCCGGCCCCCGGCGCGGCTGGGGCTGCCCGACGAGTACGTCACGGTGAAGGTGTTCACCGGCACGCACAGCGAGCAGGCCTACGAGCGCGGGGTGCGGGAGCTGCGGGCCTTCGCCCAGGTCTCCTCGCCCTACCTGGTGCGGGTGTACGACGCGGTGCTCGAGGACAGCTTCCTTTACGCGATGGAGTGGTGCCCGCTGGGCTCGCTGGCCACCCCGGCACGACCGCTGGCCCGCCCCGAGGTGCTGCGCGCGGTGGCCGACGCCGGCCTGGCGCTGCACGCGCTGCACGAGGCCGGGCTGACCCACGGCGACGTCACGCCGGCCAACGTCCTGGTCACCGAGACCGGCGGCAAGCTGTCCGACCTCGGGCTGTCCCGGGTGCTCGCGCCGGGGGTGACCATGACCGGCATGGCCGGCGCGGCGTCGGTGGAGTACGTCGACCCGGCGATCCTGCAGGGCCAGCGGCCCTCGCGGGGCAGCGAGGTGTTCGCCCTGGGCGCCACCCTGCACCGGGCGCTGACCGGCGTGGGCCTGTACGGCGAGCTCCCGGCCAACGAGCCGCTGCTGGCGATCCGGCGGGTGCTGGCGGCCGAACCGGTGCTCGGTCCGGGCATGAGCGCCGAGGAGGCGGCCGTGGTGCAGGCCTGCCTGGCGCCGCTGGGCCAGCGGCCGGGCACCACCGCCGAGGTCAGCGAGCTGGTGCGCCGGATGGTCGGCTGACGGGCCCCGGACTCACGGTGCCTCGAAGGTGCTCTTCGGGGTGAGCCACCAGTCCCACAGCTCGTCGAGGTCGTCGGCGCCGGACACGTAGGCCGCGCCCTCGGCGAGGGCGTCGTCCTGGGTCCAGAGGATGACGCCGGTGCCGTCCTCCAGCAGGAACGCAGCCACGGCGCCGGCTCGCTCGCCACCGATCGTGTAGTAGGTCCACCCGTACGTCCCCGGCAGGTCGTCGAAGGACACCTGCGTCAGGCCCTGGCCGGCGACGTCGTTGGCGAAGATGTCCTGCAGGGTCGACACGTCGGGGTAGCCGTAGAACCCGGAGGCCTCCGGGCCACCGTCGGACTGCGCCGACCCGCACTCCAGGAAGGAGTCCGCACCGTCCCCGGGGAGCTCCTCCTCGGTGCACCCGGACGCGTCGAAGTCGGGCGGGACGCGTTCGCGGAGGGAGTCGTAGGGCGTGGTCTCCTCGGCCGGCTCCGAGGTCGGCGGTGTCTGGGTCACGGTGGTCGTGGACGGCGGCGGGTCGGTGACCGTGACGTCCTCGCCGTCCGAACCGCGGGTGACGACGACGGCGACCACCACCATCACCGCGATGACGACGGTGGTGACCAGGGCGATCCAGAGCACGGCGGAGGACTTCTTCGGCGGCGGCGGGGGGACCTGCTGCCCGCCCCACGTGCCGCCGTTGGTCGGCGGCCCGAAGCCGCCGGCGGTGCCCTGCCGCGGCGGGTAGGTGGCCACCGGTGTCGCCGTCCAGGCGCCCGGCCCCGGCCCGAACCCGCCGCCGGTGCCCGGTCCCACCGGGGGCGCGAACCCGCCGCCGGTGCCCTGCCGCACCGGGGCGAACCCGCCGCCGGTGCCCGGACCGCTCGGGGCGAACCCGCCACCGGTGCCCGGACCGACCGGGCCGAAGCCGCCACCGGTCCCGGGGCCGGTCGGGCCGAACCCGCCACCGGTGCCGCCACCGCCGGAGGGGTCGGTGAAGCCGACGGTCTGCGGCACGCTGCGCAGGTCCTGGATCGTGGTGGGCGGCGCCTGCGGCACGACCACCTCGGGGCGGGGGCGGCCGCCCAGCGCGGTGCGGGCCGCGGCGGCGAGCTCGCCGGCGCTGGCGTACCGGGCGTCGGGGTCCTTGGCCAGGCCGCGGGCGACGACGGCGTCCAGCGCGGTCGGGATCCCGGGCGCCAGCGAGGACGGCGGGTCCACCTCGGTGTTGACGTGGGCGAACATCTGGGCGCCCAGCCCGTCCCGCGGGAAGGGCCGGCGACCGGTCAGGCACTCGAAGAGCACGCAGGCCAGCGCGTACACGTCGACCCGCAGGTCGATCTCGCGCTCCAGGAACCGCTCGGGCGCCATGTAGTCGAACGAGCCCAGCGCCGCGCCGGTCTGGGTCAGCGAGGGGCCCTGGGAGTCGGTGGTGGACCGGGCGATGCCGAAGTCGACGAGGTAGGCGAACTCCGCGTCGCCGCTGCCGGTGAGCAGCACGTTGGAGGGCTTGACGTCGCGATGCACCAGGCCGTCGGCGTGCGCGGCGTCCAGCGCCTGGGCGACCTGGCTGACCACCGACACTGTCCGCTCGGGGCTGAAGCGGCCGTCGCGGGCGAGCACCTGGGCCACGTCGTCGCCGCGGACCAGGCGCATGTCCAGGAACAGCCGGCCGTCGATCTCGCCGTACCGGTGGATCGGGACGACGTGCGGCTCGTTGAGCCGGGCGGCCAGGTGGGCCTCCCGGCGGAAGCGCTCGCGGTAGCCGCGGTCGGCGGCGAGGTGCTCGGAGAGGACCTTGAGGGCGACGGTGCGCTCGTGCTCGGTGTCGTAGGCCCGGTAGACCTCGCCCATGCCGCCGCGCCCGATCAGCGCCTCGATGCGGTAGCTCCCGAACTGCTCGGACTCCACCGCGCGCCCCCCTCAGCCATCCGACCCAGCACCCGGCGGGGGCCCTTGCCCACCGCGCTCGGAGTCTAGGGACCGGGGAGCGTGCGGCCAACGGCTGTGACCACGCCGTGATCAGCCGTCGGCGGCGGCCGTGCGGCAGGAGGCGCAGGTGCCGAAGATCTCCAGGGTGTGGCTGACGTCGGCGAACCCGTGCTCGGCGGCGACCCGGTCGGTCCAGCTCTCCACGACCGGCCCGGCGACCTCCACGGTCCGCCCGCAGCCCCGGCAGACCAGGTGGTGGTGGTGCTGGGTGCTGCAGCGGCGGTACAGCGCCTCGCCGGAGTTGGTCCGGATGGAGTCCAGCTCGCCGTCCTCGGCCAGGGCCTGGACGGCGCGGTACACCGTGGACAGCCCCACGGAGTCGCCGTCGGCGCGCAGCCGGGCGTGCACCTCCTGGGCGCTGTGGAACCCCTCGAGGTCGTCGAAGACCGCGGCGACGGCGGTGCGCTGGCGCGTGGTGCGGGCCATCAGGCGATCGAGACCGGGGCAGCGGCGGAGGTCTGGGTGTGCGCAGCGTGCCCGAGGGCGCCGTGGCCGACGTGGTCGTCCGCCAGGCGGTGGTGCACCTCGCGGTGCCGGCGGTCGCCGGCCACGAGGCGGGTACCGCGCAGCACCCGCAGGTGCTGGGAGGCCTGCGGCTGGGTGACGCCGAGGGCCTCGACCAGCTGGTGCACGCACGACGTGCCGTGCTCGTCCAGCAGGGCCACGATCGACAGGCGCAGCGGCGCGGCCAGCGCGGACAGCAGCTCGCTGGCCGCGGCGACGTCCTCGGGGAGCCAGCGGGTGAGCTCGAGCGGGGCGGCCGGCATGGCACCATCATCCGTGCATGTGAGAACCATTGTCAAACGTGGAGGGGTGCCCGTGTTCGCGGTGACCAGGTTCCGGACCGAGGACCCCGCGGCCCTGCTGGCCGACGGCGCGGCGCTGCTGGCCGCCCTGCGCGCCCGCCCGGGCTTCGTCGCCGGCGAGTTCGGCACCGCGGCCGACGACCCGGGTCTGTGCGCGCTGCTGACCACCTGGGACGGCGTCGGCGCCTACCGCCGGGCGCTGTCCGCGGCCGAGGTGAAGATCACCGGCGCCCCGGTCTGGGTGCACGCGGTCGACGAGCCCGGGGTGTACCTGTCGGAATGAGCTGGTGGGCGCCGTCTAGCGTTTGCCCGTAACCCGCCGACCGCCAGCCGGATGGAGCCCTCCCCGTGGCCACCGAGAACGACAGCACCCCCCGCAAGGCCGACCCCGCCCGCCTGGACAAGGTGGTCAACCTCTGCAAGCGCCGGGGGTTCGTCTTCCCCGCCGGGGAGATCTACGGCGGTACCCGCTCCGCCTGGGACTACGGGCCGCTGGGCACCGAGCTCAAGGAGAACATCAAGAAGCAGTGGTGGCGCACGGTCGTGCAGAGCCGGGACGACATCGTCGGCCTGGACTCCTCGGTCATCCTGCCGCGCCAGACCTGGGTCGCCTCCGGCCACGTCGGGGTCTTCACCGACCCGCTGACGGAGTGCCAGAACTGCCACAAGCGGTTCCGCGCCGACCACCTCGAGGAGGCCTTCGAGGCCAAGAAGGGCCGCGCGCCCGAGGGCCTGTCGGAGATCACCTGCCCCAACTGCGGGGTCACCGGCTCGTGGACCGAGCCGCGCGACTTCAACATGATGCTCAAGACCTACCTCGGCCCGGTCGAGGACGAGTCCGGGCTGCACTACCTGCGCCCGGAGACCGCGCAGGGCATCTTCGTGAACTTCGCCAACGTGATGGGTGCCGCCCGCAAGAAGCCGCCGTTCGGCATCGGCCAGATCGGCAAGAGCTTCCGCAACGAGATCACGCCGGGCAACTTCATCTTCCGCACGCGGGAGTTCGAGCAGATGGAGATGGAGTTCTTCGTCAAGCCCGGCGAGGACGAGCAGTGGCACGAGTACTGGATCGCCCAGCGCAAGGACTGGTACACCGACCTGGGGATCGACCCGGACAACCTGCGGCTGTTCGAGCACCCGGCCGAGAAGCTGTCGCACTACTCCAAGCGCACCGTCGACATCGAGTACCGGTTCGGCTTCCAGGGCTCGGAGTGGGGCGAGCTCGAGGGCATCGCCAACCGCACCGACTTCGACCTGAAGACGCACTCCGAGCACTCGGGCACCGACCTGTCCTACTTCGACCAGACGACGAACGAGCGCTGGACGCCCTACGTCATCGAGCCCGCAGCCGGCCTGACCCGCTCGCTGATGGCCTTCCTGGTCGAGGCCTACCGCGAGGACGAGGCCCCCAACGCCAAGGGCGGCGTCGACACCCGCACGCTGCTGGCCCTGGACCCGCGGCTGGCGCCGGTCAAGGCCGCCGTCCTGCCGCTGTCGCGCAACGCCGACCTCTCGCCCAAGGCGCGCGACCTGGCCGCGGCGCTGCGGAAGAACTGGAACGTCGAGTTCGACGACGCCGGCGCCATCGGCCGCCGGTACCGCCGCCAGGACGAGATCGGGACGCCGTTCTGCCTCACCGTCGACTTCGACACCCTCGAGGACGACGCGGTGACCGTGCGGGAGCGCGACACCATGACCCAGGAGCGCGTCGGACTGGACCAGGTCGTCGGCTACCTCGCCCAGCGCCTCCCCGGCTGCTGACCGAGGGGTGGGTCCGCCCAGCTGGGGGATGGTCCGCGGCCGGCCGCGGACCATCCCCCAGCGGCGGTGACCATCCCCGGCCGACCCCCACGCGGGTGCGGATGACAGGTGTCACGGTGGGGTCGTGATGGTCGGCCGATGTCCAGCGGCAGCCCGCTGACCAGGCAGTGGGCGTGACGCAGACCAGCGCGGTGCCGGGTGCACCGACCACCTCCGCGGGGGCGCCCCCGGCCGTCCGGCTCGCCGGGCTGACCAAGCGGTCCGGCAGCGTGACCGCCGTCGACGGGCTGGACCTCACCGTCCGGGCCGGCGAGGTCCTGGCCTTCCTCGGCCCGAACGGGGCCGGCGAGACCACCACCATCGACGTGCTGCTGGGCCTGTCCCGCCCCGACTCCGGTCAGGTCCAGGTCTACGGCCTACCCCCGCGGACCGCCGTCGCGCACGGCCTGGTCGCCGCGGTCATGCAGACCGGCGGCCCCGGCCCGGCAGCTCGCCGACGCGGTCCGCCGGGTGCACGGCGGGCTGCGGGTGGTCGACCCGGTGCTGGCCGCCGAGACCCTCACCGCCGGGACCACGCCGCTGTCGGCGAGGGAGACCGAGGCGCTGCGTGCTGCTCGGACGGCGGCACCGTGGCCGACCTGGCCGGCGACCTGCACCTGGCCCCCGGCGCGGTGCGCAACCACCTGTCCGCGGCGATCGTCGAGACCGGCGCGCGCACCCGGGCCGAGGCGGTCCGGCTGGCGGAGGACAACGGCTGGCTGCCCTCCTCAGCGGCCCGCCTACCCTGGAGGGGTGACCGCCGTCCTCGATGCCCGCCCCGCCGGCGCGCCCGCGCCGCTGCGGCTGGGCCCGCTGACCGTGGACCCCGCCGTCGTCCTCGCCCCGATGGCCGGCATCACCGGCCCGGCCTTCCGCACCCTGTGCCGGGAGTTCGGCGCCGGGCTCTACGTCTGCGAGATGATCACCACCCGGGCGCTGGTGGAGCGCAACGAGAAGACGCTGCGGATGGTGCGCGCGACCACCGAGGAGCACGACGCCTTCTCCGTGCAGCTCTACGGCGTCGACCCGGCCACCGTGGGCCGCGCGGTCGAGCTGCTGGTCGACGAGTGCGTCGCCGGCACCCGGCCTGCGCACATCGACCTGAACTTCGGCTGCCCGGTGCCCAAGGTGACCCGCAAGGGCGGGGGAGCGGCCCTGCCCTGGCGCCGCCGACTGTTCGGCGACGTGGTCTCCGCGGCCGTGCGCGCAGCCGGCGACGTGCCGGTGACGGTGAAGACCCGGGTCGGCATCGACCCGCAGCACCACACCTACCTCGAGGCCGGCGCCATCGCCCAGGGCGCCGGGGCCGCCGCGATCACCCTGCACGGGCGCACCGCCGACCAGCTCTACAGCGGCACCGCCGACTGGACGCACATCGCCCGGCTGGTCGAGGCCGTGGACATCCCGGTGCTGGGCAACGGCGACGTCTGGGAGGCCGACGACGCCCTCCGGATGGTGGCCGAGACCGGCTGCGCCGGCGTCGTCGTCGGCCGGGGCTGCCTCGGGCGGCCGTGGCTGTTCGGCGACCTGGCCGCCGCCTTCGCCGGGTCGACGCAGCGCGCGCTGCCGACCTTCCGCGAGGTGGCCGCCGTGATGCACCGGCACGCCACCCTGCTGGCCGCCGAGCACGGCGAGACCCACGGCTGCTCGGACTTCCGCAAGCACGTCGCCTGGTACACCAAGGGCTTCTCGGTCGGCTCGGACACCCGGCGGGCGCTGGCCATGGTCAGCTCGTTGGACGAGCTCGCCGAGCTGCTGGCCGGCGTCGAGGACCAGCCGTACCCGGTCGCCGTCCTGGGCGCTCCCCGCGGCCGGACGACGCCGCCCCGCCCGGTCGCGCTGCCCGCGGGCTGGCTCGACGACCGCGACGACCCGCGCCCCCCGGTCGGCGCCGAGCTGCTGGTCGGTGGCGGATGAGCACCGAGGGCCCCTTCCTCTACGACGACGATCCCCAGCCGCTGCACGCCGGGCCGGGCCGCCCGCGTCGCGGTCTGCTGCTCGCGCTGGGGGCCGGCACCGCGGCCGTCGCGGTCGGCGCAGTGGTCCTGTTGCCGATGGTCACCGGGAGCACCCAGGAGCAGGTGACCGAGGTGGCCGACGTGTTCGCCCGGGCACTGGCCGCCGAGGACGCCCAGACCGCCTGGGGCCTGCTGTGCGAGGACGAGCAGGCCCGCCTGCGGGCCGACCAGGTCGCGGGGGACTACCTGCGACCGGGTACACCGTCGGTCGGCGACCCCGTCGAGGGCGACCTGGACGGCCAGCGAGCCGAGGTGGTCCCGGTCGCCTGGGACGACGGCGGCTCGGTGACCACCGTGCAGCTGGTCGTGATCGCCCAAGGTGGCGCGAAGGTCTGCGGCATCGCCTGATCGGTGGGCGCACAGCACTTCCGGTGACCGGCCGAGGCTGGCAGCATGGCGCCACCCCGCCCGCCGCAGAGAGGACCGCCGTGGTCCAGCCCCCACCGCCCGGCCCTGGTCAGCAGCTCGGCTCGGGGCCCCCGGCCGCCCCGACCCAGGTCGTGTTCCCCGGCCAGATCGGGGCTCCGCAGCAGCAGTACGTGCCCACGCCGGCGCAGGCCGCATCGCAGGGCGGGACGGCGCGCGCCGTCGGCTTCCCGGGTTACCGGTCCCCGGCGCCGTCGCCGAAGAGCCAGACGTCGGCGGTGGTCGGCTCCGCGGTGGTGACGGTGACGGTGCTCTTCGCCGTCCTGGGGTTCGTGCTGGTGTCCGGCCGCGCCCCCAGCACGCCCTCGGCGGCAGCGCTGGCCTACATCGACGCGGCGGTGGACGGGGACTCGGGGCGGGTGCACGACCTGCTGTGCGAGCGGGTGCAGGCCCAGGTGCCCGAGTCCGCCGTGGAGACCGACCTCATGGGTGGCAACCAGGTGCCGGACTCCGTGCAGGCCGAGGTGGTCAGCACGACCGACACGGTGGCCCCCGACGGGCGGCCCGCGGTGGACGTCGTGCTGGCGCTGACGGTGTTCGGGCAGACCGCCCAGCAGGACGTCGTCCTGGTCGAGGAGGACGGCTACCGCGTGTGCGGGGGCTCGCTCGGCTTCGGCTGAGCCTCGCCCACCAGCTCACTGCACCTCCGCTGACAAGGTCACGTGGTACCCATGACGGCATGGTCGGAGGCTTCGTGGGACGCGCGGTCGGGGCGGCCGTGCTCGCCGTCGCCCTGGTGGTGGTGTCGACCGCGATCGCCATCTGGTGGACCGCCCGGCAGGACGCCGAGCCCCGGTCCGACGCGATCGTGGTGCTGGGCTCGGCGCAGTACAACGGCGTCCCCAGCTCCATCTTCGAGGCCCGGTTGGAGCACGCGCTGGCCCTCTGGGAGGACGGCGTCGCCCCCGTCGTGGTCACCGTCGGCGGCAAGAAGGACGGCGACGAGTTCACCGAGGCCGAGGCCGGCCGCGACTACCTGCTCGACGCCGGCGTCCCGGCCGAGGACCTGGTCGCGGTGACCGACGGGGTGGACACCCTGGAGAGCATGCGGCTGGTCGCCGCCGAGTTCGACGCACAGGGCTGGTCCACCGCGGTCCTGGTCACCGACCCGTGGCACGCCATGCGGGCCGAGCGGATGGCCGAGGACTCCGGCATCGACGCGGCCAGCTCGCCGACCCGGCAGGGCCCGGCCGTGCAGACCCGCAGCACCCAGTTCCGCTACATCCTCCGCGAGACCGCCGCCTACCTGCTCTACCGGGCGACCGGCGAGAGCGTGGCCGGCGCCCCGGGCATCGGATGACCCGCTGGACGCTGCCGGCGCCCGGCGAGGCCGGGATGGACGCCGGGGTGCGCGCGGTGGTCGCCGGCGGCGAGCCCGACAAGGTGGCCAGCGGTGGGCTCGTCGTCGCCACCCTCCAGCTCGGGTTCTGGCGCGAGCGGGCCCGAGCCGTGGTCGACGGCGCCGAGTGGGTGTTCGGCAAGGAGAGCGGGGACCTGGGCGCGCGGCTGTCGGTCGACCCGGAGGGCACCACCCGGATGCGGGCGGTGCGCACCTCGTTCTGGACCTCCCGGCACGACGTGGACCTGGAGGGCGTGCTGGTCCAGGTGCAGGGCGGCGCCCGCAACCGGGTCTGGACGTCGGACGGCGCAACCCTGGGCACCAGCGGCCGGGTCGGCTTCTGGAGCCCGGTGCCCACCCTGGAGCTGCGCGACGACGTCCCGCTGCGGCACGTGGTCTTCCTGCTCTGGCTGGAGCACACCTTCACCCGGCGGAACCAGGCCGCGGCGGCCGCGTGACGCCGTCGGCGGCCGCTGGGATGATGGGACGGCGCCGGGCAGCCGGGTCGGCGCGGGAGAGGGGATCCGTGCACGGGAGAGTTCGTCATGGCCGGTGAGCGGCGCGGCCGCATCCGGGCCGCCGACATCGCCACGGTGCGCGAGAGGGCCACGATCGACGAGGTCGTCGGCGAGCACCTGCAGCTCAAGCGCGCCGGGGGCGGGTCGCTGAAGGGGCTGTGCCCGTTCCACGACGAGAAGTCGCCGTCCTTCCACGTCACCCCCGCCCGGCAGCTGTTCTACTGCTTCGGCTGCGGCGCCGGCGGCGACGTCATCAAGTTCGTGCAGGACATCGACCACCTGTCCTTCAGCGAGGCCGTCGAGCTGCTGGCCGGCAAGGTCGGCATCCAGCTGCAGTACGAGGACGACGGCGGCCGGCCCACCGGCGCCCCGGACCGCGCCGCGGCCGGCCAGCGCGCCCGGCTGGTGGCGGCCAACACCGCCGCCGCGGAGTTCTACCGGCAGCAGCTGGCCACCCCCGACGCCGCGATCGCCCGCACCTTCCTCGCCGAGCGCGGCTTCACCCGGGAGATGGCCGCCGAGTTCGACTGCGGCTTCGCCCCGGCCGGCTGGGACGTGCTGACCCGGCACCTGCGCGGGGCGGGCTTCAGCCAGGCCGAGCTCGAGCTGGCCGGGCTGAGCAAGCAGTCCTCGCGCGGGACCTCGATCGACCGGTTCCACCGCCGGCTGCTGTGGCCGATCCGGGACATCACCGGTGACGTCATCGGCTTCGGCGCCCGCAAGCTGGCCGACGACGACCCGGGCCCGAAGTACCTGAACACCCCCGAGACCCCGCTCTACAAGAAGTCCACCGTGCTCTACGGCGTGGAGCGGGCCAAGCGGGACATCGCCCGCCAGCACCGGGCCGTCGTCGTCGAGGGCTACACCGACGTGATGGCGTGCCACATCGCCGGGGTGACCACCGCGGTCGCCTCCTGCGGGACGGCGTTCGGCGCCGAGCACATCAACGTGCTGCGCCGGCTGCTGATGGACCAGGACGAGTTCCGCGGCGAGGTCGTCTACTGCTTCGACGGCGACAAGGCCGGCCAGGCGGCGGCGATGAAGACCTTCGCCGAGGACCAGCGGTTCGTCGGGCAGACCTTCGTCGCCGTCGAGCCCGACGGCCGGGACCCCTGCGAGCTGCGCCAGGCGCACGGCGACGCCGCCGTCCGCGACCTGGTCGCCCGGCGGGTCCCGCTAATCGCCTTCGTGCTCAAGACGACGTTGGCCGGCTACGACCTGGACACCGTCGAGGGTCGGGTGCACGCGCTGGACAAGGCCGCGCCGATGGTGGCCGGCATCAAGGACCACGCGCTGCGCCCGGCGTACGCCCGCCAGCTGGCCGGCATGCTGGGCAACACCGACGAGGCCGAGGTGCTGGCCCGGGTGCGCGCGCTGACCGGTGAGGGCGCGACCAACGGCCGGCCCGCGCCGCGGGCGAAGGCACCCGCGCGCACGGCGGACGACGCCGCGGCGTTCATCGAGCGCGAGGCGGTGAAGACGGCGCTGCAGGCGCCGGAGCTCGCCGGCCCGGCCTTCGACGGCATCGCTCCGGATTCCTGGACGCACCCGGACTACGCGGCGGTCGCGGCGGCGATCGCCGCCGCCGGGGGAGCCGCCGGGGCGACCGTGGGCGGGGCCGCCTGGCTGGACCAGGTGGGTGCCGCGGCGGAGTCCGACGAGGCCCGCCGCCTGCTGCCGGCCCTGGCGGTGGAGCCGCTGAAGTCGCCGTCCGACGAGCCGGACAGCGGGTACGTGCACGCGGTGCTGACCCGCCTGCAGGAGATGGCGACGGTGCGCCGGGTGACCGCGCTCAAGGGCCGGCTGCAGCGGATGAACCCGGTCGAGGCGCCCGAGGAGTACACGAAGGTCTTCGGCCAGCTGGTCGCCCTGGAGCAGGAGGCCCGGTCGCTGCGCGAGCGGGCCATCGGCGGGCTCAGCGCGTGAACCCGTTCCGCCGGCTCGTGCAGCGCTTCGGCCGCCCGCCCGGCCCGGTCGCGCAGGCCGCCGGGTCCGAGGACGTGCTGGCCTGGGGCGCGCGTCGGGACGGCGGCTGGCTGGCCGCCACCTCGGCCGGGCTGCGGACCGTCCCCGACGGCGCCGACGCCCCCGAGGGCGAACTGCTGCCTTGGCACCTGGTCGGGCACGCCCGCTGGGCGGCGACCGAGACCGGCGGCTCGTTCGCGGTGACCCCTCTGCTCGAGGTCGAACCCGGCGTGCAGGCGCGGGGGGCGGTCACCCGGCACGTGCTGGACGACGCCGGCGAGCTGCCGGCGGTGGTGCGGCGGCGGGTGGACCAGACGGTGGTGGCCAGCAAGCGCCACCCGCTGCCGGCCGGGGGAGGGGTGCTGCTGGTGGCCCGCCGCGTGCCCGGTCAGTCCGCCCGGGAGTGGACCGTGGTGTTCGACGACGACGCCGACCGGGACGACCCGGCCGCCCGGGACGTGGCCCGCCAGCGGTTGGCCGAGGCCGTCGAGGGCGAGGACACGACCCGCTGACTCAGCGGTCGCGCAGGTCGGACTTCGCGGCGGCGACGGCGTTGTCGGCCTGGGCGCGCAGCGTGCCGGCCAGCGACTGCAGGCGCGGGTCGTCCTTGGCGTGGTCGTAGGCGCGGCGGATCTGCTCGTATCGGTCACGGCCGGCGCGGGCGCCGAGCACGTAGCCGGCACCGAAGCCGGCGAGGAAGGACAACTTGGCCACGGGGACCTCCTGGTGGGTGGCTGGGGATGATCGACGCTACCGGCCGACACACCCGGGGGTGCCCCCAGGGGACGGGCCGCTCGTGGGGTAATCTCGGCAACCGCACGACGCGGTCCCCCGTAGCTCAATTGGCAGAGCATTCGACTGTTAATCGAACGGTTTCTGGTTCGAGTCCAGACGGGGGAGCCATGACCTGCAGGTATAGGTCCAGCGCCTGACACCAGGCATCATCTACTCATCGAAAACGATGAGGAGATGGTGCCTGGTGGGCCGACCACCACTGCCGGTGGGCACGTTCGGCACGATCGGGTTCTTCCCGACGGCCGGCGGTGAGGTCCAGGCCCGCGCCCGGTTCCGCGACTTCGACGGCCGCACCCGGCTGGTGTCCAAGACCGGTCGCAGCAAGGCCGCCGCCGAGCGGGCACTGAAGACCGAGCTGACCACCCGCCGCGGTCCGCACGGCACCGGCTTGCTCACCGCCAGCAGCAGGGTCACCGCCCTGGTCGACGCGTGGCTGGCCACCGACCACGGCTGGTCCACCGGCACCGAGCGCACCTACCGGTCGATCATCCGGACCTCGGTGCTGCCGGCCCTGGGGGAGCTCTGCCTGCGCGAGGTCACCCCCGGCCGGGTGGCGCGGGCGATCACCGCGATCGCCGGCACCAGCGGCCCGGGTGCGGCCAAGACCGCCCGAGCCTGCCTGTCGGGCATGTTCGCCCTGGCCATCGTCGACGGCGCCGTCACCGCCAACCCGGTCCGGGACGCCGGCGTCCGGGTCACCCGCACTGCCAAGAAGGCCCCGCGAGCCCTGACGCCCGAGGACACCGCACGGCTGGTCGAGCTGTTCGCGACCAGCGAGCGGGCGCAGGCCCTGGACCTGCCCGACGTCGTGGACTGGATGCTGGCCACCGGTGCCCGGATCGGCGAGGCGTTGGCCGTGCGCGCCGGGAAGGTGCAGGGGAAGACCCTGCTGGACCTGGACACCGGCACCTGGGAGGTCGCCGGCACCGTCGTGCGGGTGCCCAAGCAGGGGCTGGTCGTGCAGCCGCGGACCAAGACCGCCGCCGGCTGGCGGGTGGTGGCCCTCCCGGCCTTCGCGCAGGACATGGCCCGCCGCCGGCTGTCGGGCTCCCGTCACCCCGACAGTGGACTGGTGTTCCCCTCCCCGGTTGCCGGCACGGTCCGCGACCCCAGCAACGTCTCCGGGGACCTCCGGGTGCTGCTGGACTCCTTCGACTGCGCCACCTGCGGGGGGACCGGACTGCTACCTCCGGCGACGACGGGCGCGCGACCGGTGCGGTGCGAGGAGGGCCCTTGGTCGTGGGTCACCTCCCACACCTTCCGCAAGACGGTGGCCACGAGGCTCGAGGAAGCGGGGTTCACCCCGCGGCAGGTCGCCGACCAGCTGGGCCACGCCAACCCCTCGATGACCCTGGACGTCTACTTCGGCCGGCACGTCGTCAGCGCCGAGGCCGCCACCGTGCTGGGCAGGTGAACGGCCCCGGAGCCGACGCCGGTCAGGAGACGGTCAGGGCGGCCGACCGCTTGGCCTCCCACCACCGGTCGCACTCCACCTCCTCGTAGAGCACCCGCCGGCCCACCTTCACCCCGGCCGGTCCGATCCCGGCATGACGCCAGTACCGAACCGTTACCGGGCTCGTGCGGAACCGGGCAGCGACGTCCTCGGTGGTCAGCAGTCGACTGGTCATGGCTCTCCTCCTCAGCGCGTTGGACAGCTGTCCAGGCGTTGGTCGCCTCCTGGTGACTGACGGGCGCGCCCGGGGTGACATGAGCGGACATCGACGGCCTGGCTCGGGGTGACGTGCGCCGGCACCTGGCAGATGGGTGCAGCACGGCACCGGTCAACCACGGGGTGACGTCGTCCGGCGCTCCAGAATGGGGAAGACCGGCGCCGGTGGATGCCCGACCGAGCTGTTGCCCCGACACCGGCGGCCCTCACGTCGCGGACCGCAAGGGCGATGCCGGCCACGGGGCGTGCCGTCGAACAGTCCGCTGTCGTACCCGCTCGGGCGGCCCGCGGAATTGGCCGTGCTGCCCCTTGGTGGCCCCGGGTGACACTGCTCCGGACCGAGCCGGTGCCTCCGCACCTCGAGCGCTGCCGGAAGAGCGCTGAACACCACGTCGGTGCACGGGCGACGGGATCCCGGGGCGATGGGTCCCGAGCACCATCCGCACGTCCTCCCTGCCCGCGCACCGACGGTCCGGCGGCACAAAACCGGACGATCGATGATCCGGCGATCGGGTAGGCCCCGGATGGGTCCCGGGCGCTCCCTGGCTCGTCGGCGGCGCGGGAGTTCGCGGCGGCGGCGGCGCTCGGGCGGACATGCGGGCTGACCACGTCTCCGGCGGGTGCAGCGCGGCCGGGCACACCTGTCACAACGAGTGCGGGCACCCGGGATGAGCTCCTATGTGTCAACCGCGGCGAGGTGCTGCGCTGCTGGGTGTCTTAGGCCGCTGTGGTGGCGGGCGTTGACTGCTCGGCGAGCTCGGCGTGCATGGTGGTGTAGATCAGGTCGGAGAGTCGGCGCTTGAGGCAGCGGAGGGCTTCGCGGCCGGTCTTTCCTTCGGCGCGTTTGCGCTGGTAGTAGGCCCGTCCTTCGGTATCGGCGCGGATCTGGGTGATGGCCATCGTGTAGAGCACCCGGTTCAGGGTGCGGTTGCCGGCTCGGTTAAGTCGGTGGCGGCTGGTGCGCCCGGAGGAGGCGGGGATGGGTGCGGTGCCGTTGGCGGCGGCGAAGGCGTGCCGGGATCGGTAGCGGCGGATGTCGGCGACCTCGCCGAGGATCGTGGCCGCGCCGACCGGGCCCACTCCGTAGAGGTCGGTGAGTCCGGTGTCGATGGTGTCCATCGTGGTGGTGATCAGGGCGGTGAGTTCCTTGATCTGGGCGGTCAGCTCGGTGAGGCGGCTCAGCCGCCGCAGGGTGAGCTGAGCGCGGATCCGGGTGTCACTCCGCAGCAGGTCGGTGGCGGCGGTGAGGAACGTCGGTGCGGTCAGTCGCGGCACGGTCACCTGGTAGCCGGGGAGCAGGCCGTGCAGCTCGGCGTGGGTGCGGTTGGCCAGGGCGGTGCGTTCGGCGACGAGCTGGTTGCGGTAGTCGGCCAGTGCACGGAGGTCGGCGGCTTGCCCGACGGCCAGGCGCACCGGTGGCAGGTCGGTCTCCCGGGCGGTGATCCGGGCGATGGCCAGGCAGTCCACCGGGTCGGTCTTGCCCTGCCCGGGCCGGCTGGACCGCTCCCTGGAAGTCAGCGAGGGCGGCACCTCCACGACCTGCATGCCGCCGGCCATCGCGAGCCGGATCGCGGCGCCGCGGCCGTAGTTGCCCGATCCCTCGATCCCGACCCGGTCGACTGAATGTTCGGCGAGCAGGGCTTCGAGTTCGTCGAACCCGGCCTCGGTGTTGGCCAGGTCGGTCACGACCAGCGGCCGCCCGACCGGGTCGATGACGGCCACGGCCAGGGTGTCCTTGTGGGTGTCGATGCCGGCGAGCACAGCGGCTCCTTCGCGGGGAGGTGGCTCGCGAAGACGGTGTCGGGGCGCAGCGCATGCATCTGCGGGCCGCGGGTGCCCATGCTCCTATCAGGCGTCGACCGCCCCGAACACCGAGGACGTCACCGGCGGGCAGTCATTGCGGAAGCCATGCCCAACCGCAGCAGGCAGCAAGAGGTAGAGCCTCACCGGTGACGCCCGCGAGCGCCCCGCCGGGGTGACGGGGCACCTCATTACCGCAGATGCAAGAGGTGTGTCGGTCGAGGTCTGTTCGGGATGGGCGGGTCAGCAAACGGCGGGTTCGGTTCGAGCTTGGGCGTGAGTTGGCCCTGCCGTTTTCCACAGGTGGGGCCTTGGGCGTCGGCTTCCACAGGTGATGGCTAGGACCGCCTGAGGGCACCTCGGCGAACGAGAATTGATCTTGATCGATCCGGTCCTACCAACCCGCAGGAGCCCGCCATGACCACCACGCAACGCCCCCACGTCACCCGACCACCAGCGCCTCAGAGCTCCGCGAGGTCGACCCGCGCACGCTGCTGGTCGACCTGAACGTCCGGCACACCACCACCGCCGACACCGACCTGGTCGCCAGCGTGACCGAGCACGGCGTACTCGTGCCGATCGTCGCCGTGCGCACCGCACACGGAGAGGTGCGGGTGCGGATGGGGCACCGGCGCACCCTGGCCGCGATCGAAGCCGGCCGAGCAACGGTGCCCGTCGTCGTGGTCGCCGACGAGACCAGCGACGACGCCGGCACCGTGCACCGCCTGGTCACCCAGTGGGCGGAGAACGAGCACCGCGCCGGCTTGTCCAACGCCGAGCGGGTCGATGTCATCGGCCAGCTGTCGGCGTTCGGGACCAGCCCGACCCAGATCGCCCGCCGCACCCGGGCGAGCAGGGCCGATGTCACCGCCGCCCTGGCCGTCACCGCCTCGGAGCTGGCCCGCAAGGCCACCGTCCGCTACGACTTCCTCGACCTTGCCCAGGCCGCCACGGTGGCTGAGTTCGACACCGACCCCGACGCCGTCCAAGCCCTGGTGGTCGCTGCCCGCGATGGCCGGTTCGATCACGTCTCCCAGCGGCTGCGCGACGAGCGGACCGCGGCCGCCGACCGCGCCGCGGCAGCCGACCAGCTGCGCGAAGCCGGCCTGCGGGTCATCGACCCTCCCACCACCGACACCCTGTCGCTGCCGGTGCACCGGCTGGTCAACGCCGACGGTGCGCGTCCGACCGTCGAGGACCACCGTGAGTGCCCCGGTCACGCCGCCTACGTCGCCGACCGGCACGGGTGGGTCACCCCTGACGGCGAGCCCGGCAGCGACGGCGACGAGGAGGACACCAGGGGAGTCGGGGAGCGCCAGTGGCGGGTGAGCGCGGTGCCGGTGTTCGTCTGCACCGACCCGGCAGCCCACGGCCACCGCGACTCCTGGGGCACCAGCGGCGGCGGCACCGCCGACCGCGTCCCGGTGGACCAGATGACCGACGCCCAGCGCGAGGCGGCTCGTGACGAGCGCCGTGACGTCGTGGAGTCCAACAAGGCGTGGGGGAGTGCGGAGACCGTCCGCCGCGAGTGGCTACGGGGGCTTGCCTGCCGCAAGAGCGCCCCCAAGGGCACCGCCACCTTCGTTGCGGTCGCCCTGGCCCGGGACGGCGACCTGCTGGCCGACGTCGGCGGCAACCACCTGGCCGCCGACCTCCTCGGCGTGCCCTCCGGCGCCTACGGCCGATCGGTCGAGCTGGCCGCAGTGGTGGACAAGGCCACTGATGCCCGGGCGCTGCTGATGACCCTGGTGATGGTGCTGGCCGCCTACGAGGGGCGCACCGACCGCAACGACTGGCGCAGCCGGCGCGCCTCGACCGGCCGCTACCTCACCCACCTGCAGGGCCTGGGCTATGCCCTGGCCGACGTCGAGCGCCGCGCGTGCTGTCTGGACCCCCAGCCCAGCACCGACTGACCCTGACCGATCGGCAAGCACGGCGGGGGCGCGCCCCGGCGGGTGCGGCCCCACCGCAGGTCAGCAACGGGCAGACCGGGTGCAGGCGGCCGTCAGTAGGGGCGAGCGCACCCGGCGCTGGTCATCGAACCGGCCGCGGGTGCGCCCGGCGTGGCTGGCGTCCGAGGTGGTCCGGAGTCACCTGACCCGTCAGCCTCCCGGGGCTGCCCGACCGCGGGGAGAGCAGCCCTCATCACCCCAACCGGCTGGCACTCTCGACCTGACCGGCACCAGCCACCAAGGAGCACCTCGTGCTGTTCAGCCCTCGCCCCATCGACCTGGACCGGGTCGACCTGGAATCCGCCCTGTTGCGCGCCGCTGTCGGTGACTTCTTCTCCGAGGCAGCCGTCCTACTGCTGGCCAACGCCGGCCACTGGCTGCCCAGCCTCGCTGCCGCCGACCTGATCACCATCGAGACCGATGACGACGACACCGCGCCCCCCACCGGGGAGGTCCCCGGCATTGCCTGGGCCGCCATCACCTGGAGCGAGCTCGACGACGCCCTCGCCGCCGGTCGGATCGAGGGCAGCAGCGGCCAGCTGCGCATCCTGCGCGCGGCCGCCTCCATCGCCGACGGCCACCCCATCGACCTCGGCGACACCGCCGCCGGCCTGGACCGCCGCCACCTGCAACTCCTGCTGGCCGCCATCTCCCACGCCGGCGGCAGCCACGACCACCGCGACACCGACCCCAACGGCCTCGTTTCCGACCCTCTTCCGCCGCTGGTGCCCTGGCCGGCCCGGGACTGACCGCCGTCGTTCGACCGCCCCGGGCCCAGCTGCGCCCCCTGCCGCTGTTGGCCGTCGCTGCGCCGACTGGACCGTGTCCAGCACGTAGCTGCGGGCCAAGCGCGTGGACCTCGTCGGCACTCCCTCCGCCCGAGGTCGGTCGTCGCGCGAGATCGGCGAGCTGTGAGCCGGTCGCGGACCGCTGCCCGCCGGGATGGACGAGCACCGAGTGACCCGGCGCCCCGCTGGCACCACCTTCACGGACACCCGAGGATGACCGCCCCAGCAGCACCGCTGAGCGATCGCTGGCCAGGCGACCCCGGACCGATACCCGGTAGGTCCACCCACGGATGCTGGCTCACAACTCAGTCAGAGACCCGTGTCCGGATCAGCGGGCCGAGGCGTTGGGGCCTCCAGGGGGTGGCGCCTTCAGAGGGATGCGCCCGGGGCGGGGGGCAAGTCCGGCCTCATCCCCGGCGGAGGACGGTGCGGATGCCCATCCACAGCGCACAGCGCCAGCAGACGGCAACACCAGGCGTTGCCCCCAGGTAGTGAACTCGCGCGCGAGGTCGCTCGCGGCCGCAGCAACCGCAGGTGACGAGCTCTGGCTGGGTGTCAGGAGCTGAAGACGTCACCTCAGCACTGCCAGCAGCTGCTCGACGGTAGGAGATCCGGCCAGCCCGGCGTCTGTGCGGTAGACCCGGCAGGACAGGCCGATGGGTGCGTCGGGGTCGGCGAACGGATCGACGCCGTTGATCAGCATCGTCGGCGAGCCCCGGAAGCCGACCGCCTCGGCTTCCTCGGGAGTGGAGACCAGCCGGCGGTCCACCGCCGTAGCGCCGAGGCCGGCCAGCTCGAGGGCCTCCAGCAACTGCCGGTCAGCGACCTGCCAGTTGGGGCATCCGTCGAAGTACTGCAGCGTGATGTTCACATCGACCTCCTGGACCAGTGGTGCGGGTCGACCCGCGTGGTGGGCCCAGGATGGCCGACACGTGTGCCCTCGGATCCCCAGGCGGTGCAGAAGGTTCGGTGCACCGCCTGAGGGCGAGTGGTTCCTAGACGGCCGGGGCGAGACGGGTGGAGCGGCGGAGCCGGGCTACGACCGGGGCGCCGGTGAGCAGGCCGGCGAGGATGCCGATCTGCATGAGGAACCAGAACTGGACGTCGGCGGCTGGGGGCATGAGGTCGTTGAAGTGCAGCAGGAGCATCCAGCCGCCCATGCCGATGTCGAAGGCGGCCACGGTGAGGGCTGCTCGAGCCAGCGCCGTGGCAGTGGAAGCACCGGTGGCGGTGCGCTCGTGGACGGTGAGCAGCGCTGTGGCGAGCACGGCGATGACCAGGATCATGACCCAGAGGTCGATGCCGGCGATGGTGAGTCCGGAGGCGATGACCAGCGGGACGCCGACCATGTGGGCCAGGGCGGAGGCAGTTCCGCCGGGCAGGCTGTCGACGATCACCGGTCGAATGTGGGTCGGCTGGGCGTCGGTGTGGGAAGAGCGACCGTAGCGGCGGTAGAGCACGAGGGCGGCCGGTCCGAGGAACAGGGCGGCACCGACCCAGGTGATCTCGGAGGTTGCCGTTCGGTGGCGGTGCCCGAGAGCCCAGATGTCGGCTGCGATGACCGCGAGGCTCAGCAGGGCCAGGGCGGCGAAGGTCCAGGCCACGGGCGTCAGCCACTCCGGCAAGCCGGCGCCCATCGTGGTGTTCATGTCCATGTCTGTCGTCATCCTTGGTTCGGGTGGTGCGAGGAGAGTTCAGGGAAGGTGCACCCGGGGCCCCGGCGGTGGCGCAGGCGGAAGTACCCGCGATCGAGGTCAGCGGCTGCAGGTGGGACGGCGGGTGCGAAGGCACGCTCCGACTCGAGGTGCGTCGCGACGGGAGCGCGTTGCGACGTCTTCGCGCACGCTGTGTGCGACCGGCTCCTCCGGGCCCAATTGGGGCCGGGGAGGGCGCGACCGGCATCGGCCGGTCACGACGAAAAGCAGGGCGAGCCCTACCCGCGTGCTGTGACGGGCCATCGAGTCAGGTGGTTCGGCCTACACCCTCAGCACACACAAGCGACTCAGCTCAGGAACCGGTGCGCACGCCACAGCGCGGCCGACTGCGATCTGCACGCAGCGCGTGGACCGGGCGCAGATGGTCAGGAGCCGCCGCCGGGCCATGCGCGCGGCCAGGGCAGCCAGCCCCGCGACGACCCCGCCGACCAGCACCGCCAGGCACACCATCAGGGCGTGCGCGGTGACACCGTGGCCGTCGCGCTGATCGGTTCCGGCGTCGGCGTCCATGCCCGGCATCGCGGCATCAGCGGCGACGGCCTCGACCATCGACCCGATGGTCGAACCGGTGTCGGCGGCGATGATGCTCGAGGCGGACGGCGAGGCGCCGGTCATGTCGCAGTCGGCGGTGTAGCAGCTCAAGCCCTGCATGGCGAAGACCGCGCCCAGCAGCAGGAGGGTCCACAGCAGGCGAGCTCGCACGACACCTCCACCATGTGACTGAGCTTCCGGACAGGGTAGGCACAACGGGCGCCGGCCCCGGTTGCACCTGGGGGTTGTGCCCCCGGGCAGCGAAGACGCCGACGGGCTAGTCGTCCTCCACGCTCGACGACGGCAATTCGCAGTGGTGAGGACTTCTCACCGCAGGGGGGTGCGGGGGCCCTCAGGGCCCGGGGTCGGCCGTGACTCAGTCGCGTGGGACTGGGGATCAGGATCGGCAGCCAGGAGGCTGACGCCGGCCACGGTGATGGCGCCCAGGGTGATGAACACGTCCGCGAGGTTGAAGGTGGCGAACCAGCCCGTGTACAGGTAGTCGGTGACCCGGCCGTCGCCGGCGCGGTCGATGAGGTTGCCCAGCGCGCCGGCCAGCACGGCGGTCAGCCCGACCAGCAGTACCGCAGGTGAGCCCGGTCGCCCGGCGATGCGCCAGGCGTAACCGGCGACAGCCAGGGTGATGGCGGCGGTGACCCCGACGAGCACCCAGGTGGGCAGACCGTTTCCCATGCTGAACGCCGCCCCGGTGTTGTATCCCAGCCGCAGGTCCACCGGGCCCAGGTCGATGGTCTGACCATCGGCGAGGTAGCGCTCGACCGCGGCCTTGGCGGCCAGGTCGACACCGAGCAGCGTGCCGGCCGCGGCCACCACGGCCAGCCGTCGCCTGGGAGTCGAGTTCACAGGCCGAATGCTCCGCCCTCGACGAGGATCACGATCCCCAGCACGATCAGCACCAGGGGGAACAGCACGCGCTCCGAGCGTTCCAGCACCCTCGCCACGGGCTTGCGGGTGGCGATGAACCGGGCTGCCAGGACCAGCAGTCCGACCAGCAGCAGGAAGACGATCGAGTAGGCGATGATCCCGGCGGTGCCGACGGTGAGGAAGACGGGGACGTAGACGCCGATGTTGTCCCCGCCGTTGGCGAAGGTGACCGCCGCGACGGCCAACACCCCCACGGTCCGGTCGTCGTCGTCGTCGTCGTCATCCCCGCCCCGGAACGCCGCCCACAGCCCCAGGGCCAGCGGGATGAGCCCGAAGTAGGGGATGGCCTCGGTGGGCAGGAAACTGGAGGCACCGGCGGCCACGAGCACGGACACCGCGAGGATCGCCCCGAAACCGAGGTACTGCCCGGCGGTGATCCTGGCGGTGAGGTGGCGGGTGCCTGCTCCCCGGGCGAAGAACAGCGACAGCACGATGATGTCGTCGATGTTGGTGACCAGGAACAACCCGAGGGCCTGCGCCGCCGAGATCAGCACACTCATGACCCCACGCCGACGCCCACACGCTGCTCGTCGATGACCGGAGCCGTCTGGGCGGGACGGCCTCGACGGGCCGGACGGGTCCGGCCGGCCCGGACCCCGTTGGCGATCACGAAGACCTCCGCCACCTCGTGGGTGACGATCACCGCTGCGAGGGACAGGACCCCCAGTGCGGCCAGCGGGATCAGCACGACGAGGATCGCTGCGGACAGGGCCAGGCTCTGCAGCATGATCCGGCGGGCTCGCCGGGCATGGGCCAGGGTGGCGGGCAGTTGGTGCAGGTTCTCACCCATCAGGGCGACGTCGGCGGTCTCGATCGCGACGTCAGCACCCATGGCCCCCATGGCGATCCCGACATCGGCGGTGGCCAGCGCGGGGGCGTCGTTGATGCCGTCCCCGACCATCGCCACCCCACCCCGGTGACCGGCGCGCATGGTGTCGATCAAGGTGGCCTTGTCCTCGGGGCGCAGTTCGGCGTGCACCTCGGTGATGCCGGCGGCGCGGGCCAGGTGCGCTGCGGTGCGGGCGTTGTCGCCGGTCAACATCGCCGTGCGCACCCCCATCGACGTCAGGCGGGTGATGACCTCGGCCGCCTCGGGGCGCAGCTCGTCCCGGATGCCCAGCGCGCCCAGCAGCTGCCCGTCGTGCTCGACCAGGACGACGGTGGCGCCGGCGTCCTGGTGGACGCCGACCTGCTCCTGGAGCGGCCCCGGGTCGATGAAGCCGGGCTTGCCCAACCTGGCTGGCCGCCCGTCGACCAGACCGGTGAGGCCCTGGCCGACCAGCGCCTGCACGTCGATGGCCTCCGGGGCCGCAGTGCGGCCCTGCTGGGCTGACCAGGTGG
The DNA here is from genome assembly GCF_037083865.1 of Klenkia terrae. Taxonomy (NCBI): domain Bacteria; kingdom Bacillati; phylum Actinomycetota; class Actinomycetes; order Geodermatophilales; family Geodermatophilaceae; genus Klenkia; species Klenkia terrae. Next base: position 9,496 of record NZ_JBAPLV010000010.1, on the reverse strand, counting down.
CCAGAACCGCGGCGGCGAGAGGGTGTTCGCTGCGGGCCTCCAGCGCCGCGGCGACACGGAGCACCTGGGCGTCGTCGTGGCCGTCGGTGGTCAGCACGGCGACGACGGCGGGGGAGTTGCGGGTCAGGGTGCCGGTCTTGTCCAGCGCGATGGTGCGCACCGACCCCAGGGACTCCAGGGCCGCACCGCCCTTGACCAGCACGCCCTGACGGGTGGCTGCGCCGATGGCGGCGACCACGGTGACCGGGACGGCGATCGCGAACGCGCACGGGGACGCAGCGACCAGCACGACCAGGGCGCGCTCCACCCAGACCCCGGGGTCGCCCAGCACCGAACCCAGGACAGCGATCACGGCGGCCACGATGAACACCGCGGGCACCAGCGGTGCGGCGATGCGCGCGGCCAGGCGCTGGGCTGCGCCCTTGCGGTCCTGGGCCTCCTCCACGATGTGCACCACGCGTGCCAGGGAGTTGTCGGCGACGGTGGCGGTGACGGTGACCTGCAGGACCCCACCGCCGTTGACCGAGGCGGCGAACACCTCGGTACCGGGCTGCACCTCCACCGGCACCGACTCCCCGGTCACCGCCGAGGTGTCCAAGGTCGACCGGCCCTCGGTCACGGTGCCGTCGGTGGCCAACCGTTCCCCGGGCCGGACGACCAGCACATCCCCGACCCGCAGGTCGACCGGATCCACCTCGGACTCCGCGACCCCGGTGGGCCCCGGGCGCAGGACGGTGGCGCGGGTGGGCACCAGGTCCAGCAGGGACCGCAGTCCCCGCCGGGTGCGGTCCACGGCGTAGTCCTCGAGTGCCTCGGCCAGGGAGAACAAGAATGCCAGCATCGCGGCCTCGCGCACCTCGCCCAGCGCGATCGCCCCGACCATCGCCACCGTCATCAAGGTGCCCACGCCCAGCCGGCGGCGGCGCAGGGCACGCAGCGTGCCGGGTACGAAGGTGGCCCCGCCGGCGGCGACGGCGCCCAACGCCAACACCCACGACAGCACGGTGGACCCGCCGGTCCAGTCGGTGATCATCGACGCCGCCCACAGCACGCCGGCGGCAGCGGCCAGCTGCACCGACCGGGCGCGCCACAGCGGCTGGGCGGGCTCCTCGGGTGAGCTGGCCGGGGAGGAGCACGTCGGGTCCCCGCAGCCGTCCCCGACGCCGACCACGGCCCGACCGGTGTCAGGTGTGGGGGAGCAGCACCCGCAGTCGGCACCGCAGCCGGCGTCCACCGGCAGCGCCGTCGCCGGGGTCGCGGCGGAACCACAGACCGTGTCGGCCGTGCCTGGTCGCGCGGACCCGCCGGTCGGCTGCTCGCCGGGGCCACCGCAGCACGGATCAGACACCGGACACCTGCCCGCGCGCCGTGGACGATGCGAACCCGGCGGCCGACGAGCTCGCCGGCGACCCGTCGCCGCCGCCCAGCCCGGCCAGGGCGAGCAACTGGCGCCCGGTGTCGGTCAGCCGGTACATCGTCAACTTGCCGTCCTTGCGGGAGGCGGCCAGCCCTGCGGTGCGCAGCACCCGCACGTGGTGGGACACCAGGTTCTGGCTAGCCCCGGCGATCCAGGCCAGATCGCACACGCACAACTCCCCGCCGACCTGCAGCGCTGCGGCGATCCGCAGGCGCTGGGGGTCGGACAGGGCCTTGAAGCGCAGCGCCGGGCCCTCGGTCTGCTCCGCACCAGGGAGCCCGGCCCGCACGGCTTCGGCGTGGGGGAGGTCGATGCACAGCAGATCGCAGTGGTCCGCGGTCATCGGCAGATCCTCTCGACGGGTCCGAGGAGGACGGACCGGATGCACGGCACGCTACAACAGAACAACGTCTGTTGGAACGTGGGTGTTGATCGGCGATTTCCTAACCTGCATAGTAGAGCCCGGGCCGTGGCACACGGCCGTTCCCGATGGAGGAGTCACCCTGCGGTCCAACACGAAGATCTCGGTCCTGCTGGTAGCCGTCTTCGCAGCCGTCGTCACCGGTGCACTGCTCATCTTCGGCAACGGACCAGACACATCGTCCGCCGACGCCGACAGTCGCGTCGTCCGCGCGGACAGCCACCGGCTGGACACCGCCACCAGCGGCGACGTCACCCTGGTGGAGTTCCTGGACTTCGAGTGCGAGTCCTGCCTGGCGGCCTACCCGGTGGTGGAGCAGCTGCGTGCGGACTACGCCGGTCAGGTCACCTTCGTCGCCCGGTACTTCCCGGTCGAGGGGCACTTCAACGCCCAGAACGCAGCCGTCGCCGTGGAAGCCGCAGCGCAGCAGGGCCAGTTCGAGGCCATGTACCAGCGGATGTACGAGACCCAGCCGCAGTGGGGTGAGCAGCAGACCTCGCGAGCCCCGTTGTTCCGCGAGTTCGCCAGCGAACTGGGTCTGGACATGGACGCCTACGACGACGCCGTCGCCGACCCCGCCACGCTCGACCGCGTCCTGGCTGACCGGGACGACGGTCTGGCGCTGGGCGTTCAGGGCACACCCACGTTCTTCCTCGACGGGGAGCAGCTGACCGTCGCCTCGGCCCAGGAGCTGATCGACGCCGCCGCCGCCGCCGTCGACGAGTGATCCGGTGACGACCTCGACCGACACCCCGGACGCCCGCCCAGCGCCGGCCCGCGACCAGCCCGACAGGCCCCCACTGCACACCTCCGGGGGAGACCGGCGGCTGGGGGCCGGCCTCGTCGTCGGTGGTGCGCTGGGCCTGCTGGCGGCGTTCGTGCTGGCCGTGGAGAAGTTCCGCCTGCTCACCGAGGCCAGCTACGTGCCCACCTGCAGCATCAACCCGGTGCTGTCCTGCGGGTCGGTGATGGGCAGTCCACAAGCCGACGCGTTCGGATTCCCCAATCCACTGCTGGGGCTCGTCGGCTTCACGACCGTCCTCGTGGCCGGCGCCGCCTTGGCCGGCGGCGCACGCCTGCCGAGCTGGTTCTGGGCCGGCCTGCAGGTCGGGGTGAGCGCCGGCGTGGTGTTCGTGCACTGGCTGGTCCAAGCCAGCCTGTACCGCATCGGGGCGCTGTGCCCCTACTGCATGGTCGTGTGGGTCGTGGTCATCGCACTGTTCACCGCGGTCACCGCGCGCAACCTCACCGCCACCGCCCATCGCCTACCCCCAGCCGCCCGACCGGTGATCGCCGTCCTGCACCGGCGTCAGACCGTCGTGGTCACCGTGTGGCTGCTCGGCATCGCCACGCTCATCGCGGTGCGGTTCTGGACCTTCTGGAGGACCACCCTTGGCTGAGTCCCGAGCCACCCGTCGGACGGTCTTGAAGACCGGGCTGGCAGCGGTCGCTGCGCTGGCGGTTGCCGGCTGCTCCACCGACGGGGGGATCCCCAGCTCCGGGGGAGGGGGCGGCGACTTCGACTTCACCGCGGCCACCCCCGCCGGGGAGCTGATCCCCGCCGAGTCCCGGCAGACCGCGCCGGCCTTCGCCGGCGAACTCCTCGACGGCAGCGATTTCGCGTCGAGCTCGCTGGCCGGGCAGATCGTCGTGGTCAACTTCTGGGGCTCCTGGTGCGCTCCCTGCCGGGTGGAGTCCCCCGAGTTCCAGGCCGTCTCGACCGATGTCGCCGACGCCGGGGTGTCCTTCCTGGGTGTCGCCGTCCGCGACCAACGCCAGCTCGCCCAGGCCTTCACCGACGACTTCGCGATCACCTACCCGTCGCTGTTCGACCCCTCCGGGGAGATCGCGCTGACCTTCCGCGGATTCCCCGCCAACGTCGTCCCCACCACGATCCTCATCGATCGGGACAACCGCGTGGCCGGCGTCTACGTGAGCGCGGTCGCCGAGGAAGACCTCCGCGCGATCCTGCAGGAGCTGCTGGCCGAGGACCCCTCGGGCACGCCCACGACGAGTCCGCCCGATGACTGACCTCGGCGACCTCTTCGCCGGACTGATCACCGACGGGTCCCTGGTCATCGCCATCGCCGTGGCCGCACTGGTCGGCCTGATCAGCTTCGCCTCCCCGTGCGTGCTGCCACTGGTCCCGGGCTACCTGGGCTACGTCGCCGGCCTCAGCGGCACCCAGACCGCCGCGGCCGCCTCCCAGGCCGATGCACCCTCGGTGACCACCTCGGTGCCGGTCGCGGCGGCGGGGCCGGCCGGGCGGGCACGGGCTCCCGGCGCACCCCCGGTCCACCGACCACCGCCGCAGGTGGCCACCGGTCGAGGCCGTGTGCTCGCCGGTGCAGTGCTGTTCGTGGCCGGCTTCACGGTCGTGTTCATGTCCTTCGGGGCCGCCTTCGGCGGGCTGGGGCGCCTGCTGCTCGAGTGGGCGCCGGTCATCACCCGGGTGATGGGCGCGGTCACCGTCGTCATGGGACTGGCGTTCCTGGGTGGGCTGAGCTGGCTGCAACGTGAACGCCGCGTGCACCGCCGGCCGCCGGCCGGGTTGGCCGGCGCGCCACTGCTGGGCATGGTCTTCGGCCTGGGGTGGACCCCCTGCCTGGGCCCCACCCTGTCCGCGGTCAACGCGCTGGCCTACAGCGAAGCCTCCGCCACCCGCGGTGCGATCCTCGCACTGGCCTACTGCCTCGGGTTGGGTGTGCCGTTCCTGTTCATCGCCACCGGGGCCCGCCGGGCGCTGACGCTGTCCCGGTTCGCCCGCGCGCACGCCCGCACCGTCAGCCGGGTCGGAGGCATGGTGCTCATCGCCCTGGGCCTCCTGATGGTCACCGGCACCTGGGACGCGCTCATGATCTGGGCCCGCGCGTGGTTGGCCACGACGGGACTGGGCACCTCGGTCGTCTGATGGACCTCCGGCCCCTCGCTGCCGGGACCCCGTGGGACCAACCGCACAGACGACGCCCCCGGCGGGCTCGGGGGGCCGGGAGCACCCGGGACCTGGCTGCCCTGCCGGTGGTCCGCCGGGCATGTCCGTCGGGCCGCCGTGCCCGCGGTCCAGGGTGCACCCCGTCGGCGACGGTCAGGTCTGCACCGGCACCGAGCGCTGGTGGCCCAGCACGAGACCCACCAGCCACCCGGTCGTCGCCCCGACCCCACCTGCGCACCGACCCCATCACGACACCGCCCGCGACGGCCCACTACAGCCCACTACGGCCCACTACGGCCGTAGCTCCCGCCGCCGGCGGCGGCCGGGGATCCCCTCAGACACCGCCGTAGGAGTGCAAGCCGGTGGAGACGAGGTTCACGAACAGCAGGTTGAACACCAGGGAGCCGAACCCGACCAGGTTGATCCACGCCGCAGGAGCTCCACGCCACCCCGCAGTGCTGCGGGCGTGCAGGTAGGCCGCGTAGGCCACCCAGGAGATGAACGCCCACGTCTCCTTCGGGTCCCATCCCCAGAACCGACCCCAGGCGCTCTCCGCCCAGATCGCGCCGGCGACCACCGCGAACGTCCAGATGGGGAAGGCGAACACCGCGGCGCGGTGCGCCACGCGATCCAACGCCACCGCCGACGGCAGCCGATCCCACAGCCTCGGGGTCGACCGCGGGCGGCTCTCCTGTCGACGCTGCACCAGGAACAGCGCACTGGCCGTCGCACTGACCAGGAAGACGCCGAAGGACAAGATCGCTGCCGAGACGTGGACGATCAGCCAGTCCGACCGCAGGGCGGCGATCAGCGGGCCGGCCTCGGCATACAGGAAGAACCCGATGAGCACGAGGCTGACCACCACCGGCCCGATGACGAACAGACCGATGTGCCGCATCACCGGCACCCGCAGCGCCGTCACGAGGTAGGCCAGCACACCGATCAGCACCGCCGCGGTCCCGAACTCGTACATGTTGCCCCACGGCGCCCGGCCGGTGCCGAACCCGCGGAGCGCCAGCACCCCGAACTGCAGGACCGCTCCCAGGCCGCTCAGCGCCAGACCCAGGGTGCTCCAGGCCCATCGCCGGCGGGTCGAGGCCGGCTCGTCCTGCGGGTCACCGACCCCGGCCACGCCAGCGGGGCCGCTGCCAGGTGCCGGTGGGGTGGCGGTGAGCGCCGTCGCGGTCAGCGAGCGCGCGGCGACCGCCGCCGCCGTGGGGGCGCCTGCGTGCCCGCCGGTCACCGCCACGGCGACCGCGGCACTCCGCCGACCGAAGGCCAGCTCGGCTGCGAAGGCCAGCGCGGCCAACGCATAGGCCGCGACGGCGGTGGTGAACAGCTGATCGGACAGCTCGGCCAGGGCTTCGGTGGTCACAGGGTGGTCATCTCCTCGGGAGGGTGGGATCCGGTGGTCATCGCATAACCAGGGGTGGTGGGGACACCGACAGGTGCTCCCCTGCGTCGGCGCACCGCCGACCAGATCGCCGCGCCGATCCCCAGGGCGCTCGGCACGTACTCCGGCGCCGGACCGAGGCGGGCAGCGGTGGCGGTGCCGCCATCCAGCGCGACCTCGCCGTCGGACGCCCGGGGAGCGAACAGCTCCGACCGGGCCTCGACCGACCCGTGGGCGGCGCCGACCGCGGACAGCCCCGTCCGTGGCGCACCGACGACAGCGGCGCCGGTCCACCCACCACCGAGGACCACAGGTCCGTGGACCGTCGACATACCCCGGCACCTCCGTCCTGTGGCGTGTCGAGCTCCAGCTGCCCGTCCCAGGGCCTCGCCGGCCCTAGTCTCCTAACCTACATCGTAGATGGACGTGGGGAGCGGCGGGATGACGATCGGTGACGCCAGTGCGCCCGCACGGCCCAGCGCCGAGGGTGGGAGCTCCCGTGGGGCTGGTCGGGCAACGGGGACCGGTCGCCGCCGCGGGACCGGTCTGCGGCCCCCGGCCGGCCACCGGGCAGCAGGACTGCTCGTCGCCGTCGTCGCCGGGGCGGTGGTCGCCAACCTGACCCTGGGCGCCGGCGCGGGGGGGCGCCCAGCGCAGGTCCAGGACGTCAGTGCTGCCGCCGGCGCCCTCGCCCACGTCGACGAGGAAGCGCCTGCCGACGCCAGGGTGCAGATCAGCGAATCCGAAGCAGCCGCTCGGCTGCAAGCCGTCGCGGCGTCCCGGGCAGCCCGAGCCGAGGCGGCCAACCAGGCCGTCCTGCCGGTGCAGGGGCGACTGACCAGCGGCTACGGACCGCGGTGGGGAACCAGGCACTACGGACTGGACTTCGCTGCCCCCATGCTCACCCAGGAGGTCGCCGCCGCGGACGGTGTCGTGCTGCGCGCGGGTCCGGCCAGCGGATTCGGTCTGGCGGTCTACATCCAGCACGACAACGGAGATGTGACCGTCTACGGGCACATGGACTCCATCCAGGTGCAGGCCGGCGACGTCGTCGAGGCCGGAGATCCCATCGCCCTGGTGGGCAACCGCGGCCAGTCCACCGGCCCGCACCTGCACTTCGAGGTGCACGAAGGGGGTATGAACGGACCCCGACTCGACCCCGCCTCGTGGCTGGCCGAGCGCGGAGTCGACCTACCTGCCTGACGGGCCGGCTGTCCGGGGGCTCATCCAGCGACCGTCATCACGCCGACCTGGCCCAGGGCCGCGTGGAAGGAGCACTCGTACCCGTACTCGCCCGGGTCGGTGACCGTGAACTCCATGGTCGCCTCGTCACCGGGCGCCACGATCGGGATCTGCTCGGTGATGGTCCGAGGACCTTGCCCGGGGCTGAACACGAAGTTGTGCGTGAGCTGGGCGGCCTGGCTGACCAGGGTCAGACGCACCGGTCCGGGGGACACCGTGAAGGCATCGGGCAGGAACACGTAGTCGTCCCCGACGGTCACCACCACGTCCTGCGTGCCGTCGGGGGCGGTGCTCACGGCCGCGGACCGGGTCGTCCGGCCACCGGCCTGGGAGCCCGCCGAGCGGTCCGCGCCACCAGAGCACGCCCCCAGTGCCGGGGTCAACGCACCCAGCGCCACCGCAGCCAACCAGGACCGTCGGGTCAGCACCGTGCGGCTCACCACCAACCCCTCTCCACCGGTCTCCCTGCTACTAGCCACAGTAGGACAGGGTGCAGTTGATGGTTCAGCTGACCCCGCTGCACAGGTGTGTGATGGCTGCGGCTGCCGCCGGAGCCACGGCCACGGCCACCGGTGTGCTCAGCACCAGGACCAGCGCGCTGATCACCAGACCCAGACGGCTGCTCCGCAACGGCCGGCCCGGGCTGAGCATCCGGCCCACCCGGGTGACCGTCACCCCCGGCGTCGAACAATCGGCCATGGCCAGGGCAGGGGCCGGTGCCCGCATCTCCGCGAGCCGCACGATGGCCGAGGCGACGACGACCCGGGGGACCGTCCGTGCAGCGCTGTCGTCGGCGGCCAGCTCCACCAACCGCGCAGTCTGGGTCGCCGCGGTCGCGAACAGGCCCACCCAGGGGAAGGCGCGGGACAGTGACCCGGCCACCGACACCGCCAGGTGGTGGTGTGCACGGAGGTGGGCGCGCTCGTGGGCCAGCACGCCGTCGAGCTCCTCCGGGCTCAACGCCGCGATGGCACCGGCGGTCACCAGGACACGGGACGAGCGACCGGGGATGCAGAACGCCGCAGCCGTCGGGGAGTCCACGACGTGCATGTCCAACGTCGGGTGCGCAGTGCTCACCTTGGCCACCGAGCGGCGTACCCGGTCCCGCTCGCGGTGGGTGCCGCAGGCGTCCTGGGCGAACCGGGTGGCTGTCCACACCACGACCGTGCCGACCAGCACGACGCCGAGCATCGATTCCAGGGCGTCGCCGTGGAACCCGTAGGCCTGCTGCAGGCTCAGGGCGCATGCCTGCACCAGAGCCGCCAGGCCGGCCACCCAGGCCGTCGCCGGGATCAGCAGGGTCAGCCCGATCAACACGGGCACGGCCACCGCCGACAGGCACAGCGCCTGCCACATGGCGATGCCCAGGCGCGGTGAGTTGTCCATCCAGGCGGTGCCCCGGAGGCGCGGGCCGAGGGCCAGCAGGGTCACGCCCAGCGCGACCAGGATCCAGGTCGCGGTCACGGGGCCGACCGTTGCGCAGCCTGCACGGCCTGCTGGAGCTGGCTGACCTCGTCGGGGCCCAGATCGGCCACGAAGTGCATCAGCACCGCCTGCGGATCGCCGGCGTGCTGCAGGACGTCCTGGAGCAGGGCCGCCGAGTGCTGGGCCCGCGAGCGCACCGGGGCGTAGCTCCAGGCGCGCCCGTCCATCTCACGGACGACCTCGCCCTTGCGGTGCAGGTTGTCCAACACGGTCATCACGGTCGTGTAGGCGAGCGGCTTGGGTGTCTGCAGTCGGCGCAGCACATCACGCACGGTGGCCGGCTGGGCGCCGTCCCAGAGCACCTGCATGACCGCGGCTTCCAGGTCGCCGAAGGGTCTGACCACCGTCGTCCTCCTCGGCTCGATGTCGTCCGCGGCAGCGGGCTGCGGGGTCTGGTGGGTCCAGTGGTCCCCACAGTGTGCCGGGACGGTGCCGACGGTGGGTCGCCCCGGCACCCGCTCGTCGTGCCATCATCTACTACGTGCCGTAGCAGTCAGAGGGGCGGTCCCCGGACCGCCGGCCCGTACGTCCGAGGAAGAGGTCCGGTGACCATCGCCCCCGCTCCGATCGTGAGCCGTCCCAGTCCGGTGCACGTGGCCGAGAAGG